>NZ_JAPZLF010000002.1:0-481933 GCF_033804645.1 Micromonospora sp. RTGN7 | reverse complement strand
GCCGGCCCCGCCGCCCCCCCCCTCTCCGGCTCGCCCGCCCCCCCGGCCCGCCGCCCCCGGGGGGGCGGCGCCCGGGGGCCCCCCCCCCACCTCTGGTCGCTCCGAACGCGGTCCGGCAGTGGTCCTGCCCGTCGGGAGGGTAGTCGGCCGGCGGACAGGGTCATTCGCAGCGGTCGTCGGCACCCCGGCCGTAGTTTTCGCAGCAGTCGAGGCGGTGCCGATACACCCGCAGGTCTCGGCCCCCTCGTGGGGCGAACTCGGTGGTGATCTCGTACAGACACGCCCGCCACGCGACGGTCTCCCCGCCGCCGGGCACGACCTGCCCGTCGCCGGGCCCGCCGCGTAGCAGCACCTCCATGTCACCGACGGTACGCAACCAGCCGCGCCGACGACCCCGGATCCGCCATGCGGCTCTCCCGCCTGTGGTCGACGCAGCCGGTTCCCGGGATCTGAACCATCCCGCTACGCTCCCGTCACCGACTGCGGCCGGTGGGGGCCGACTCCACAGGTGATACCACCCCAGGCATGGTCTCCATCTGGTTCCGGCCCGGCGGCGCCGCGCCTGGCCACTGGGTGTCGCCATCGCGGCGCTCGTACTCGGCACCGCCGCCTGCACCGACACGGACAGACCCACCACCGGAACGGCCCCCAGCCCGTCAGCCAACCCGGAGTTCGTGGTATCCGGGCACGTACCGACCGGGTAGGACGGCTACCACGTTCGAATCGCCGGCCGGGACGGCCGGGTGTACGGCGAGGCGGAACTCAGGGAGACGCTGGTGACCCTCCACCTCAGCTGACGAACGGCTCCGACCAGGCTTATGAAACAGGGCCTACTGCCACCGCGATCGTCTACACTCGACACTCAATCACCGCACACCCCGCGACATCCGCGCCTGCTGCCGTCTAGCCCACTTCCTCGCGGCATGAAACTGCGGTGTCCGGTCCCGGGGTGGAACCTCAGAGTGGAGTTGCCTTGGGCACAGCTCGTCGTCTCGCCCCCCTCGCCCTCGCCCTGGCCGTCGCTGTGGTCGCGCCGTTCGGCGCCACCGCCGCCGCCCAGCCCAACGATCAGCCCACGTACCAGCCCCAGCCCGACCACCGCCGCCTGCGCATCCTGATCACCAACGACGACGGCTGGATCGGACCGGGCGGATCGAGCACCCCACTGATCGTGGCGCTGCGCAACGCCCTCGTCGCCGACGGCAACGACGTGACTGTCGTCGCCCCTGCGACGAACCAGAGCGGCACCGGAACGTTGATCACCTACCCGACGGTGAACCTCGCCAATCCCGAGCCCGGCGTGTGGACCGTGACGGGCACGCCCAGCGACGCGGTGATCGTCGGCCTCGGCGCCCTGTTCCAGGGCGCACCACCCGACCTCGTGGTGTCTGGGATCAACCCCGGCGGGAACTACAGCTCAGTCGTCAACCACTCCGGGACCGTCGGCGCAGCGATCGTCGCCCTCGAGAACAACGTTCCGGCGATCGCCGTGAGCATCGACGGCAAAACCCTCGACCAGTCCGTGGCGCTCAAGGACAGGGTCGCCGAGTACACGAGTGACGTCGTGGCGGCGCTCGCCCGCAACGCCCGCGGCAACGCCGTCCTTCCTCAAGGCCTCGGCTTGAACATCAACTATCCCGGAACCACCCCGGTCAAAGGCACGAGCCTGACGCGCGTGGACCGGAACAGCTACATCCGCTTCGGGTTCACCAACACCACCGGGGCGCTCGGCCAGCCCGGGACGTACGCCCTGACGCTTGGCGGGCCCACGGGCCCGCCCACACCCGGCAGCGACTGGAGCGCACTCCAGGCCGGCAAGATCAGCATCACCCCGATCGACGCCGACCTCAGCGCGAACCCACGCGGCGCGGCCCGTGTGCCCTTCCTGGAAAACCTCACGCCCTGACCTCCGACCACCTCCCGTCCTGGGGGGGCTGACCACGCGCGAATACGTAGCGAGTTCGAGCCGGCGTCAGCGCCCCTCTCGGGGGTGCTGACGCCG
Source organism: Micromonospora sp. RTGN7 (assembly GCF_033804645.1). Classification (NCBI taxonomy): domain Bacteria; kingdom Bacillati; phylum Actinomycetota; class Actinomycetes; order Micromonosporales; family Micromonosporaceae; genus Micromonospora; species Micromonospora sp. RTGN7. Next base: position 479,931 of record NZ_JAPZLF010000002.1, on the reverse strand, counting down.
ACAGGTCGGCGATCTCGATACGGCCGGCGATCAGAGCATTCGTGGACATGACATCCCTTTTTTCGTTGGCGCTTCCAACATTGGCAGCGCCAGCCGGTCCTCGGCCACGTACCGGCCGCGCCGCGCGTGGCGAACCCAGCGGCGCTCCGGGTCCCGGCCGCGCAGCCACTCCTGCCAGTGCTCGGGCAGCGGCTCGTTGCGGCCGGGCACTGGCAGCACACGGGTCATGGCCGGCAGGTTAGCGTCGAGCCGTCAGCCGCGCCGGCCCCGACGGCAGGCAAGACACCCGAGTACGAGGAGGACGCCCCCGTGCCCTGGATATCGCTGACCACCGACTACGGCCTCGCCGACGGGTTCGTGGCCGCCTGCCACGGGATGATCGGCCGGATCGCCCCGGCCGCCCGGGTGATCGACGTGACCCACCTGGTTCCGCCGGCCGACGTGCGGCGGGGAGCTGCCGTGCTCGCCCAGACGGTGCCATACCTGCCGGTCGGGGTGCACGTCGCGGTGGTCGACCCGGGGGTGGGTACCGCCCGACGCGGCATCGCCCTGGCCGCACCGGGCGGGCTGCTGGTCGGGCCGGACAACGGGCTGCTGCTGGACGCCGCCGTGGCGCTCGGCGGCGTCACGGCGGCCGTCGAGCTGACCAACCCGCAGTGGCTGGCTCCGGAGGTCTCCCGCACCTTCCACGGCCGGGACGTCTTCGCACCGGTGGCGGCGCGGCTGGCGCTGGGTGTCCCGCTGGCCGACGCCGGCTCGGCGGTCGACCCCGCCGAACTGGTCCGGCTGCCCGAGCCGGTGGTGCGGCCGGAGCCGGACGGCTTCACCGCCGAGGTGCTGACCGTGGACCACTTCGGCAACGTGCAGCTCGCCGCGCCGGGCACGCTGCTGGCCGCGCTGCCGGCCCGGCTTCGGGTGGCGGGCCGGGCGGTGGCGCACGGACGTACCTTCGGCGACGCCCCGCCCGGCGAGCTGGTCATCTATGTCGACTCCGCCAACCGGGTCGCGGTGGCGGTGAACGGCGGCCGGGCCGCTGACGTGCTCGCGGTCGGCCCGGGTGACCTGGTGGCCGTCACCGCGTCGGGCTGAGTCGTCGGGGCCGCTGGATGGGTGACGAAATCGGACCGCCGTCGGACTGATGCCCGGTGGCCGGTTGTGAAATGCTCTCTCAGTGGGTGATCAATGGGTTCCTCCGGCATGCCCCTGCTGCGCGTCCCTGACCGGTGGTGGCACCTGCCCGGTCTGCTTCTGGACCGACGACGGCCAGGGTGACGCCGACGCGGATGTGGTGCGGGGCGGCCCCAACGGCGACCTCAGCCTGTCCCACGCGCGGCTCAACTTCGCCATCTACGGCGCCAGCCACCCCCGCTATCAGGACATCGTGCGCCCGCCCCGCCCGGAGGAACGCCCCTAACCCCCACCCCCACCCACACCACCCCCACCCACCCCCCTTTCCCGCCTCGGTGATCATGAAGTTATTGCCAGCCTGCCCGGCGTGTTGTGGCAATAACTTCATGATCACCAGGGCGAAAGGGTGGGGGTTAGCAGCGGGGGGCGGTGCCGCCGTAGATGGCGGAGATGTAGGCGTGGCTGATGTAGTGCCCGGTGGCTAGGCGGTTCCATCGGTTTGTGGTGCGGAACGGGCCGGTGACGGTCTGGCCGGTGACGTAACACTGGATCGGCACGTGGGCGTAGGTGGCGGCGAGGCCGCGGACGGCGTACCCGGTGCCGGGGCCGGCGCGGAGGTTGAGCGGGCCGTTGCCGACAATCCCGTGCGGGCCGGTGCCGGTCCAGAGGTACGCGACGTCGACCCAGGCGTTGTCGGTGAGCCGGAGACCGTCCCAGAAGGTGCCGTCGGCGAGGTCGACGCCGCCCGGGTTCAGCACCGTCCGGCCGAACTGGTCCCGCCCGCCGTTGTAGCCGGACTGGTACGCCGCCTGCGCCTCGGGCAGCCCCTGTGGCAGGTTCTTCCAGTTCTCCCGAACGGCGGCGGGGTTCCAGTAGTCGTCCCGGGTGTTCCACGGCCCGACGTCCCAGACGGGCGCGTACTCGCAGCGGCTGCCGCTGGTGGTGCAGACCCGGACGGTGTAGTCGCCGGTGCCGCGCGGGGCAAGCGAGCGTCGGGACGGCAGCGCCGTGAAGTGGTCCCGGGGCTGGACGACGTGCCCGTTGGCGGTGGTCTCGCCGACCAGCCCGATCCGGGTGGCGAAGACCCGGTAGCTGCGCCCCGGCGTGGCGGCGGCGGCGACGGCGGCCCGGTCGGCGGTGAGCCGGACGGCGCGTACCGCCGGGGTGGTCCCGGCGGCGCGGGCGGTGAGCAGCAGCCGGGCCTGGACGCGGGTGACCGGCTGGTCGAAGACGGCGGCGGGGACGGCGGCGCGCCACTCGGTCCAGCCGGCGGAACGCCAGCCCCGCACCTGGACCTCCACCGCGGCGTTGCGGCCGATCTCGGCGGTGACCTCGGCGCGGACCCGGGTGGCGGGGCGGGTGAGGGTGCGCGCCGGGCCGAGGTACGTGCCCTCGGCGAGCGGCGTGTGCCGGCCCAGGGCGGCGGAGGTGACGGCGCGGACGTTCCGGTCGGCCAGCCGGAGCCGGCCGCCGGACCACCGGGTGTTGAGGCCGCCCACGCCGGACAGGTCCGCCGCCCACTCTTCGACCGACGCGGTGGCGGTGGATCCCGCCGGCCCGGCGGCGGGGACCGGGAAGGCCTGCGCGGCGGCGGCCGGCAACAGGGCGGGGGCGAGTGGGACCGGCGCGGCGGCCGGGGAGAGCGCGACGGTGAGGGCCCCGACGAGCAGGGGGGCGATTGCGAGGGTACGGACGCTACTTCGAGGGTGATTCATGCTGTTCCTCCTCAGAACCCCCTGATGGTTACGTTATGAGGAGATCGACAGGAACCTCGATACAAATAGCGCTACATGCAAATCCCACTCACGGAGGGAGAATGGTGGGGTGCCCGAAGGCGACACGGTCTGGAACACCGCCCGAGTTCTGCAACGCGCCCTCGGCGGGGCCCGGCTCACCGGCAGCGACTTGCGGGTACCCCGGCTCGCCACCACCGACCTGACCGGCTGGACGGTTCGCGAGTCGGCCAGCCGGGGCAAGCACCTGCTGCTCCGGCTCACCGCCGCCGAGCCGACCGACCCCGGGACGGCCAGCCCAGCGACGGCTGACTGGACGCTTCACTCGCACCTGCGGATGGACGGGGCCTGGCGGGCGTACGCGCCCGGCGAGCGCTGGACGGCCCGGCCCGGGCACCTGATCCGGGCGGTGCTGCGCGCCCCCGGCGCGGTGGCCGTCGGGTACCACCTGCACGAGCTGGAACTGGTGCCGACCGCCGAGGAGGACACTCTGGTCAAGCACCTCGGGCCGGACCTGCTCGGCGCGGACTGGGACGCGGCCGAGGCGGCCCGCCGGCTCGCCGCCCGGCCGGAGGCGACGATCGGCGAGGCGCTGCTCGACCAGCGCAACCTCGCCGGGGTGGGCAACCTGTACAAGTGCGAGGTCCTCTTCCTGCGCGGGGTCTCGCCGTGGACACCCGTCGGCGCGGTGCCCGACCTGGCCGGCACGGTGGCGCTCGCGCAGCGGCTGCTGGCCGCCAACCGGGGGCGGTGGACCCAGAGCAGCACCGGCTCGCTGCACCGGGGGCAGACCAGCTACGTGTACGGCCGGCGGGACCAGCCGTGCCGCCGCTGCGGCACCGCGATCCGCAAGGAGGAACTCGGCGAACGGGTCACCTACTGGTGCCCGGTCTGCCAGCCCGACGTGACGCCCTGACCTGCCCCGACGCGCCCGCACCAGGGGCCGGGAAGCTCCGCAGATAGGGACGATTGGGTACTTCCTAATCGAGGCCCGAGGTTGCATGCTGCGGTTGAGTGCTCACCCATCGTCAAACAGGCACAGTCGACCGCCCCGAGGGGGTGGCGGGCCGGCGCGTGCCACGATCCCGGGGAGAGCCATGGTGCTGTTCCGTAGACTGCGCTCCCACGTCACCGACCTGCCCACGCGCACGAACGGGGAACCAGGGCCGGCCGTGCCGGCGGCCCGGACCGCCGAGCCGGCGGCCCCCGTCCCGGCCAGTCTCGACCCGGCCGCGGTCCCGCACTGCTTCGGGTCGGTGCCCAACTTCGCCGCCAGCCCGCTGCCGATCCCCGACGGGCGGGACGGGGTGGTCGCCGGCACCGGCATCCGCAAGTTCGTCGACGCGCTGCCGGGCCCCGGCGAGGCGGGCCGCACCGAGCTGGGCGGGTACCTGCCGGTGGCCGTCCCCGACACCAGCACCTGGCCGGGCTGCGACTACTACGAGATCGGCCTCCAGGAGTACGCCCAGCGCCTGCACCGCGACCTGCCCGCCACCCGACTGCGCGGCTACCGGCAGCTCAACCTCGGCACCGACGGCACCGGGCACAACACGGTCGCCCCGCCCGACCGGCCGTACCTGCTCGGGCCGGTGATCGTGGCCCGGCGGGGCCGGCCGGTGCGGATCAAGTTCATCAACCAGCTTCCCACCGGGCGGGCCGGCGACCTCTTCCTGCCCGTCGACCCGACCCTCGACGGGGCCGGCGCCGGGCCGCTGGACGGGCCGGCGCCGTACCCGCAGAACCGGGCCGTGCTGCACCTCTACGGCGGGCAGACCGGCTGGATCAGCGCCGGCAACCCGTGGCAGTGGGTGACCCCGGCCGGCGAGATCACCCCGTACCCGACGGGGGTGGGGCTGACCCACGTGCCGGACATGCCGCCGCCCGGCCCCGGGGCGACGACCCTGTACTTCCCGAACGAGCAGAGCGGCCGGCTGATGTGGCTGCACGACAACACCCTCGGCCTGTCCCGGCTCACCGTCCACTCCGGTCAGCTCGCGCTCTATCTGCTCACCGACCCGGCCGAGGAGAGCCTCGTCGCCGACGGGGTGCTCCCCGCCGAGCAACTGCCGCTGGTGATCCAGGACCGGACCTTCGTGCCGGACGACACCCAGCTCGCCGCCCAGGATCCCACCTGGGACCGGGACCGCTGGGGGGCCCGGGGCAGCCTGTGGCACCCGCACGTCTACCAACCCCGGCAGAACCCGTACCGGGCCACCGGCGACAACCCGACCGGCCGGTGGGACTACGGCCCGTGGACGGGCCCTCCGCCCGCCGGGGAGTCGACTGCCCTACCGGGGCCCGACCCGGAGATCGACGGCAGGCCGGTCGGGCCGGTGCCGAACCCGCATCACGACCCGGTCGCCGAGCCCGACGAGCCGCCGCTGACCCCGGGCGTGCCGCACCCGTCGGCGGTGCCCGGGGCGTACGGGGACACCCCGCTGGTCAACGGGGTGGCCTATCCGTACCTGACGGTGGCGCCGAAGGCGTACCGGTTGCGGATCCTCAACGCCTGCGCGGACCGCTCCCTCAACCTTCAGCTCTACCGGGCGCGCTCGGACACCCCCATGTGGGGCCCCGACGGCGAACTGCACGACGCCGACGCGGGCGAGGTGCCCATGGTGGAGGCGGTCCGCTCCCCCGACCGGCCGGCGCACTGGCCCACCGACGGCCGCGACGGCGGGGTGCCGGACCCGACGGCGGCCGGGCCGAAGTTCGTCCAGGTCGGCAACGAGTGCGGGCTGCTGCCCGCCCCGGTGGTGCTGCCGAACCGCCCGGTGGGCTACCGGTACGACCGGCAGGACCCGACCGTGCTCAACGTCGACGGGCACACCCTGTTGCTCTCCCCCGGCGAGCGGGCCGACGTGGTGGTCGACTTCTCCGCCGTCCCGCCCGGGTCCACCCTCATCCTGTACAACGACTGTCCGGCCCCGCTGCCCCGCTTCGACCCCCGCTATGACCACCACACGGACGCGCCGGACCGCACCGCCGTCGGCGGCATCGCTGGAACCCGCCCCGGGTACGGGCCGAACACCCGTACCCTGCTCCAGTTCCGGGTCGCCGGCGAGCCGGCCCCGCCGTACGACCTGGACCGGCTCGCCGACCGGCTGCCCGCCGCGTACGCGGCCAGCCAGCGCCCGCCGATCGTGCCCCAGCCGGCGTACGACCGGGCGTTCGGCACCCGGACGGCCGGAGAGACCGTGGTGCCGGCGTACGCCACCTCGGTGAGCTTCACCCCGGCCGGGGCCGCCACCCCGGTGACCCTGCCGCTGGCCGTGAAGGCGGTGGGGCAGGTCTTCGAGCCGGCGTACGGGCGGGTGGCGGGCCGGCTCGGGGTGGCCCACCCGCACGCCGGCCCGCTCGGCCCCGCCACCCTGCCGCTCGGGCCGGTCGACCCGGCCACCGAGACCCTGGTGATCGCCGACCCGACGGTCCCGATCGGCGATCCCCCGGACGACACCCAACTCTGGCGGATCAGCGGGGACGCCGGGCAGACCCACCCGGTGCACCTCGGCGGCTGCGACGTGCAGTTGGTCAACCGGGTCGGCCGGGACGGCACGATTCGCCTGCCGGAGGGCAACGAGCTGGGCTGGAAGGAGACGGTCCGGGTCAACCCCAGGGAGGACGTGATCGTGGCGCTGCGCCCGGTCGCGCCGCTGCTGCCGTTCAAGCTCGGCGACAGCGTCCGGCTGCTCGACCCGACCCGCCCGGCCGGCGCCCGGATCGGCTCGACCATGGTCAGCCCGGTCGACGGCCGGCCGGCGTCGGTGGTCAACCAGTTGGTCAACATGGGGTGGGAGTACCGCTGGCACAGCCAGCTCGGCGGTCACCGGGACCAGGGCATGAGCCGTCCGATCGTGCTACGGGTCGCCCCGAAGGTCCCGACCGGGCTGACCGCCACGCCGGTGCCGGGCTCGGCGACCGTTCTGCCGGCGATCACGCTGACCTGGACCGGCAACGGCGGACACCCGCCGGCCCGCAGCCACCTGCTCCAACGGGCCACCAACGCGACGTTCACCGGAGGGCTCACCGCGATCACGGTGGCCGCCGCCGCCAGCCGGTACACCGACGCGACGGTCACACCGGGGATGACGTACCACTACCGGATCCGGGCGGAGAACGAGGTGAGCTGCTCGGCGTGGTCCAACGGGGTGCTGGCGGCGGTTCGGCTCGCCGCACCGGCCGGGCTGGCCGCGGCGATCCCGCCGGCCGCGCCGCTGCGGGTGGCGCTGCGCTGGGCGAACCGCTCCTTCGCCACGGGCGTCGACGTGCAGCGGGCCACCAACCCGACGTTCACCAGCGGGCCGGTGACCACCGCGATCGGGGTGGACGGGCAGCACGTGGACACCGTGGTCGCGCCGGAGACCACCTACTACTACCGGGTGCGGACCACCTACCTGGGTGCGGCGTCGTCGTGGTCGACGGTCGCCACCGTCACCACCCCGCCCCGCCCCGCGCCGCCGAGGTCGCTGGCCGCTGCCGCGAGCGTTCCCGCGCCGGACACCGCGACGGTGGCGCTGACCTGGGCGGCGGGTCCGCCGGGCGGGCCGGGGGCCGGCTTCGTGGTGCAACGGGCCCTCGACCCGGCGTTCGAGCGGGAGGTCGTCGCGTTCACGGTGCACGGGCGGGGGTTCACCAACACCGGCCTGACCCGGGGCGTGACGTACCACTACCGGGTGCGGTCGTTCAACGTGGTCGGCAGCTCGCCGTTCACGGCCGCGGTGGCGGTGACCACCCCGGGCTGAGCGTCAGCGGGTGGGGGCGCGCAGCGGGTCGCCGACCGCGCGCAGCTCGGCCAGCGCCGACGCCACACCGTGCAGCAGGTCGGTGGCCTCGGCGAGCCGGGACGCGGCGGCGTGCTCGCTGCTGGGCCGGGCGTCCTCGGCCAGGTAGCTGGCCGCGGCCACGACCAGCCGTTCGTACGCGGCCACCCCGCTCTCCAACTGCCCGGACAGCTCCCGGTGGGCTTCGGTGAGCGGGGCGCGGGCGTCGGTGGGGGCGAGCCGCAGGGCCCGCTCGACGCTGGCCACCCGCCCGGCCAGCTCGCGCAACGAACGGTCGGCGGCGGCGGCCTCCAGCACGGCCGGCTCGGCCAGCCCGGTCAACCGGCCGGTCATCCCGCCGAGGGTCAGCGCGGCCCGGTCCAGCCGGGCCCACGGCTGCGCCACGCTGGTGCCGCGCAGGGCCAGCCGAGACCGGGCCCGGCGCACCTCGGCCAGCACCCCCGGCCCGGCGGGGAGTCGTTCGACGGCGGCGACCAGCCGGGCCCGGGACCGGGCGGCAGCCTCGGCCGGGCCAAGGGCCGGGGGCGCAGGGCGGGCCGCGAGGGCCCGCAGGTCGAGCCAGCGCCAGGCGGCCAGGGCCACCGCACTGCCCGCGGCACCGGCCCAGGCCGCGTCGGGCAGCCCGAGCCCGGCGTACGGGGCCAGCACGGCCGCCGCCCCGGTCAGGCCACCGCCCAGGACGCTCCACCGGCGGGCGGCCCGCCGCAGCCGGCGCAGCTCGCGGAAGTACCGTGCTCGCTCGTCTGCCATGCGTGCCTCCTCACGTCCGGCCGCCCGGTCGACGGCGTCTCCGCCGCCGACCCGACCAGCCCTCGTGCCGCCCAGACCTGCGGCGGCGGGCCACCGGACCGACGGCGTTCGTTGCCGCTCAGCCTGCGGCGGTGGTATCCCCGGTGCCGCGTTCCTTGCCCATGCTGGCCCGGATCTGGTCGAGCCGGGCCGCGGCGGCCGGATCGGCGGCCGGCTCGGGCTGGCCCTGCCCCGCCTCCGCACGGTCCTGCCGGCCGGCGAGCTGCTCGCCGGCCATGCTGGAGCGGATCTGCTCCAGCCGAGACGAGCCGGCCGAGTCCAGGGACGCCTTCTGGATCTCCAGCATCCGGCCCTCGACGGAGTTGCCGGCCAGCTCGGCACGGCCCATCGCGGTGGCGTAGCGCTGCTCGATCCGGTCCCGCACCTCGTCCAGCGAGGGAACGCTGCCGGAGGCCGTCAGCGAGGACATCGACTCCAGCGAGCGGGCCACGCTCTCCTGCATCTTGGCCTGCTCCAGCTGGCTGAGCAGTTTGGTGCGCTCGGCCAACTTCTGCTGGAGGATCATGGAGTTGTTCTCCACCGCGCGGCGGGCCTGGGCAGCGGCACCGAGCGCCTGGTCGTGCAGGGTCTTCAGATCCTCGGTCGCCTGCTCGGCCGAGACGAGCTGGGTGGCCAGCAGCTGGGCGGACTGCTCGTACTTGCCGGCCTCCGCCTCGTCGCCACGGGCCCGGGCCTGGTCGGCGAGGACCAGGGCATGCCGGGCGTTGCCCTGAAGCCGCTCGACCTCGGACATCTGCCGGGAGAGCTTCATCTCAAGCTGACGCTGGTTGCCGATCACCGCCGCCGCCTGCTGGACCAGCGCCTGGTGCTGGCGCTGCGCCTCCTCGACGGCCTGCTGGATCTGCACCTTGGGGTCGGCATGTTCGTCGATCCGGGCGCCGAAGAGCGCCATCAGGTATTTCCAGCCCTTGACGAACGGGTTCGCCATCTCCGCGGTACCCCCTCAGTAGAGTCGCGCCGTCGGCGACGTTGCCGGGCGGTCGCACGCGGCAGTGACCTCATCGTCCCAGCAGTGCGCCAACCCGCCATCCGTGCACCACAGGCGGCAGGCGCCGCCGTCTGATCAACAGTACGCGGCGGGGGAAACCCCGGCCACGTCGTCGCACCGGTCGAAACAGCGGGGTCGTGCGGTCAGCCGGGAGGCGCGAACGGCGCACGGCCGGTCGGGAACGTTCAGGCGGCGCAGACGACGTCGCGGTCGCGGTCGGCGGGGCGGACCCGCGTGCTGCGCAGGGTGGCCTTCAGCGGCGATTCCTGGTGCACCGCGACAGTCACCGGACTGCCGGACGTGACCTGGCGCACCCCGCGGTTGGTGGTCCCGCGGACGGCCGCCCGGCCCACCGGCGTCGACTCGGCGGGCGCAGCGGGCTCGTCCTGCACCGGCACCAGCACGCCGGGCATCTGCTCGGCCAGCGCGACCGTGTCGCTGACCTCGCGGAGCAGCTCGGAGAGGCGGGCGCCGAGGGCGTCGCAGATGGCAGCCAGCAGCTCGCTGGAGGGCTCCTTCTGGCCGCGTTCGATCTCGGACAGGTAGCCCAGGCTGACGTTCGCCGCAGAGGAGACCTCGCGCAGGGTGCGCTGCTGCCCCTGCCGGCGCGCCCGCAGTGCGTCACCGATCAGTCGGCGTAGCAGGACCATTCGCACCTCCCCCTGACGGATCACACCCTCCGACGGCCGCCGCGCCAGGGCGGTGGATCGCCCCGGTGCCGACGTCACGCGTCGGAGCCTTCCCGCAACCGTACCCGTTGCCGGGCCTGGTGACATCCCACCCCGCCCCACCATCTGGCCGAGGCCGGTCAGCCCCGGCCCGTCTCGGCGGTCGCGGTGGTGCCGTCGGCGGTGGCCGGCGCACCGGAGCCGGTCTCTACGTCGGCCGCGTGGATCCGCCCGGCCAGCAGCCGCAATGCCTCGATCACCGCGGCGGAGCGGATGTGTTCCCGGCCGCCGTCGAGGTCGAGCCGGCGGACCTCGGTGCCCGTCGGCCCGGCGACCGCGACGTAGACCAGCCCGACCGGCTTACCGTCCTGCGGCTGCGGGCCGGCCACCCCGGTGGTGGCCACCCCCCAGTCCGCGGCGCAGCGCCGCCGGCCGCCCTCGGCCAGGGCGAGGGCGACGTCCGGGTCGACCGGGCCGCGGTCGGCCAACAACTCCTCCGGTACGCCGGCGAGCTCCGACTTCAGCTCGGTGGCGTACACGACCAGGCCGCCCCGGTAGACGCCGCTGACCCCGGCGATCTCCACGACCGAGGCGGCGAGCAGCCCACCGGTGAGCGACTCCACGGTCGCCAGCGTCTCGTGCCGCTCGGCGAGGCTGTGCACCACCCCGGCCGCCGGGCTGCCGACCGGTTGCCGCCCGTTCGCATCCGTCCCCATGCCCGTGCTCCTTTCCCCGCCCCGCCCGCCCTACGCATCTTCCGCCCGCGACCGACGATCACGCCGGTGGTCGCCCGGACCCGGCGACGACCCCTCGTGATCGACGAGCGGCGGGAGGGTCAAGGACGGGGGCGACGCAGCCGCAGGGCCTGGACGACGTAGTCGAATCCGGTGACCACCGTCACCCCGACCGCGGCGGCCATGAGCCAGGGGCCAACTGCGGCCAGGGCTGCCGACATGGGCCAGAGGTACCAGGTGATCGCCAATATCTGGATGGCTGTCTTGATCTTGCCGCCCCGGCTGGCCGCGATGACACCGTGCCGGATCACCCAGAACCGCAGCGCGGTGATGCCCACCTCGCGGGCCAGGATCACCACGGTCACCCACCAGGGCAGCAGGTCGTACCAGGAGAGCAGCAGCAGGGCGGCACCGGTGAGCGCCTTGTCGGCGATCGGGTCGGCAACCTTGCCGACCGAGGTGACCAGGCCGAACCGGCGGGCGATCCAGCCGTCCACCAGGTCGGTGGCCGACGCGAACACGAAGATCAGGCAGGCCACGATCCGCCAGCCGCCATGGCTCATCGTCGACACCACGACCGTCGCCATGAAGACCGGCACCAGCACCAGCCGCAGCAGGGTCAGCGCGTTCGCCGCGTTGAGCACCGGCACCTGGGGGACCACCGCCGACGACTCCGTCGCCGGAGTCACCGACTCGCCCCGATCGGGCCGCCGTGGCGTTCCTGGCACCGCACCACGTGGCTCCCCCGCTCTCTCAGGGCCCGCCGTCACCGTACCGCGCCGGGCGCCGCCGAGATCATCTCATCCGGGACCGCGACCAGGTCCACCCCTTCGGTCGCGGTGACGGTGGCCCGCACGAGGTCGCCGGGGCGCAGCGCCGCCAGGTCCACCCCGCCGTCGGCCGGGGCGACCAGGGTGGTCGAACCGTCGACCTCGGGGGCCTGGTGCGCCGCCCGCCCCTCGATCACGCCGTCGTCGACCGAGTCGACCAGCACCTCGACCGTGGAGCCGAGGCGCTCCTCGGCGCGCTGCGAGCAGAGCTCATCGGCGAGGGCGCTGAGCTTGTCGTACCGGCGCTTGATCGTGGCGGCGGAGACCTTGCCGGGCAGGCCTGCGGCCTCGGTGCCGTCCTCGTCGCTGTAGTCGAACATGCCGATCGCGTCGAGCCGGGCCGCCGAGAGGAACCGGACCAGCTCCTCGATGTCGGCGCGCGTCTCGCCGGGGAAACCGACGATGAAGTTGCTCCGCGCGCCCGCCTCCGGGGCCAGGGCCCGGGCACCGGCCAGCAGCTCCAGGAACCGGTCGGTGGAGCCGAACCGGCGCATCCGACGCAGCACCGGCTCGCTGGAGTGCTGGAACGACAGGTCGAAGTAGGGCGCGACACCCGGCGTGGTGGCGATCGCCTCGACCAGGCCGGGCCGGGTCTCGGCCGGCTGGAGGTAGCTGGCCCGCACCCGGACGATCCCGTCGATCGCGGCGAGCTGCGGCAGCAGCTTCTCCAGCGCCCGGGGATCGCCCAGGTCCTTGCCGTAGGACGTCGAGTTCTCGCTGACCAGCACCAGCTCCCGGACGCCGGTCTTGGCCAGCCACTCCGCCTCGGCGAGCAGCTCGTCCGGCGTACGCGAGACGAAGGCGCCCCGGAAGGCGGGGATGGCGCAGAACGCGCAGCGCCGGTCGCAGCCGCTGGCCAGCTTGAGCGACGCCACCGGGCCGGTGTCGAGCCGGTGCCGCAGCACCTGGCGCAGGTGGGCCGGGGTGTGCTCGTCGGTCTGCACGGCCACCCTCGGGGTGCCGTGGCCGGGCAGCGAGACCGCGCTGTCCCGGCGGGAGACCGGGGTCAGCGGCAGCAGCTCACGCCGGTCGCGCGGGGTGTGCGCGTCGATCGCCTCGCCGGCGAGGACTGCATCGAGCCGGGCGGCGATGTCCGGGTAGTCGTCGAAGCTCAGCACGGCCTGCGCCTCGGGCAGGCTGTCGGCCAACTGCCGACCGTACCGCTCGGCCATGCAGCCGGCGGCAACCACCTTCGCCCCGGTGTCGGCGGCGGCGAGCAGCGTCTGGATCGAGTCCTGCTTGGCCTTCTCCACGAAGCCGCAGGTGTTGACGACCACCACGTCGGCGCCCTCGCCGTCGGTGGTCACCTGCCAGCCGTCGGCGTGCAGCCGGGCGGCCAGCTCCTCCGAGTCGACCTCGTTACGGGCGCAGCCCAGGGTCAGCAGGGCGACGCGGCGGCCGGCGGCAGGGGAGGTGGGGGTGGCAGACACCATCCGAGGGTACCGGGCGCGCGAGGACGGGCCGGCAACGGCCGTGGCCCGTCTCACCACGTTTTGGGCCGGGCCGGTGTTAGCGTCGAAGGTGACGGTCCGGCGGTGCCGGTCGTCCCGGACGAGGTGGGCGTACCCGGTCAGGCCAAGACGCCCGCGAGCTACTGCCCCTCGTCCCGGCCCCGGTGGCCGGGCAAACCCGCAGAGGTGACGTCCCATGGCCTGGACCCTGTTGGTGATCTCCGGACTCCTCGAAACCGCGTGGGCGATCGCCCTCGACCGCAGCGCCGGCTTCACCCGCCCCCTCCCCTCGGCCGTCTTCGCGGTCACCCTGGTACTCAGCATGGGCGGCCTCGCCTACGCGCTACGGGAGATCCCGGTCGGCACCGGGTACGCGGTCTGGGTCGGCATCGGCGCGGTCGGCACCGCACTGGTCGGCATGCTGGCGCTGCACGAGTCGGCGAGTCTCCCCCGGATCGGCTGCCTGCTGTTGGTCGTGGCCGGGGTGGTCGGCCTCAAGTTCTTCCACTGAACGCGTCGGCGCGAGGCGTGACGAACGGCGACTTCGGGTAGGAAACGGTCGAACGCACGCCCGGCTCTCATCGATGGAGGACGTCATGGCTGACACGCACAGCACCACCCGCCCGCGCAGCAACGCCGCCCGGATCTGCACGATCCTCGGCTTCGTCTTCGCCGTCGTCGCGGTGATCGTGCTGCCCCCGTTCTTCGGCCTGGCCGGCGTCGTCCTGGGCGTCGTCGGCGCGATGAAGGGAGACAAGCCGCTCGGCTGGTACGCCGCCGCCGCGAGCGTGGCCGGCGCAGTCCTCGGCATGGTGCTGGCCGCCGCGATCCTCAACGCCTGACCCGTCGTCACCCGACGCACGACACCCGACGCACGACGCACGAGGCCCGACGCACGAGGCCCGCCGGATCCACCGGCGGGCCTCGTCGTGCCGGTGGGTCGGTCAGTCACCGTTGCCGTGCAGGCCCGCCAGGACCTCCTCCAGCTCGTCCGGCTTGACCAGCACGTCGCGGGCCTTGGAGCCCTCCGAGGGGCCGACCACACCCCGGGTCTCCATCAGGTCCATCAGGCGGCCCGCCTTGGCGAAGCCGACCCGCAGCTTGCGCTGGAGCATCGACGTCGAGCCGAACTGCGAGGTGACCACCAGCTCGACTGCCTGCACCAGCAGGTCCAGGTCGTCGCCGATCTCCTCGTCGACCTTCTTCTTGCTGCTCTGCGCCGGGGCGAGCACGTCCGGGCGGAACTCCGGCTCGCGCTGGTCCTTGCAGAACTTCACCACGTCGGCGATCTCGCGCTCGGTGACCCAGGCGCCCTGGATGCGGATCGGCTTCGACGCGCCCATCGGCAGGAACAGCCCGTCGCCCCGGCCGAGCAGCTTCTCCGCGCCGGGCTGGTCGAGGATGACCCGAGAGTCGGCCAGCGACGAGGTGGCGAAGGCGAGCCGGGACGGCACGTTGGCCTTGATCAGGCCGGTGACCACGTCGACCGAGGGACGTTGGGTGGCCAGCACCAGGTGAATGCCGGCCGCGCGGGCGAGCTGCGTGATCCGGACGATCGAGTCCTCCACGTCGCGGGGCGCGACCATCATCAGGTCGGCCAACTCGTCGACGATCACCAGCAGGTACGGGTACGGCCGCATCTCCCGCTCGCTGCCCGGCGGGGCCTTGATCTCCCCGCTGCGCACCTTGCGGTTGAAGTCGTCGATGTGTCGGACCCCGTTGGCGGCGAGGTCGTCATAGCGCATGTCCATCTCGCGGACGACCCACTCCAGCGATTCAGCAGCCTTCTTCGCGTTGGTCACGATCGGGGTGACCAGGTGCGGGATGCCCTCGTAGCCGGTCATCTCGACCCGCTTCGGGTCGATCAGCAGCAGCCGCACCTCGTCCGGAGTCGCCCGGGTGAGAACCGACACCAGCAGGGTGTTGAGGCACGACGACTTCCCGGCCCCGGTGGCGCCCGCCACCAGGATGTGGGGCATCTTCGCGAGGTTGGCCACCACGAAGCCGCCCTCGATGTCCTTGCCGAGGGCGACCACCATCGGGTGGTGGTCGCTGGTGGCGACCCGGGAGCGCAGCACGTCGCCGAGGGCCACGTTCTCCGGGTCGGTGTTGGGGATCTCCACGCCGACCGCGCTCTTGCCCGGGATCGGGCTGAGGATCCGCACGTCCGGCGACTTCACCGCGTACGCGATGTTGCGGGAGAGCTGGGTGATCCGCTCGACCTTGACGCCCGGGCCCAGCTCGACCTCGTACCGGGTGACCGTCGGGCCCCGGGTGAAGCCGGTGACCTCGGCGTCGACCCCGAACTGGTCGAACACCCCGGTCAGCGCCGCGATGATCTCGTCGTTGGCCTTGCTGCGGGTCTTCGGCGCGGCGCCACCACTGAGCATGTTGGCCGGCGGCAACGTGTAGTCGCCGGAGAGGCCGCTGAGCGCGAGCTGCTCGGCCCGGGTGGGCGCGGGCGAGTGCTCCGGCGGCTCGACCGGCTTGCGGGTGGAGGGCACCTTCGCCGGGGGCTTGCGGGGCAGCACCACGGTCTCCTGAAGGTCCACCCCCTGGTACCCCTCGTCGAAGTCGTCCGGGTCCGGCAGCGGCGGCGCGGCGCGCTTGGCCGGACGGCGACGAGCCGGCTTCTTCTCCACCACCTCCACGACCTCGACCTCGTCGACGACCGGGGGCGGACCTGCCACGACCCCGGCGAGCAGGCCGAGCCGCTCGGGAATCTTGTTGATCGGGGTGGCGGTGACCACCAGCAGGCCGAAGACCAGCAGCAGGAGCAGCAGCGGCACGGCCACCCAGGCGGTGATGGCGGTCTCCAGCAGGTCACCGACGCCCGCGCCGATCAGGCCCCCGGCGTAGTCGCGCTGGACCGAGTCAACCGGGTTCTGTCCGATGTGCAGCATCGCCGCCGTGGCGACCAGCATGGACCCCCAGCCGACCAGTCCCCGGCCGCGGTGCTCGGGGTCGGCGGGCGTGTGCATCAGCCGCCACGCGCCGATCGACAGCAACACCGGGATGATGATCGAGATGGCCCCGAGGAAGAGCCGGACGGTGTCGGCGAGCCGTTGCCCCACCGGCCCGGCGCCGGAGAACCAGATGGCCACCGCGGTGAGCAGGGCGAGGCCGAGAAGCAGCAGGCCGCCACCGTCGCGACGGTGCTCCGGGTCGAGGTCGCGGGCCGAGGCGGCCTGCCGGCCGGCGGCCCGCACCGCCCAGCCGACGCCGTGCGCCAGCCCCATCCACACCGTGCCGATCGCGCGGCCGACGTGGACGGCGGGACCGGGCCGGGCCGCCGTGGTGCGCCGCCGGGGGGCGGCCTTGGTGGTCTTCTTCGCCGGCTGGCGGGCACGACTGTTCGTGGTGCCGCGCGGCGACGCGCCGCGCCGCCGACTCGCCTGAGGGGTACGGCCCGCCATAGAGTCACCGTAATGGCGGGACCCGGCGGATCGCCGCTTATCCGGGTCGTGTCCGCGTGTCGCAGCGTGGACGACGCCCCCTGTTGTGTTATTCCCCTCAGAAGGGATGCCCGATGGCGTCGCCGGAGATCGAGGACGACCCGGACAGCCCCCTGGCCGGGCCGGTGCAGGCGCTGCGGCCGTTGACCGGCGAGCTGATCGCCGCCGTGCTGCACACCCGGGGGTACGCCATCTCGCAGGACCAGGAGGGCCGGCTGCTCGGCCGCTGGGACGACAGTCTCATCTGGTTCCTGCGGATGGGCGCGGCCGGCGAGATCCTGCAGGTACGCACCGTCGCCGCGCCGACCTTCCCCATCGAGTACGTGCCGGCCTTGCACGCCTTCTGCAACGCGTGGAACCACGACCGGTACTGGCCCAAGGCATTCGTGCACGTCGACGACGACGGGCAGGCCCTGATCTGCGGCGAGGTGATCGCCGACCTGGAACGCGGGGTGACCCCGCACCAGCTCGACCAGTTCCTCGACTGCGGCATCTCGACCGGCTGCCAACTCGCCGCCGCGGTGGGCCAACTGGCGGGCGGGGCGCGGCCGTGACCGGGTCACCCGGCCGGCCGCACCGGTGGGACGCCCGGCTCGTGAGCCGGTGGGAGGCCCGGTTCCGGGAACCGGGGGGCGGCGATCGGGGCCCCGCCGAGGCGCTGGCCGCCGCGCGGGACCTGCCCGACGGCGAGCCGCGCGTCACCGAGCTGGAACGGGTCACCTCCGCCGCAGAGACGGCCGGTGACCTCCGCACCGCCCTGGACGCCCGATTCGCGCTGATCGACGCGTACCTGCGGCAGGGTGAGCGGTGGCGGCTCTTCGAACCGGTCCGCCGCTGCCGGGAAGTCCTCGACCGGTTGCCCGAGCTGGCCGGCGAGCGGGGTGCCGAGCTGCGCCGCTACCAGCGGTTCGCGGTGGAGGCGGTGTTCGCCACCCCACGGGTCGGGTTGGACCAGGCCCGCTCGGCACTGGACGACCTCGCCCGCTCGGCACTGGACGACCTCGCCCGCTCGGCGCTGGACGACCTCGCCCGCGACGCCGACGGGGCGCACGAGGCGAGCGACCTGGTGGCCGAGCTGCGCTGCCGGCTCGCCGACCACCTCGGCGACGAGCCGGCCGCCCGCCGCTGGTACGACCGCTGGCGCACCGCCCCGCCCGACCCGGCGACCGGCTGCCCCGGCTGCGCCCCGTCCCGCCGCGCCGAACTGCTGGCCGGCTGGGGCGAGTGGGCCGCGGCGCTGGCCGAGCTCCGTTCACTCCTCGACGACCGGCCGCCCGTTCGACCGTCACACTGCACCGATCAGCCCGAGGCGGCGCTGGCTGCGGCGCTGCTGCCGCTACTGCGCGCCGGCGAGCCGGAGCAGGCCGCCCGGGCGCATGTCGAGGCGTACCGGCGGCACCGGCGGGAGCGGACGGCCTTCCCGTACCTCGCCGCGCACCTGCGGTTCTGCGCGTTGGGCGGGCACCTGGACCGGGGCCTGGACATCCTCGCCGAGCAACTGCCCCGACTGGACCATCCGTCCGACGACATGGCGGTGATGGAGTTCTCCACCGCCGGGGCCCTGCTGTGCGCCCTCGCCACCGAGGCGGGGCGGGGCGACCGACGAATGCCCACCCCCGGTGCGGACGACGGAGCGAACGGCGACACGGACAGCGGTACGGACAGCGGTACGGACGACGGAGCGAACGGCGATGTCGACGTGGCCCGGCTCGGCGGGTTGCTGGCCGAGCTGGCGACCGGGCTCGCCGGCAGCTTCGATGCCCGTAACGGCACCGGCCACCAGTCCGGCCGGATCGCCGCCCGGCTGGCCGAGCGGCCGATCGCCGGCCCGGTTTCGCTACCCGCCGACGAGGCGGGGGGCGACGGCGACGCCGCCGAGCCCGAGGACGAACTGGACCAGGACGAGCCCGGGGCGCTGACCATCAACATGATCACGGCTGCCCTGGACCGACGCGGGGACGCCTGGACGGTGCGGGGTCCGACGGTGGTCGGGCGATGGGACCCGGCGGTGATCGAGTTCCGGCAGGCCGGGGAGCGGGGCGAGATCCTGCACGTCCGGGTGTTGGCCACCCGGCGGCTGCCGGCGGGCCGGCGGGCCGAGGCGTACGCGTTCTGCAACGTCTGGAACCATGACCGGTTGCTGCCCAAGGCGTACGCGCACGACGACGACGGGGAGCTGGTGCTGGCCGGCGACGTGACCTGCGACCTGGCCCACGGGGTGGCCCCGGCGCAGCTCGACGTCCTGGTCACCGCAGCGGTCACCACCGGCGTCGCGTACGCGGAGGCGGTCGCCGAACTGCCCTGACCGGGACGACGCCACGGCTGACGCCGATGCCGGCCCGCCTGATCAGGCGGGCCGGCATCGGTAACGCGGTGCGGGGTTCAGGCCGTCAGACCTCGACGACCGTCGGGACGATCATCGGCCGGCGCCGGTACTTGTCGTTGACCCAGCGCCCGACGGTGCGCCGGACGATCTGCTGGAGCTGGTGCGGGTCGGTGATGCCGTCCGCGGCGGCCCGGTTCAGCGCCTCGGTGACCAGCGGAATCACCGGGTTGAACGCCTCCGGGTCCTCGGAGAAGCCCTTCGCCGACAGGGTCGGCCCGGCGACCACCTTGCCGGTCACCGAGTCGACGACCACCGTGGTGGCGATGAAGCCGCCGTCGCCGAGGATCCGCCGCTCGGTGAGCAGGGACTCGCTGACGTCACCGACGGCGAGGCCGTCGACGTAGACGTACCGGCTCTTCACATGGCCGACCACGCTGGCGCGGCCCTCAACGAGGTCGACCACGTCGCCGTCCTCGCAGAGCACCACCCGGTCCGGGGCGACCCCGGACTCGATGCCGAGCCGGGCGTGCGCCCGCAGGTGCCGCCACTCGCCGTGCACCGGCATCAGGTTGCTCGGGCGGACCACGTTGAGCAGGTAGAGCAGCTCACCGGCGGGGGCGTGGCCGGAGACGTGCACCTTCGCCACGTCCTTGTGCACCACCATCGCGCCGGCCCGGGCCAGCCGGTTGATCACCCGGTAGACCGAGGTCTCGTTGCCCGGCACCAACGACGAGGCCAGCACCACGGTGTCGCCGGGGGCGATGGTGATGTGCCGGTGGTCGCCGCTGGCCATCCGGCCCAGCGCGCTCATCGGCTCGCCCTGCGAGCCGGTGGACATCAGCAGGAGCTGCTCGGGCGGTAGCGCCGTCGCCTCCTCGATGCTGACCACCAGGCCGGCCGGGATGTTGAGCAGGCCGAGGTCCCGGGCGATGCCCATGTTGCGGACCATCGAGCGGCCGATCAGCGCCACCTTCCGCCCGTGCTCGGCTGCGGAGTCGAAGACCTGCTGCACCCGGTGCACGTGCGAGGCGAAGGACGCGACGATGATCCGCCCCTTCGCCTTGGCGAAAATCGAGTCGAGCACCGGCCCGATCTCCCGCTCCGGGGTGACGAAGCCGGGGATCTCCGCGTTGGTGGAGTCCGACAGCAACAGGTCGACGCCCTCGGCGCCGAGCCGGGCGAAGCCCGCCAGGTCGGTGATCCGGCCGTCCAGCGGGAGCTGGTCCATCTTGAAGTCGCCGGTGTGCAGCACCAGGCCGGCCGGGGTGCGGATGGCCACCGCCAGCGCGTCGGGGATCGAGTGGTTGACCGCGAAGAACTCGCACTCGAACGGGCCGAGCCGTTCCCGGCCGCCCTCCCGCACGGTCAGCGTGTACGGCTGGATCCGCCGCTCGGCCAGCTTCGCCTCGACCAGGGCCAGGGTGAACTGGGAGCCGACGAGCGGAATGTCCGGCTTGTGGGCGAGCAGGTACGGCACCGCGCCGATGTGGTCCTCGTGGCCGTGGGTGAGCACGATCGCCTGCACGTCGGCCAGCCGGTCCAGGATCGGCCCGAAGTCGGGGAGGATCAGGTCCACGCCCGGCTGCTCGACGTCGGGGAAGAGCACCCCGCAGTCGACGATCAGCAGCTTGCCGTCGTACTCGAAGACGGTCATGTTCCGGCCGATGGCGCCGAGCCCGCCGAGCGGAATGATCCGCAGGCCGCCCTCTGGCAGCGGCGGGGGGAGTACCCCATCGTTGTGCGCCTCGGTCACGCGTCCACCTCGTTCTGCGACGCCGTCACCGGGCGTCCGTAGTGTCGTTCGTTCATCAGGGGAGCTCCAGACCCGCCGCCGCGCAGTCCGCGCGCAGCTGGGCGATCTCGTCGTCGGTGGCATCCACCAGCGGTGGCCGTACCGGGCCGGCAGGCAGGCCCTTGGCCGCCAGGCCCGCCTTGACCAGGATGGTGCCCTGGGTACGGAAGATGCCGGTGAACAGGGGCAGCAGCCGCCGGTGCAGCGCCAACGCGGTGGCAGTGTCGCCCGCGTCGTACGCCTCGATCATCCGCTTGGTCTGCGCGCCGGTGAAGTGGGTCGAAGTGCCCACCAGGCCGACGCAGCCGATCGCCAGCGTGGGCAGGGTGAGTGCGTCCTCGCCACTGTAGTAGGCCAAATCGGTGCGGCTGGTCACCCACGAGGTGGCGAGCAGGTCGCCCTTGGCGTCCTTGACCGCGACGATCCGGCTGTGCTCGGCGAGCCTCACCATGGTCTCGGTGGCGATCGGCACACCGGAGCGGTGCGGAATGTCGTAGAGCATGATCGGCAGCCCGGTGGCATCCGCGACCGCGGTGAAGTGCCGGAGCAGCCCGCTCTGCGGCGGCTTGTTGTAGTACGGGGTCACCACGAGCAGGCCGTGCGCGCCGGCCTTCTCGGCCGCCTCGGCCAGCTCGATGGTGTGCCGGGTGTCGTTGGTGCCGACCCCGGCGACCACCCTGGCCCGGTCGCCGACCGCCTCCACCACCACCCGGATCAGGCGTTCCTTCTCCGTGTCGGTGGTGGTGGGCGACTCGCCGGTGGTGCCGTTGAGCACGAGCGCGTCGTTGCCCTGCTCGTCGACGAGGTGGTTCGCGAGCCGGACGGCGCCGTCAAGATCGAGGGAACCGTCGGCGGTGAACGGGGTCACCATGGCCGTAAGCAGTCGGCCGAAGGGACGGGACACCGCCCGCTCGGCGGCAACAGGGTGGTCGTGCGTCATGTTCATAACCTAGCGGACGACCACCGGAGGCCCGGCGGGGAAGGGCTCAGGACTCACTCGCCGTGCGGACTGGCCGCGACCTCGGCGCCGCTAGGCAGGGCCGAGATGACAAAATCGGCGAAGACGTTCGGGGCGACCCCCTGCAACTGGCGCAGGCACTCCACCGCCAGCTCCCGGATCTCCACGTCGGCGTGCTCGGTGGCCCGCATGGCGATGAAGTGCCGCCAGGCCCGGTAGTTGCCGGTGACCACGATCCGGGTCTCGGTGGCGTTGGGTAGCACCGCGCGGGCCGCCTGCCGGGCCTGCTTGCGGCGCAGCGTCGGGTTCGGCTCGTCGGCGAACCGCTCCTCGAGCCCCTCCAGCAGCTCGGTGTACGCCCGCACGCCGGCCTCGGCGGCCTCGACGAACCTCTTGTGCAGCTCCGGGTCCTCGGCGATCACCCGGGGCTCGACCATGGCGGCGTCGCGCTCCGGGACGTACCGCTGGGAGAGCTGGGAGTACGAGAAGTGCCGGTGCCGGATGAGCTCGTGGGTGAGGGAGCGGGACACCCCGGTGAAGTAGAAGCTCACCGTGCCGTGCTCCAGCACCGACAGGTGCCCGACCTCCAGGATGTGCGCCAGGTAGCCGGCGTTGGTGGCGGTGGCCGGGTTCGGCTTCTTCCAGCTCTGGTAGCAGGCCCGCCCGGCGAACTCGGCGAGCGCCTGGCCGCCGTCGGCGTCGGTCGACCACGGCACGTCGTCCGGGGCCTGGAACTGGGTCCACGCGATCAGCTTGACCTGGGGCTGCACCATCTCCGGCATTCCTGGCACTGTAGTGGCCCGGCCGTCGGCGACCCAAGTCGGGCTCGCGCGCCCTCCGCTGACCGGAGGGCAGGCCGGCGAGCCGCAGGGCGCACCGACGGGGCAGCTCCCTAGGGCCACGGCCACCACTCCCGCCTCGGCCGCGTTCCACGGATCGCGGCGGGAGGTGGCCTCAGACGTAGAGGAAGGTGAAGGGGGCCCAGGGCAGGTTGCGGACTACCGAGAAGACCCCCCAGAGGGCCAAAAACCCGCCGATCACCGTCGAGCTGACCCGAGGCTCCGGCAGCCGCCAGCCGAACGCCTGCTTCCCGGCCCAGGCCACGAAGAGGTACGTCAGGAAGGGCAGCAGGAAGACGAAGAGGAAGTGGTGCCGGGCGGCGGCCGGCAGGTCACCGTGCAGCACGTACCAGAGCGCGCGGGTGCCGCCGCAACCCGGGCAGTCCAGCCCGGTGGTGAGCTTCAGCAGACAGCTCGGCGCGGCGTCGGGCTCGGCCCGGGTCGGGTCGCTGATCAGCGCGTAGGCGACGCCGACGCCGACGCAGCCAAGGGCGGCGAGGGGCACCGCCCAGCGCGGCGAGCGGTCGTAGACTCGCATGACAAAGCGGGTGAGCCGGTCCGGCTCCGGCATCGGGTAGGCCCCCGGCTGCCACTCCCCCGACGCCCCCGACGGCCATTCCCCCGGTGCCCCCGGCGGCTGCTGCGGGTCGGGATGCGGGTAGGGATGCGGGTGCGTACCGGGCGGGCCGTCAACGCTCGTCACGCCGCTCACGGTACACCTGACAGGCTCGTCAACGCCGCAGCCAGCGGGACGGCGAGGTCGCCGACAGCGGGCGGGGCGACCGCGTCCAGCCCGAGCCAGCCGGCCAGCCGGTACAGCTCGGCGGCCAGGGCGACCGCCGTCTCCCCCGGGTCGGCGCCCGGCTCGACCCAGGCAGCCGGGACCAGCAGCACACCCGCCTTCCGGTCGGCCTTCAGATCCACCCGAGCGGTGAACCGCTCCCCCTGGAGGAACGGCAGCACGTAGTAGCCGTACACCCGCTGCGGGGCCGGCACGTAGATCTCGATGCGGTAGCTGAGGCCGAAGAGCCGCTCGGCGCGGCCACGCTCCCAGACCAGCGGGTCGAACGGGCTGACCAGCGTGTCGGCGCGCACCCAGCGGGGCAGCCGGGCAGCGGCGTGCAGCCAGGCCGGGTGCCGCCACCCCCGCACGGTCACCGGGGTCAGCTCGCCCGCCTCAGCCAGCTCGGCGATGGCCCGCCGGGCGCCGGCCACCGGGAGTCGGAAGTAATCCCGCAGTTCCGGCTCGGCGGCCACCCCGAGCGACCGGGCGGCGATCGCGACCAGCGCCCGGTACGCCTCGGCATCGGTCGGGGTGGGCGCGGCCAGCACGGCCGTCGGCAGGACCCGCTCGGGCAGGTCGTAGCGGCGGGCGAAGGAGTTGGTGCGGTCGGCGGCGGTCACCTCGCCGGCCCAGAAGAGGAACTCCAGGGCCTTCTTCACGGCCGACCAGTTCCACCCCCAGTTGCCGGTCTCCCGGG
The DNA here is from genome assembly GCF_033804645.1 of Micromonospora sp. RTGN7. Classification (NCBI taxonomy): domain Bacteria; kingdom Bacillati; phylum Actinomycetota; class Actinomycetes; order Micromonosporales; family Micromonosporaceae; genus Micromonospora; species Micromonospora sp. RTGN7. Next base: position 455,957 of record NZ_JAPZLF010000002.1, on the reverse strand, counting down.
GCGCGTCGTGCTCGATCTCGGCGGCGGTCAGCGGCCCCCGGGCGGCGACCTCGTCGCGCACCCAGGCGACCAGGCCCGGCTGCTCGGTGGCGATGTGGCGCATCCCGCCCCAGGCGTCGTCGCGCGCCCGGGCCATCCGCCAGCGCAGCGCCGGATGCAGCCCGACCGGGACCAGCGACGCCTCGTGCCCCCAGTATTCGAAGAGCTCGCGGGGGCGGCGGTAGGCCGCCGCGTCGAGCAACGCCGTCGGGTACGACCCGAGCCGGCTGTAGAGCGGCAGGTAGTGCGCGCGTTGCAGGACGTTGACCGAGTCCATCTGGATCAGCCCGACCCGGTCGAGCACCCGGCGCAGATGCCGGCGGGTGGGCGGGCCGGTGGGCGACGGGTCGGCGAAGCCCTGGGCGGCCAGAGCCACCCGGCGGGCCTGGGCGAGTGAGAGCGATTCCGGTGCGGCCATCGTCAGGCACCCTAATCCAGGGGTACGACACCGGTGCGGCTGGCTGGACGCCGCACCCGTCGAGGCATAGAACGGACACATGCCGATCATCCGCCCGGAGGGGCCCGACGACGCCGAGGCGGTCGCCCGGGTACACGTGCACGGCTGGCAGGACGGGTACGCCGGGTTCATGCCCGACGAGGTGCTACGCCGGCTCAACGTGGCGGCCTGGGCGCAGCGTCGCCGGGACACGGGCACGGCCGATCCGGAGCACCCCTTCGCCACGCTGCTCGCCGAGCGGGACGGGGCGGTGGTCGGCTTCACCACGTTCGGGCCGTACCGCAACAACCAGGACCGGGCCGACCTGGACCACACCCTCGGCGAGGTGCTGACCATGTACGTCGAGAAGGCGTACTGGGGGGACGGGACGAGCGGGCGACTCCTGACGGCGGCGAAGGAGCAGATGGCCGGGCGGGGCTGGACGGCGTACCGGCTCTGGGTGCTGCGGGACAACCGGCGGGCCCGCCGCTTCTACGAGCGGGCCGGGCTGTCACCCGACGGCGAGCGGACGACCTACCGCGTGCCGCTGGCCGGAGGAGCGCCCCCGCTCGGCCTCGTCGAGCTGCGCTACACCGGACACCTCGATGGCTGACCCGGCCGGGTCCGGCCCACCGCCCGACCCGGCCCCGACCGACCCGGCAAACCGGCGGACCGGCAGGAACAGCAGCAGGGCCAGGCTGATCCAGACGTAGGTGTTGCTGCCGAGGAAGCCGTCCACGCCGGTGAAGTCCTTCTCCCACGCCCAGACGATCCGGCTGATCAGGAAGCCGTACCCGATCGCGGCGGCGACCAGCAGGACGCGGCGCCGCCGGCCGCGGGCGGGGGCCGCCATGGCATTGTCGACCAGCAGGATCAGCCCCGGCAGCAGCCAGACCAGGTGGTGCACCCAGGTCACGGGGCTGACCAGGCACATCAGCGCGCCGGTCAGGGCCAGGCCGGTGGCCTCGTCGCCGGCCGCCACGGCGGCCCGGGACCGCCAGGCCCAGACGGCGAGCGTGGCGAGCACCAGGACCAGCCAGGCCAGGGTGCTGGGGTGCTCGGGGTTCAGCCGGGCGACCACGCCGCGCAGCGACTGGTTGGAGACGAACGCCAGCTCGCCGACCCGGCCGGTGTTCCACAACGCCGAGGTCCAGAACTCCCGGGACGCGTCGGGAAAGAGCGCGGCAGCGGCCAGGGTGGCTGCGGTGGCGGTGGCGACGGCGGTCAGCGCGGCCCGCCAGCGCCCGGTGACCAGCAGATAGACGATGAAGACGCCAGGGGTCAGCTTGATCGCGGTGGCCAGACCGATGCCCACCCCGGCCCAGCGGTTGCCGGCCGGCAGCAGCCGCAGCAGGTCCACCGCGACCAGGAAGAGCAGCAGCATGTTGACCTGGCCGAAGTTGATCGTCTCGCGCATCGGCTCGAACGCGGCAGCCAGCAGGAGCGCCACGGCGAGGGCGTACCAGCGGGTCCAGCCGGCGCGGCGGGCGATCGGGTCGACCAGCCACCAGATCAGCACCGCGCTGACCACCACGGAGGCAGCGACGCTCACCACGATGGCCGCTGTCCAGGACAGGACGGCCATCGGCAGCATGGCCAGGGCGGCGAACGGCGGGTAGGTGAAGCCGTACTGGGTGCCGGGCTTGAGGAAGTCGTAGATTTCCCCGCCGTCGTGTACCCAGAAGTTCAGCGCGCCGTAGTAGACCTTCAGGTCGAAGAAGCCGTGCCGCACAGCCGCCACCGACAGGAACAGGGCCACCGCGACGGCGAGCCCGACCACCCCGGCGACCTGCGCGGTCGTCCGTTTGGCACCCTGCGCCACCATCGCCTCCCTCGCCCTGCGTAGGCTCACGTCCCATGGCTCTCGGGTACGTCCGCCCGGCGCGTCTGGAAGACGCCGGCGAGATCGCACGAATCCAGCTCGCGACCTGGCAGGTCGCCTATCGCCGGATCTTGCCCCGGCACGTGCTCGACAACCTGGACGAGGAGTATCTCGCCGGGCGGTGGAGCGCGGCCGTGCAGGAGCCGCCCTCGGGCGCACACCGGGTGCTGGTCGCCGTCGAGCAGGCGGAGCAATCGTATCTGGTGGGGTTCGTCGCCTCCGGTCCACCCGACGCGGAGTCCCTCGCCCCGAACGAGCCGGCCGAGGCGCTCGGGCCCGACGTGGTGGCGGTGACGGACCTGCTGGTCGAGCCGCGCTGGGGTCGACGCGGCCACGGCAGCCGGCTGCTCGCCGCGAGCGTGGACCTGTGGCGCTCTGACGGGTTCGCCCGGGCGGTGGCGTGGGCATTCGACGCCGACGTGGCGACCCGGAAGTTCCTCACCACCGCCGGCTGGGAACCCGACGGCGCGGCCCGCGCCCTCGACGTCGACGACATGCTGGTCAACCAGCTCCGCCTGCACGTCGCAGTCTCCCCCGACACCCCGATCCCCCCCGACGCCTGACCCCGTCACCCCCTGGCGGGCAGCCGTCGGGCGGGTCGCCGATCAGCCGAGCAGGGGGTCGAGGCCGATGGTGAGGCCGGGGCGGTTGCGCACCGCGCGGACGGCCAGCAGCACGCCGGGCATGAACGACGCCCGGTCGTACGAGTCGTGCCGGATGGTCAGCGTCTCACCCAGGGCGCCGAAGAGCACCTCCTGGTGGGCGACCAGACCGGTGGCGCGAACGGCGTGCACGCGTACCCCGTCGATGTCGGCCCCCCGCGCGCCCGCCACCTCGTCGGCGGTGGCGTCCGGGACCGGGCCGAGGCCGGCCTCGGCGCGGGCCCGTGCGATGCGGCGGGCAGTGTGGGTGGCGGTGCCGCTGGGGGCGTCGAGCTTGCGCGGGTGGTGCTGCTCGATGATCTCGACGGACTCGAAGTGTCGGGCCGCCCGCTCCGCGAACTGCATCATCAGCACCGCGCCGATGCCGAAGTTGGGGGCGATCACGATGCCGACGCCGGGCTTGCGGGCCAGCCAGCCGCGCACCCGCTCGATCCGCTGCTGGGTGAAGCCGGTGGTGCCGACGACGGCGCTGATGCCCTGGTCGATGCACCAGTGGAGGTTGTCCATGACGACGTCGGGGGTGGTGAAGTCGACGACGACCTCGGCGGCAGCGTCGGAGACGGCGAAGAGGCCGTCGCCCTGGTCGACCATCGCCACCAGTTCCAGGTCGGAGGCCGCGTCGACCGCCTTGCACACCTCGATGCCCATCCGGCCCCGGGCACCCAGCACGCCGACCCGGATCAGCTCCTCGGGATTCTTCTCCTGCTCGTCAGTCACGGGGCACAACCTATCCCAATCGGGACACGGCCAGCGGACGGGACGGCCACCGTCCCACGGCCGGCAGGGTGATCAACTTCCGTTGCGGCACATCGCTGAGTCCACCACCCCCGGAGATCACGAGATCCCGTACGTCGGGTCCGGCCCCGGGCACGGTTCGGAGCCGCGAGATCCCGCACGTCGGGTCAGGGCCGGTGCGGTCAGGCGGAGAAGTCGCGCTCACCGAACGGGCCGACGACGGCCAGCGACATCGGCCGGGCGAGCAGCTCGGCGGCGAGGGTGTTCACGTCGTCCAGGGTCACCGCGTCGACCCGGGCCAGCAACTCGTCGACGGGCATCAGGTCGCCGTAGAGCAGCTCCCCCTTCGCCAGCCGGCTCATCCGGGAGCCGGTGTCCTCCAGGCCGAGCACGAACGCACCCTTGCTCATCCCCTTGCCCCGGGCCACCTCGGCCTCGGTCAGCCCGTCGGCGGCCACCCGGGCCAGCTCGGCGCGGGTCAGCTTCAGCACCTCGTCCACCTTGCCGGGCGCGCAGCCCGCGTAGACGGCGAAAAGTCCACTGTCGGCGTACTGGCTGGCGTAGGAGTAGACCGAGTAGGCCAGGCCGCGCCGCTCACGGATCTCCTGGAACAGCCGGCTGGACATCCCGCCGCCGAGGACGTTGTTGAGCACCCCGAGGGCGAAGCGCCGCTCGTCGGTGCGGTCGATGCCGGGGCAACCGAGGATGACGTGGGCCTGCTCGGTCTCCTTCGGCTCGACCAGGGTGGCGGCCGGCTCGACGGGTACCGTCGGGGTGGCCGGGCGGTGCGGGGCCGGCGTGGCCGGATCGGTGTCCAGGGGGGTGCCGGCCAGCGCCTGGCGGACCAACCGGACCACGGCCGCGTGGTCGAGGTTTCCGGCGGCGGCGACGACGATCTGGGGCGCCGTGTAGCGGCTGCGGTAGAAGCCCTGGATCTGTCGGCGGGTCATCGGGGTGACCGTCTCCTCGGTGCCGGAGATCAGCCGGCCGAGGGGGTGGTCGCCGTAGACGGCGCGGGCGAAGATGTCGTGCACCTCGTCGCCGGGCTCGTCGTCGTGCATGGCGATCTCTTCGAGGATGACGCCCCGCTCGGTCTCCACGTCGGCCGGTTCCAGCAGCGAGTCGGCGACCGCGTCGCACATCACGTCGATCGCCAGGGGCAGGTCCTCGTCCAGCACCCGGGCGTAGTAGCAGGTGTATTCCTTGGTGGTGAAGGCGTTGGTCTCGCCGCCCACCGCCTCGATCTCGGCGGAGATCTCCATCGCGGTGCGCTTGTGGGTGCCCTTGAAGAGCAGGTGCTCCAGGAAGTGCGCGGCACCGGCCTGCGGGCCGGTCTCGTCCCGGGAACCGACCGCCACCCAGATGCCGAACGAGACGCTGCGCATCGCGGGGATCGCCTCGGTGAGCACGCGCAACCCGCTGGGCAGCACAGTACGGCGTACCGTGCCGCCCAGCGGGTCTTCACTCAGCGTGCGGGTGACCGCCCGGCTCGACCCGCCGGCCCGGCCGGGCGGTGCCCCGGTGGCGTGCCGGACGACGCCGGACGGTGCCACCCCTCGTCGATCCGCAGGAAAAGACGCGCGCTGGGCCCGACTCACGGAAACCTGCTCTCAGTTCGACGAGGGGTGGGTGGTGCTGGGGGTACGGAGGTCAGCTGTGCCGGGACCGACGGCGCGGACGCTCGCCGCCCTCGCCACCCTCGCCACCGGCCGAACCGCCCTCGCCACCGGCCGAGCCGCCCTCGCCACCGACGGCCGGGCCGCGCTCGCCGCCGCCCGGGCCACGACCGCCCCGGTCGCTGCCGCGCTCGCGGTCACCCCGGTCACGCGGGCCCCGGTCGCCACCCCGGCCGGCCGGACGCTCGCCACCGGCGACCTCGCCGGTGGCGGCCGGCGCCTCGGTGCCCTCCGGACGGACCTTGTCCAGGTAGATCTTGCCGCGGGCGTCGATGTCCGCGATCTCGACCTCGACCCGGTCACCGACGTTGAGGAAGTCCTCGACCCGCTCGACCCGCTTGCCGTCGCCCACCTTGGAGATGTGCAGCAGGCCGTCACGGCCCGGCAGCAGCGAGACGAACGCACCGAACGCGGCGGTCTTGACCACCGTGCCGAGGAACCGCTCCCCCGCCTTCGGCAGGGTGGGGTTGGCGATGCCGTTGATCCGGTCCACCGCGGCCTGCGCCGACGGGCCGTTGGTCGCGCCGACGTAGATGGTGCCGTCGTCCTCGATGGAGATCTCGGCGCCGGTCTCGTCCTGGATGGCGTTGATGGTCTGGCCCTTCGGGCCGATCACCATGCCGATCTTGTCCACCGGGATCTTGACGGTGGTGACCCGCGGTGCGTACTCCGACATCTCGGCCGGAGCCTCGATCGCCGCCCGCATCACACCGAGGATGACCTGCCGGGCCTCGTTCGCCTGCTGCAGCGCGGCGGCCAGCACGTCCGACGGGATGCCGTTGAGCTTGGTGTCGAGCTGGAGCGCGGTGACGAAGTCCGGGGTACCGGCGACCTTGAAGTCCATGTCACCGAACGCGTCCTCGGCACCGAGGATGTCGGTCAGCGTCACGTACTGGGTCTTGCCGTCCACCTCGTCGGAGATGAGCCCCATCGCGATGCCGGCGACCGGCGCCTTCAGCGGGACACCCGCGGAGAGCAGGCCCAGCGTCGAGGCGCAGACCGAACCCATCGAGGTGGAGCCGTTGGAGCTGAGCGCCTCGGAGACCTGCCGGATGGCGTACGGGAACTCCTCGCGCGACGGCAGCACCGGGATCAGCGCCCGCTCGGCGAGCGCGCCGTGGCCGATCTCGCGCCGCTTCGGCGAGCCGACCCGGCCGGTCTCACCGGTCGAGTACGGCGGGAAGTTGTAGTTGTGCATGTAGCGCTTGCGGTTCTCGGGGGACAGGGTGTCCACCATCTGCTCCATGCGCAGCATGTTCAGCGTGGTGACGCCCAGGATCTGGGTCTCGCCCCGCTCGAACAGCGCCGAGCCGTGCACCCGGGGCAGCACGCCGACCTCGGCGGTCAGCGACCGGATGTCCCGCGGGCCGCGGCCGTCCATGCGGACCTGCTCACGCAGCACCCGGTTGCGCACCTCGGACTTGGTCAGCGACCGGAAGGCGGCGCTGAGCTCCTTCTCCCGGCCCTCGAACCGACCGCCCAGCTCCTCGACGACCCGGGCCTTGACCCGGTCCAGAGCCTCTTCGCGGTCGGCCTTGCCGGCGATGGTGATCGCCTCGGCCACCTCGGTGCGGGCCAGCTCGGCGACCGCGTCGTACACGTCGTCCTGGTAGTCCAGGAACACCGGGAACTCGGTGACCGGCTTGGCGGCGACCTCGGCCAGCTCGCTCTGCGCGCGGCACAGCTCGCGGATGGCCGGCTTCGCGGCCTCCAGACCGCTGGCCACGACCTCCTCGGTCGGCGCCATGGCGCCGCCCGCGATCAGGGCGACGGCGTTCGGCGTCGCCTCGGCCTCGACCATCATGATCGCGACGTCGCCGTCGGCGAGGGTGCGGCCGGCCACGACCATGTCGAAGGTGGCCCGAGCCAGCTCCTCCAGCGTCGGGAAGGCGACCCACTGGCCGTCGATGTGCGCGACCCGGGTCGCCCCGATCGGGCCGGAGAACGGCAGGCCGGAGAGCTTGGTCGACATCGACGCGGCGTTGATCGCCACCACGTCGTACGGGTGCTGCGGGTCGAGCGCGAGGATGGTCTCGACGACCTGGACCTCGTTGCGCAGGCCCTTGACGAACGACGGCCGCAGCGGCCGGTCGATCAGCCGGCAGGTGAGGATCGCGTCCTCGCTGGGGCGGCCCTCGCGGCGGAAGAACGAGCCGGGGATCCGGCCGGCGGCGTACATCCGCTCCTCGACGTCGACGGTCAGCGGGAAGAAGTCGAACTGCTCCTTCGGGTGCTTGCCGGCGGTGGTGGCGGAGAGAACGACCGTCTCGCCGAGCGTGGCGACGACGGAACCGGCGGCCTGACGGGCCAGCCGGCCGGTGGAGAAGGTGATCTCACGGGTGCCGAAGGACCCGTTGTCGATCACGGCGGTGCGGGACTCAGTGCCGAGGTTGTGCTCGGTCATGGTTCGGTGGTGCTCCTTCGCATCGGGGGGCCCACGACGCGGGGAGCTGCTCAGACGGCCGGTCTTCGATCGAAGCGCCCGGGGGTGCCGGCGAGCTGCCGGGGTTCCCGGGGGCCACTACCGGAGACCGGTACGCTGACCGGCTCCCTGTCGGGTGGTCGCGCGGCCCCTGTTTTCAGGTGGTGGACGCCGATCGGGGGAGCGACCCGGTGGGTCACTCCCCCGTCACGTCAACGACGCAGGCCGAGCCGCTCGATGAGCGACCGGTAGCGGGCGATGTCCTTCTTGTGGACGTAGTTGAGCAGCCGACGGCGACGGCCGACCAGCAGCAGCAGCCCACGACGGCTGTGGTGGTCGTGCTTGTGCACCTTCAGGTGCTCGGTGAGCTCGGCGATCCGCTTGGTGAGGACCGCGACCTGCACCTCCGGCGAACCGGTGTCACCCTCGGCGGTCGCGTACTCCGTGCGGATCTTGGCCTTGGCTTCCTGGTCGAGCGCCATGTTCTCCCTGCTTCGTGGGTTGTTCAGTGATGTCCGTCGGATCGGTCAGGTGACCGGTAACGGACCGGTTCCTCGCACCCGCGGCGTCGTGCAGGCACGCGAGGCCCCACGTCGGTCAGCCGACGTCCCCGCCAGACTACCAGCCTCCGCCGGAACCGCCCGGCAAGGGCGGTAAGCCCGCTCGGCGGCACCCGGCCCGGCCTGGGATCGCGGCGGGCGGGTACGGCCGGCGTACCCGGCCGAGGATCGCGGCGGGCGCCTCCGGGCGGGACTCAGCCGAGGGCGCGGCGGGTGCGCTCGACGTCCTCGTTCATCTGGGCGATCAGCGGCTCGACCGAGTCGTACCGCACCTGGCCGCGCAGGCGGGTGACGAAGTCCAGGGCCAACCGCTCGCCGTACAGGTCCCCGGCAAAGTCCAGCGCGTACGCCTCGACCCGCCGCTCCCGCCCGGAGAACGTGGGGTTGGTGCCGACCGACACCGCCGCGGCCACCCGCTCCCCGTCGCCCCGGCGGACCAGCCAGCCGGCGTAGATGCCGTCGGCGGGCACCGCCGCATGCCGGTGGCAGAGCAGGTTCGCGGTGGGAAAGCCCAGCTCCCGGCCGCGCTGGTCGCCCCGGACCACCACCCCCTCGACCCGGTGCGGGCGGCCCAGCGCGGCGGCCGCCGCGGTGACGTCCCCGGCGTCGACACAGGCGCGGATGTACGTGGAGGAGAAGACCGTGCTCTCCTCGGCGACCAGCGGCGCGCCCTCCACCGCGAAGCCGAAGGTTCGGCCGAGCCGCTCCAACAGCGCCACGTCGCCGGCGGCCCGGTGCCCGAACCGGAAGTTCTCCCCCACCACGACCAGGGCCGCGTGCAGGTGCTCGACCAGGATGTCGTGCACGAATGCCTCGGCCGGCAACCGGGAGAACTCCTGGGTGAACGGCACCACGCAGAGCACGTCGACGCCGAGCGCCTCGATCAGCTCGGCCTTGCGGGCCGGTTCGGTGAGCACCGCCGGGTGGGACCCGGGGCGGACCACCTCGGCCGGGTGCGGGTCGAAGGTCACCACCACGGACTGCACGCCCAGTTCCCGCGCCCTAGTCACGGCGTACCCGATGGTCGCCTGGTGCCCCTTGTGCACGCCGTCGAAGACGCCGATGGTGACGACCGAACGGCCCCAGCCGCCGGGCGTCGCGTCGTACCCCCGCCACCGCTGCATGACGCTCCTTCCCTGCCTTCCGACGGCCGCGCCGACCGCCGGGCCGTCTCCCCGCCGACGAGCGGCAGGCCACTCTCCGGCCCCCGCCGTCAGGCCGGGGCGAGCACGATCTCCGCGCGGGCCCGGCCGTCCCGCTCGCTGACGATAGCGATCAGGCCGCCGTCGGGGCCGAAGACGGCGTACGGCCCGGCGATGCCGGCCGGGTCGAGCGGGCCGCCGTGGGAGAGCACCTTCGCCTCGTCGGCACCGGCCTCCCGGCGCGGGAAGAACCGGTCGGCGGCCGCCTCGAGCGGCAGGTTCACCACCTCGGGCGCGCGCTGCTCCAACTCCTCGAGGGTCGCCGCCTCAGCCAGGGCGAAGCCGCCGACCGCGGTGCGGCGCAGGGCGGTCAGGTGGCCGCCAACGCCCAACGCGACGCCCGCGTCCCGGGCCAGCGCCCGGATGTACGTCCCGGACGAGCAGGTCACGTCGATGTCCACGTCCACCACGTCGGGGGTGTCCCGGCGGATCGCCAGCACGTCGAGGCGGCTGACGGTGACCCGGCGGGCGGGCAGTTCGACACTCTCCCCCTCGCGCACCCGCTTGTACGCCCGCTGACCGTCGATCTTGATGGCGCTCACCGCGCTCGGCACCTGGTCGATCTCGCCGGTCAGGACAGCGAATGCCGACCGGACCGCCTCGTCGGTGACCGCTCCGGCCGAAGTGGTGGCGATCACGTTGCCCTCGGCGTCGTCGGTGACGGTGGCCTGGCCGAGCCGAACGGTGGCCGCGTAGCTCTTGCCGGCGCCGATGACGTAGGTCAGCAGCCGGGTGGCCCGCCCCACCCCGATCACCAGCACGCCGGTGGCCATCGGGTCGAGGGTGCCGCCGTGCCCGACCCGGCGGGTCTTCGCCAATCGGCGGATCCGCGCCACCACGTCGTGCGACGTCATGCCGCCGGGCTTGTCGACCACGATCAGACCGTCTGCGTTCACGACCGCCAAGCCTGCCAGACGGGGTCGCGCCGATCTTCACCGCACGGCACTATCGACGAACCCCACCTCGACGCCGCCCCGGAGGCACCCCTGAGCATCCCGCCGTCCCACGAGCAACGCCCCCGGGTCGACCTGCCCGAGTGGATGCGCAACCCGCAGCCGACGCGGCGGACCCCCGTCCGACGCCTGTCCGACCTGGTGGAGTCCGTGCCGGCCCTGCGAGCCGCCCGCCGGGCGCTGTGGCGTTGGCGGGACCGGAGCCGGTTCAGCGAGCGGCACCCTGTCGTCTCGGCGATCGTATCGTTCGTCGTCGTCGCGGCGGTGGCGACGACCCTCGTCGCGGGCACCCTCTACCTGTTCGCGTTCGCGAGCTCGCAGGTCGGCGGCCTTCCATAGAGTCCCGGCGCGGGACCGTGCGTACAGTGCCCGCTCGGCGACTCCGGCCGGCTACCCAGTGGGCTGCGCGGCCGGGACGCCGAATGCGAGAATCATGCGCCTTTTTCGCCGCACCCCAGGACCCCCACGATGACAGACGAGCAGCCTCTCGTCCCGCCCCCCGCCCCCGGCCCGGACGGCGAACCGACCTCGACCCCGACGCCGACCTCGACCCCGAGCGCCGCCCTGATCCCGGCTCCGGCCCCGGACGCCGAACCGGCCCCGGTGACCGGACAGAACCGGTACGACGTCGCCCACGTCGATGAGCAGGTCCGACTGCCGGACTGGATGCGCCAGGTGGGCACGGACCAGGAGCTGAACCGGGCGGAGCGGCGGCGGCTGGCCTGGGCGCGGCATCGCGGGAAGTTCCTCGCCGGCGCCGTCGCGCTGGGGGCGGTCGCCCTGATCGGCGCGACGGCGACCGTCGTGGGTACCGTCGTCGACATCGTCCGCACCGGCACCGCGCCGACGGCCTCGCCGGCGCCGACGGCCTCGCCGGATCCCACCGAGCCCCGGGACCCCTTCGCCGGCACCCCCGCCGCCACGTTCGCCGTCGGCGAGGAGGGCATCCGCCTGCCCCCGGCCGAGGCCACCGGCCCGTTCAGCGAGGCGCAGGTGCGGACGGCCCTCGACACGACCCGGCGGGCGCTGGTCGAGAGCCGCCTCAGCACCACCATGCTGAACGGCAACCCCCAGTCGTTTCTCGCCGTGCTCGCCAAGGACGCCGGCGAGGGCCTCTCGTCGCACTTCGACGCCGACACCCCGGAATTCCGGTACTTCGCCACCCGGATCGACCAGAGCTTCCGTGTGAAGAAGGAGATCAGGGTCTCGGGAAAGGTCGGCTACGAGGCCACCGAGGACGCCGACGGGATCCGGGTGCTGGCGGTCACCACCCGGTTCTCCTGGGTGTACGCCTTTGATCGGCGGGCCGGCCAGGCCCCGCCCGAGGCCGATCTGGTGGTCGTCCGGGACACCGTGATCTGGCACCTGCCCCATCCCGACGACGTCTCGCCCTCAGCGCGGGGCCTCTGGCTGAGCACCGCCCAGACCGTTTACTGGAACGCCCGGTGCGACGAGTTGGGAGAGAGCGGCTTCCTCGACGTGGAACCCTTTGTGTACAACCGCGAGGTGGGGCCGGCCCGCGGGCGGCCCCTGACGGACATCTTCGACCCGGAAGGGCCCACTCGCGTCCCCGGCTCCTGCTGACCGGCCCCTGCCGCCCCCTCTCACGCAGGCGTTGACAAGGCGCACTTCCTTGCGCCGCCTCAGCGGACGGCGCCGACGACCGCCCAGCCCCCGGAGCGCAGCCGCAGCAGCAGGGCGGCCAGCCGGAGCAGCACGAACAGGGTCAGCCCGGCCCAGATCCCGCCGAGGCCCAGGTCGAACGCGTACGTCAACCAGATCGCCGGAAGGAAGCCGCCGAACGCCGCGACGATGGTGAGGTTACGCAGGTAGCGCACGTCCCCGGCGCCGATCAGCACCCCGTCGAGGGCGAACACCACGCCGCCGATCGGCTGTAACGCCACCAGCCAGGGCCAGGCGACCTCGGCCTGCTCGCGTACCTGCGCATCCGAGCTGAACAGCCCCGGCACGATGCCGGCCCCGACGGCGATGAGCGCCGCGAACGCCAGGCCGCACCCGGCGCCGAGCAGCGCTACCCGCCGAGCCAGGGCGCGCGCGCCGGCAGCGTCGCCGGCCCCGAGCGCCGCCCCGACCAGCGACTGCGCGGCGATCGCGATGGCATCGAGCACCAGGGCGGTGAAGAACCACAGTTGTACGGCGATCTGGTGCGCGCCGACCGCCGCCGCGCCGAAGCGGGCCGCCACGGCGGTGGCGGACAGGAAACTGGCCTGGAAGGCGACCCCCCGGACCAGCAGGTCCCGGCTGAGCACCAACTGCTGGCGGATCACCCGGGGCCGGGGGCGCAGCGCCACCCGCTCGCTGACCAGCGCGGCGGCGAAGAGCCCGCCGGAGATTGTCTGGGCGATCACATTCGCCACCGCCGAACCGGTCAGCCCCCACCCGACGGGGTAGACCAGCAGCGGGCAGAGCAGCGCGGAGAGCAGGTTGGGGCCGAGGACGAACCACAGCGGCCGGCGGGTGTCCTGCACCCCGCGCAGCCAGCCGTTGCCCGCGGCGGCGAGCAGCAGCCCGGGTGCGCCGAGCGCGGCGACCCGCAGCCACCGGGCCCCGGCCTCGGCGACCTGCCCGGGACCGGCGAGCGCCTCGACCAGTGGGCCGGCACCGAGCTGCATGCCGAGTGCGACCAGCACCCCGACGCCGAGCGCCAGCCAGGACGCCTGCACCCCCTCGGCCACCGCGGCGGCCCGGTCGCCGGCACCGAACCGGCGGGCGGCCCGCCCGGTGATCCCGTACGCCAGCACGGTGCCCAGCCAGGCGATCAGGGTCATCACGGTGCCCGCGACGGCCAGCGCGGCGAGCGGCAACCGGCCCAGGTGCCCGACCACGGCGGTGTCGACCAGGACGTAGAGGGGCTCGGCGGCGAGCACCACGAGGGCGGGCAGGGCCAACGTGGCGATCCGCCGTGGCGAGGCGACGGGGGGCGATGGGGCGACGGGTTGGCTCATCGCCGCCGATCCTGACACTTCCCCGTAAGCACCGCAACAACCCCCACCACTTACCCCTCCCTGGTGCGCCGACGGGGGCGCCGGAGGCGCTCGCGGTGAGGGGGATGGGGAGCGGTGGCGGGGCGGGGAATGTCACGGGGCGGGGGTGCCGGAGGGGGCGGGGGCCGGGAGCGGAGGCTCGACCGGCGAGCGGGGCAGGGTGGCGCGGCGGGGCCGGGAGCGTGGGCTCGACCGACGAGCGGGGCGGAGTAGCACGGCGGGGCCGTGGTTAGGGGGCTCAGCCGGGCTGCCAGTAGTACCGGTCGAGGTGGACCGACCGGTAGGACGAACCGCCGGGCGGCCTTGCGGGCCCGGTGGTCTTGCCCGGGCCGGAACTGCCGACGATCACGATGCTCCGGACGGTGCCCGGTTTGCTGTGACGGCCGGGGGCGGAAAATCGATTCCGGACCCGGGGGCGAACCACGCCGACGGCCTAGGGGCGAGAGTCACCCGCCGGCGAAGCGGAACGGGTCAGCGGGTGGAACGGTCGACCCGGACCGGGCGGGCGGTGATGCCGACGGCGTGGGCGTCGGCATCACCAGCGGGCGGCCTGGGTCACTGACGGGTGTCCATCGACGTCTGGAGCGCGCGGCGGGCCTGCTCGCGGGCCTCGTCGGTGTTCTCGGGCTTGGGCTTGTTCGGCATGGGTCGGTCCTTCCAGGGTGCGGGCCACGAGAAACGTGGTGGCCCGGCGGCCGGTCGTGCTGGCACCCGACGGGCGGTCCGGGGTGGCCGGAACGGCCGGTCTGGGCGTGAGCCCGGGTCGGTCGGACCCTGGGAGGAGGCGACGCCGGGTGTGGCACCACCACCGCCGACCAGTGTCGCGGGACACGGCACCGGTCTTTTCCCAAGTTATCGTTCAGGTCCACATACTGCCCGCTCTTCCCGCCATCTGGACACAACGGGTTCCCCGGGCGAGGATTCCCCGGACCCGCCGGGAGGACCGGTCAGCGGGCCAGAAAGTGCCAGCCGAGCCACCACCAGAAGCCGAACAGGCCGATCCGGCCGACGGGCACCGGGCCCACCTCGTAACGCATCACGTAGGCGCAGACGTCGGCCAGCGACGGGATCCGGGAGCCCGGGCGACGGGCGGCCCACTCGACGGCGGCGAAGAGCGCCAGGGCGACCACGAAGCCGGCGATGGCCAGGACCCGCATCATCGCCGCACCAGCCCCCAGAACGCGGCGAGCCAGGCGAACCAGGCCGCCGAGCGGACCAGTTCGTCCTTCAGCAACGGGTCGGCCAGCCGGGAGAAGGTGGGGAACTCGTCGCCGGCGTGCAGGACGAAGGTGGCCCCCTCGAACACACCGAACACGGCCACCGGGAGCACCCACCAGACCGCGCCCACACCGAGCCGGCGGGGCGCCGTCCGGCGGGGCACCCGATTGCCCAGGCCCAGCCAGATCAATGCGCCCCCGGTGCCGAGGGTGTAGAGGTTCGCCGAGGTGGAGAAGGATGGTAGTTGGCCGCCGACGAGGGAGAGGCAGACCAGCACCGGCACGGAGACCAGGGGGCGGTCCCAGACCCGGGGCTCGGTGACGGTGAGCTCGCTCGGGTGATCCATCCCGCAATTCTCCCCGTCCTCACGGAGCGCGGGAAGACCGACACCCCTCGGAGTGTTCCCTGATCTACGCCTCGATGAGCGCCTTGTCCAGTTCCGCCCGGATGCTCGCCACCACGTCGTCCGCAGTGCCTCGACCGGTGAAGCCGGCTGCGAGCCGGTGACCACCACCGCCGAGGACAACCGCGACCCGGCTCACGTCGACCGCACCCTTGCTGCGCATCGACACCGCCCACTCCGCCGGGCGGACCTGCTTGACCACGCAGCTCACGTCCGCCTCGGCGGTGCACCGCACCGAGTCGATCAGCGCCTCCAGCACGTACGGTCGCTGCTCGTGCCGGGCCAGGTCGTCGAGCGTGGCGTACGTCCAGACGAGGCCGTGGCCACCGGCCGCCGCCGGCTCCAGGCGGGCCCGGCAGAGCACCTCGCCGAAGAGCCGCACCGCGCCGAAGGGCCGGGTGTCGAAGATCCGGCGGGAGATGTCTCCGGGCCGGATGCCGGTGGCCAGCAGCCGCGCCGCCAGCTCGTGCACCGCCGGGGTGGTCGCCTCGAACCGGAACGACCCGGTGTCGGTGGTCAGGGCGACGTAGAGGCACTCGGCGATCGCCGCGTCCACGGTCACCCCGAGCCGGGTCAGCAGCTCCTCGGCCACCACCGAGGTGGCCGCCGCAAGGGGGTCGACGAGGTTGATCCCGCCGAACCGGGTGTTCGAGGCGTGGTGGTCGAGCACCAGCGCGGCGCCGGCGGTATCCAGCCGGTCGACCAGGCCACCGAGCCGCGACTCGCTCGCCGCGTCGAAGCAGATGACCAGCTCCGGCACCGGTTCCGCATCGGCCTCCGGGACCAGCAGATCCAGCCCGGGCAGGGCGCGGAACGCCTCGGGCAACTCCGGCGGGCCGGGGAAGGTCGCCTGCAACCGGCGTACGCCGAGCTGCCGCAGGCCCAGCCCGAAGCCGAGCATGCTGCCCAGCGCGTCCCCGTCGGGGTTGATGTGACAGATCAGCAGGACCCGGGCGTCGGCCGGCAGGCCACGCACCGCCGCGACGGCGGCGGCCCAGTCGACCTCAGCCGGCCCGGTCACGGCCGGCCCGGTCACGGCCGGCCCGGTCACGGCCGGCCCGCGCCGCGCGGGGTGTCCTCGTCGGCGGTCCCCTCGTCGGCGGAGTCCCCGTCCTCGTCCTCGTCCTCCAACCGGTACGGCTGGGCGTCGCCCGCGTGCCGGGCACCGGCGGCGAGCCGCTGCACCTCGGCGTCGGCGTTGCGGGCCTGGGTCAGCAGGTCGTCGATCTGCTTCACCTGGTCCTGCACGTCGTCGAGGACGAAGGCCAGCGACGGCGAGTGGCGCAGCCCGAGGGCCTTGCCGACCGTGCTGCGCAGCATTCCCTTGGCGCTCTCCAGCGCCGCCGCCGTGCTCGCCTGCGCCGCCGCGTCACCGAGCACGGTGTAGAAGACCGTCGCCTCCCGCAGATCAGCGGTGATCCGGGCATCGGTGATGGTGATCATGCCTAGCCGGGGGTCCTTGATCTGGCTCCGCACCAGCGACGCAACCAGTTCGCGCACCCGCTCCGCGTGCCGGCGTACCTTGGCCGGATCCGTCATCTCGCCCACCTCCACGGCGTACCGCTCCCAGCCGGCGCGACGACGGGGAACGCCGCCGGCTCCGACCAACCAACAATTCGAACACTACCTTCGCGGCCGGGCCGACCGCCGGTCACGGGCGGCACCGCCGGGCCGTTCAATCGTCGTCGCCGTACAGGCGCTGGCGCACCGACAGCAACTCGACCTCGGGACGGCCCGCCACCATGCGCTCGCACGAGTCGAGCACCTCGCGGACGTGCTCGCCCTCCGCAGCCACCACGGCCACGGCTATCTCCGCCCGACCGTGCAGGTCGAGCGCTCCCACCTCGGCGGCCGAGACCTCGAAGCGGCGCAGCGCCGCCACGATCGGCCGTACATATGATCTCTTGGCCTTGAGCGACCGGGAGTCGCCAGGCAGCAGCAGGTCGAAGACCACGGTTCCGGTGAACATCGCCCCGGACGATACCCGCAGTCACCCCCACATGATCAAGGGGTTTACGCCGTTGCGGGCGTAAACCCCTTGATCAGTGCATCAGACGCGTCAGGCGCGCGGCTTCTCCCGCATCTCGAAGGTCTCGATGATGTCGCCGACCTGGACGTTGTTGTAACCGCCCAGCGTCAGACCACACTCGAAGCCCTCGCGGACCTCCGTCGCGTCGTCCTTGAACCGCTTGAGCGAGCTGATGGTGAGGCTGTCCGCCACCACCTGCCCGTCCCGCAGCAGCCGCGCCTTGGCGTTGCGGCGAAGGATCCCGGACCGGACGATACAGCCGGAGATGTTGCCGACCTTGGACGAGCGGAACACGTCGCGGATCTCCGCGCTGCCCAGCTCGACCTCTTCGAACTCCGGCTTGAGCAGCCCCTTGAGCGCGGCGTCGATCTCCTCGATGGCCTGGTAGATGACCGTGTAGTACCGGATCTCCACGCCCTCGCGGTCGGCGATCTCGCGGACCTTGTTGGCCGCCCGCACGTTGAAGCCGATGATCGTGACCGCCTCGGACGAGGCGCTCGCGAGCATGACGTCGCTCTCGGTGATCGCACCCACGCCCCGGTGGATGATCCTGAGCTGGACCTCCTCGGGGATGTCGAGGTTGAACAGCGCGTCCTCGAGGGCCTCCACGGAACCGGAGACATCGCCCTTGAGCACCAGGTTGAGCGAGGTCTTCTCGCCCTCCTTGAGCTGCTCCATGAGCGTCTCGAGAGTGGCCCGGCCGCGGGAGTTGGCGAAGGACGCCGCCCGCCGCCGTGCCTGCCGCTGCTCGGCGATCTGGCGCACCGTGCGGTCGTCCGCCGCGGCGAGGAAGGTGTCGCCCGCCCCGGGGACCGCGGTGAGACCGAGCACCAGCACCGGACGGGCGGGGCCCGCCTCGGCGATCTGGTTGCCGTTCTCGTCGAGCATCGCCCGGACCCGGCCGTGCGCCCCGCCGGCGACGATCGAGTCGCCCGCCCGCAGGGTGCCCTTCTGCACCAGCACCGTCGCCACCGCGCCACGACCCTTGTCAAGGTGCGCCTCGATGGCCACACCCTGCGCCGGCCCGTCGATCGGAGCGGTCAGCTCCAGCGACGCGTCGGCGGTCAGCAGGACCGCCTCCAGCAGCTCCTCGATGCCGATGCCCGGCTTCGCGGCCACGTTGACGAACATCGTCTCGCCGCCGTACTCCTCGGCGACCAGCCCGTACTCGGTCAGCTGCTGGCGGACCTTGTCCGGGTTGGCATCCGGCTTGTCGATCTTGTTGACCGCGACCACGATCGGCACATCTGCCGCCTTGGCGTGGTTCAACGCCTCGATCGTCTGCGGCATCACGCCGTCGTCGGCCGCCACCACCAGCACCACGATGTCCGTCACCTGGGCACCACGGGCACGCATGGCGGTGAACGCCTCGTGGCCCGGAGTGTCGATGAAGGTCACCGCTCGGTCCACGCCGTCGTGCGGCACGTGGACCTGGTAGGCGCCGATGTGCTGGGTGATGCCACCCGCCTCGCCGGCAACGACGTTCGCCTTGCGGATCGCGTCGAGCAGCTTGGTCTTACCGTGGTCGACGTGACCCATGACGGTCACGACCGGCGCACGGCTGACCAGACGCTCCTGGGCGACCTCGGCGTCGAGGTCGATGTTGAACTGCGCGAGCAGCTCGCGGTCCTCGTCCTCCGGGCTGACGATCTGCACGTCGAAGCCGAGGTGCTCACCCAGCAGCAGCAGGGTCTCGTCGGAGCAGGACTGGGTCGCGGTGACCATCTCGCCCAGGTTGAACATCTCCTGGACCAGCGAACCCGGGTTGGCGTTGATCCTGTCGGCGAAGTCCGACAGCGACGCGCCACGGGAGAGCCTGACGACCTGACCCTGACCTCGGGGGGCACCCGAGCTCATGGTCGGGGCCGACAGGTTGTCGAACTCCTGTCTGCGCTGCTTCTTGGACTTGCGGCCCCGGGTCGGCTTGCCGCCCGGACGCCCGAAGGCACCCGCGGCACCGCCGCCACGGCCACGGCCGCCACCACCTGGACGACCGCCGCCACCGGACGGGGCACCCGGACGGAAACCGCCGCCGGGAGCACCACCGCCGCCACCGGGACCGCCACGGTAGCCACCGCCACCGCCACCGGGGCCACCGCCACCGGGACCGCCACGGAAGCCACCGCCACCGCCACCGGGGCCACCGCCACCGGGACCGCCACGGAAGCCACCGCCACCGCCACCGGGACCACCGGGACGACCTGCGCCACCGCCACCGCCGGGACGACCCGCGCCGGGGCCGCCGGGGCGACCGGTGGCCGGGCGCTGGCTCGGCATGGAGGCCGGGCTCGGCCGGGGCGGCATGGAGGCCGGACTCGGCCGGGGCGGCATCGACGACGGGTTCGGACGGGGACCGCCGCCACCAGCGGCCGGAGGCCGCTGCTGGCCGCCCTGGATGCCGAACGGGTTGTTACCGGCGCCGCGCGCCGGAGGACGACCGCCCGGACGGGCACCCGGGCCCGGGGCCGGAGCGCCGGGGCGACCGGCTGCCGGTGAACCCGGACGGGGCGGCATCGCGCTCGGACCCGCACCGGGAGCCGGACGCGGGCCGGGACGGGGACCACCCTCGGTCGGGGGCTCCCGTCGGACGTTCTCACGCTGCTGCTGGCGGGCGGCCTGGGCAGCCTTGACTGCGGCCTCCTGCTCAGCCTTCAGCGCGGCGGCGCGCGCCTCGGCGGCCGCCACTTCGATGTCGTGGGCGCTCGCCGGCTTGGCAACCGGGGTCGCCGGCTGCGGCGGGCCGGGAAGCGGCCCATTGGGCTTTGCGCCGGGGGCGGGCGCCTGGCCGGGCCGCCGCGGCGGCATCGGCCTGGCCGAGACCCGGGGGGCACCCGGGGTCGGAGACGGGGACGGGGATGGCGTCGGGGTCGACGTCGGGGCGGCCACCTGTGGGGCGGCCGGCGCCGGGGCACCGGTGGAAGCGACGAACGCGTTACGCAGCCGCCGGGCGACGGGCGCCTCGACGGTGCTGGACGCCGACTTCACGAACTCGCCCATTTCCTTCAACTTGGCGAGAACTGTCTTACTCTCGACCCCGAGCTCCTTAGCAAGCTCGTGTACGCGGGCCTTACCTGCCACTGCACTCCTCACTCCGAGGTCGTGCGGGCAGTACCCGCAGCGACCTCACTCCTGCACTTGAAGCCTGGTCATTTCAGGGACTTCATCGTGTGCTCATGTCGGTCGTCCTACCCTGCTAGCGACCCTCGCCCGGTCGGGATGACCGGACGTAGTGGTTGGCGCATCGAGATGCTCGGCAAGCTCACCGTGGTCGATGACCCCGGCGACACGCAGCGCACGCCCGAAGGCGCGGCGCCGCTCCGCCAGCGCGAAGCAGGCCGGATCAGGGTGCATGTTCGCTCCCCGACCCGGCAGCCTGCGAGCCGGATCGGGTCGGAGGCTGTAACCAGCCTCGTCGCCAACCGCGACGATCCGCAGCAATTCGCTGGCCGGCGCACGCCGCCGGCAACCCACACAGGTGCGCTCCGGCAGCGCGTGTCGTACCACCGGAAGGAGTCTACCCCTAGCGGCCCGAGATCGCTCCGCCCGGCTCCCGGACGTGATCGGCTCCTCCCCGGGCGCCCGTGGTGGGCTGCTCCGCGTCGGACCGGATGTCGATCCGCCAGCCGGTCAAACGGGCCGCAAGTCGGGCGTTCTGCCCCTCCCGGCCGATCGCCAGGGAGAGCTGGAAGTCCGGCACCGTCACCCGGGCGGCCCGGGTGGCCAGGTCGACCACCTCGACCCGCAGCGCCTTGGCCGGCGACAACGCGTTGCCGACAAAGGTGGCCGGGTCGTCCGACCAGTCGATGATGTCTATCTTTTCGCCGTGCAGTTCGCTCATCACGGCGCGGACCCGCTGGCCCATCGGGCCGATGCAGGCGCCCTTGGCGTTCACGCCCGGGGTCGCGGAACGCACCGCGATCTTCGTGCGGTGGCCGGCCTCACGGGCGATGGCGCCGATCTCCACGGTGCCGTCGGCGATCTCCGGGACCTCCAGCGCGAAGAGCTTCTTCACCAGCGCGGGATGGGACCGGGAGAGGGTGATCTGCGGGCCGCGCATCCCCTTGGCGACGTGCACCACGACGCAACGGATCCGTTCACCGTGCTTGGGCTGCTCGCCGGGGACCTGCTCGGACTGCGGCAGCACGCCCTCCAGCTTGCCGAGGTCGACCGTGATGATGCCCTTGATGTCCCGCGCCTCGTGCGCCTGCACCACGCCGGTGACCAGGTCGCCGTCGCGGCCGACATACTCGCCGAAGTGCACCTCGTCGGTGGCCTCCCGCAGCCGCTGGAGGATCACCTGCTTGGCGGTCATGGCCGCGATCCGGCCGAAGTCGTGCGGGGTGTCGTCCCACTCCCGCACCACGCTGCCGTCGTCGTCCAGCTCCTGGGCGCAGACCATGGCCGCGCCGGACTTTCGGTCGATCTCCACCCGGGCGTGCGATTCGGCCCCATCGGTGTGCCGGTAGGCGGTAAGCAGCGCGGTCTCGATCGCCGCGAGGATCGTGTCGAACGGGATCTCCCGCTCGCGCTCGAGTGCGCGTAGCGCCGCGAGGTCGATGTTCACCTCTCCTCGTCCTCCACATCATCTTCGTCGTCGATGTCGTCAATGTCTTCGTTGTCGCCGAGCTCGTCGTCGCCCGCCTCGTCGAGGCGGTGGAACTCGACCTGCACCCGGCCGGGGCCGAGCTCGGCATGGCGGAACTCCGTACGGCCGGAATCGGTCTCCAGCGCCACGCGATCGTCGTCGGCCTCGACCACCCGGCCGGCGACCTGGCGGTCGCCGGTGGGCTGCCCGCCTGGGGCCGGGGCCGAGGCCTTGGCGGTCACCTTCACCAGCCGGCCGACGTTGCGTCGCCAGTGCCGGGGCAGGGTGAGCGGGCGGTCCACCCCGGGGGAGCTGACCTCGAGCTGGTACTCGCCGGCCAGGATGTCGCCGCCGGCCTCCTCGGCCGCGTCGAGCGCGGCGGAGACGGCCCGGGAGACGTCCGCGACCGCGTCCAGGCTGATCCCGCCGTCGGCGTCCACGATCACCCGCACCACGTGCCGGCGGCCGGCCCGGGAGACAGCGACGTCCTCCAGGTCGTACCCGGCCTCGTTGATCACCGGCTCGATCACCGCGCGCAACCGGGCCCGCCGGGCCGCGAGGTCGTTGCGGGGTCCGCCGACACGGTCATCGCCCCGGGGGCCGTCGGCGCGTCGGGGTTTCCCCGTCGGCCCCGTCGACCTGGTGGCACCGCCACGCTGTGTCATCTGGCGCACCCTCTCTTGATCGACGGCGCCCGGTCGGGACGCCATGCCGGCACGCCACCGGGGCGTACCGCCGGTGGTTGCGCAGAGCGTAACGCGCTCATGGGTCGGCGGCCCGGGCGGCGCACCGACGCCGGTCGCCCACGTAGCCGCTCGTATGGTGTTGACTTGTCCGGTGGCGAGGGGCAGAACGACACCGCACGACCGGACACCCGGACATTCCCGGCGAAACCTGCTGCGGGCGGGCGCGCTGCTGACACTCGGCGGTGCCACCGCACCGCTGACGGGCTGTGATCTTTTCGACCGCGCCGACGAACCGGACCCGGCCCCCGATCCGCTCGAACCCCTCGCCGCCGAGGCACGCGAGCTGGCCGGCCGGCACCGCGCCGCGCTGGCCACCGACCCCGACCTGGCCGGACTACTCACCCCGATCGCGGAAGCCCACGAGGCGCACGCCGGCGAGCTGGCGAAGCTGCTCGGCCGTTCGACGTCCCCGGCCACCCCGTCGGCCGGGGCCAGCGCCGACGGCGGCGACCGGGCAGCGACGCTGGCCGCCCTGCGAAAGGCCGAGCGGGGCGGGCGCGAGTCGGCGGCGAAGCTCTGCGCCGTCGCGCCGCCCGAGCGGGCGGCGCTGGTGGGCTCGATCGCCGCCGCCCGGGCCACCCACGTGGAGGCGCTCAAGTGAACCGTCGACAGGCGCCGTCCGGCCCGCTCCAGGCGCTGGCCGACGCGCTCACCGCCGAGTACGCCGCGGTCTTCGCGTACGGGCCGATCGGGGTACGGCTCACCGACGCCGCCCGGACGGCCGCCCGCCGGGCCGAGTCCGCGCATCGGGCCCGGCGCGACGCCCTGGTGCTCCAGCTGAGCGCGGCCGGCAACCCGGTCCCCGCCGACAAGGCCGGATACGCCCTGCCCTTCCCGGTCACGGACGCGGCCGGCGCGCTGCGGCTGGCCGTCGAGGTGGAGGAGCGCACCGCCGCGTTCTGGCGGGCGGCGCTGCCGCACACCACCGGCGCGGACCGCAACCGGGCCCTCGCGGCGCTGACCGACTGCGCGGTGCGGGCCACCCGCTGGCGGCACACCGCCGGGGTGACCCCCGTCACCGTCGCCTTCCCCGGCCGGCCGGGCTGACCGGCCGCTGAGTGTTTCCGCTGGTCATTCGGTCGGGTGCCGATCGGCTACCCCCGGTTGCGGGTGGCATACCAGGTATGCATACTCCGAAACCATGTCCATCCGTCACGGCCTGCTCGCACTGCTCGAACGCGGCGAGATGTACGGCTACCAGCTCCGGGCCGCTTTCGAGGAGTCGACCGGCTCGACCTGGCCGCTGAACATCGGGCAGGTCTACACCACGCTCTCCCGCCTGGAGCGGGACGAGCTGGTGCGGGCACTGCCGGAGAACGAGGGCGGGCAGCGGCCGTACGAGATCACCGACGCGGGACGGGCGGACCTGGCGCTCTGGTTCGCGACCCCGATCAGCCGCACCGACCGCCCCCGCGACGAGCTGGCCATCAAGCTGGCCCTGGCGCTGACCACCCCCGGCGTGGACGTACGCGCGGTGGTACAGACCCAGCGCGCCGCCACCATGCGGGCGTTGCAGGAGTTGACCCGGTTGAAGTACGCCAGCGACCGCCCCGAGGACCTGCCCTGGCGGCTGGTGCTGGACTCGATGATGTTCCAGGCCGAGGCGGAGATCCGCTGGTTGGACCACTGCGAGACGAGCCTCGTGCGGCACCGGCCCGCGCCGAGCCCCGGCGGCCGGGAGGCGGCACCTGGCCGGCCGGCGGAGGCGGCGGGCCTCGACGGCGAGGAGGCACGGCGGTGAGCGGAACGGAAGACGCGCCGGTCAGCGGCTCCGGCGCGGCGGCGAACGGAACGGACGACGCGCCGGCGGCGGTGCTCGAACTGCGTGACGTCCACCGCACCCATGGCTCCGGCGAGACCGCCGTGCACGCCCTGCGCGGGATCAGCCTCACCGTCGCCCCCGGCGAGCTGATCGCGGTGATGGGGCCCTCCGGGTCCGGCAAGTCCACCCTGCTCGCCCTGGCCGGCGGGCTGGACGGCCCGACCGCCGGCGAGGTCCGCGTCGAGGGGCAGTCACTGGGGACGCTGGACCGCCGGGCGCTGGCCCGGGTGCGCCGCCGACGGGTCGGCTACATCTTCCAGAACCTCAACCTGCTGGGCAGCCTCACCGCCGCCGAGAACGTCGCGCTCCCACTGGAACTCGACGGCGTCGGCGTGCGGCAGGCGCGGCGGGCGGCCCGGGCCGCGCTCGCCGAGGTGGGGCTGACCGAGCTGGACGGGCGCTTCCCGGACCAGATGTCCGGCGGGCAGCAGCAGCGGGTGGCCATCGCCCGGGCGCTGGTCGGCGAGCGGCGACTCGTCCTGGCCGACGAGCCGACCGGCGCACTGGACTCGCAGACCGGCGAGGCGGTGCTGCGCCTGCTGCGCCGCCGGGTCGACGCGGGTGCCGCCGCCGTCCTGGTCACCCACGAGGCCCGGCACGCCGCCTGGGCCGACCGGGTGGTGTTCCTGCGCGACGGCGTCATGGTGGACTCGACGGCGCCGCTGGGCGGCGTGGAGCAGCTGCTGGCCGGCAGCGGGCGGTGAGGTCCCAGCACCGGGCACCCACCCCGCCTCAGCGGCAGGGCCGGCACCCCGGCGACGCCACCCAGCCGGTGCCGGCCGGTCGGGTCGACGTCGCGGCACCGCGCCGGCGGTTCGTGGCGGCGCTGCGCTCCTGGCGGGCCGCGCTGCGCATCGCCCGGCGGGAGGCCCAGCGAGCCCGGGGGCGGACGATGCTGGTGCTGGCGATGATCGCCCTGCCCGTGCTGGGGTTGACCTTCACCGCCGTCAGCTACGACATGTCGCGGCTGACCCTGGCCGAACGGATCGACCGTCAGCTCGGCACCGCCGACGCGGAGCTGCGCTGGATGGCCGACGGCCCGCTCACCCAGGACGCCTGGGGCGACAACGGGTACCCCCGCGACGGCGTATCGTCCCGGACCCGACCGGTCACCGCCACCGAGCTGACCGCCCTGCTGCCCGCCGGCAGCAGGGTCGGCGAGGTGCACTGGTGGTTGTCCTTCGAGGCGCGGGTCGGGGACCGGCGCGAAATGCTCGCCGCCCGGATGCTGGACCTCGCCGACCCGCTGCTGGGCGGGAGGGCTCGGCTGCTCGCCGGCCGCCCGCCCACCGGCCCGGACGAGATCGGGCTGAGCCCGGCGGCACTGCGGCAACTGCACGTCCGGCTCGGCGACCGGGTCACCCCGGCCGACGGCTCGGTCGAGCGGACCGTGGTCGGGGTGGTGGAGTTCCCGGACGATCTCTCCCCCATGGCGGCCCTACCCCTGACGGCCCGTCCGACCACCGACCGAGGGGGCGAGCCGGACTGGCTCGTCGACCTGCCGGACGACGTCGACCCCGGCCTGACCGACCGGCTCAACGCGTACGGGATCGTGGTGGTCGCCCGCACCCCCGCGCCCCACCCCGCGGCCGGGGCCGAGCTGGTGGGCGCCCCGATGAGCGCCGAGGACACCGGCAACGCGCTGCTCGTCGGCGGCCTCGGCCTGCTGGAGGTCGTGCTGCTGGTGGGGCCGGCGTTCGCCGTCGGGGTGCGCCGTCGGCGCCGGGACCTCGCCCTGGTCGCCGTGGCCGGCGGCGACGCCGCCCACCTGCGCCGCGTCGTGCTGGCCGACGGGGTGGTGCTGGGCTGCGTCGGGGCCGCCGCCGGGCTGGTTCTGGGCGTCGCCGCCGCGTTCGCCGCCCGGCCCCTCACGGAGGAGTACGTCGTCCAGGCCCGCTTCGGGGCGTACCGCGTCTTCCCCGCCGCGCTGGTGGCCATCGCCGCGGTCGCGGTGCTGGCCGGGGTGCTCGCGGCGCTCGCGCCGGCCTGGACCGCCGCCCGGCAGGACGTGGTGGCCGGGCTGGCGGGCCGGCGCACCCCGCCACCGCACCGGCGGCGCTGGCCGCTGATCGGGGCGGCGCTGACGGCGGGCGGCGCGGCGGTGGCCGCGCTCGGCGCTGTCCAGAGCACCACGCCGGTGCTTCTCGCCGGCCTGGTGCTCGGCGAGTTGGGGCTGGTCTTCGCCACCCCGACGCTGGTCGGGGCGCTCGCCCGGGCCGGCCGGTGGCTGCCGCTGGCGCCCCGGATCGCGCTGCGGGACGCGAGCCGCAACCGGGCCTCGACCGCTCCGGCCATCTCGGCGGTGATGGCCGCGGTCGCCGGCAGCGTCGCCCTCGGCGTCTACGTGGCCAGCGAGGACGCCCGGGCCGACGCCAACTACCGGCCGGGCCTGCCGTACGGCCACGTCATGGTCGTCGGCTCCGGCACCGAGACGGAGCGCTTCCCGCCGGTGGCGAAGATCGCCGAAGTCGCGTCCGCCGTACTGCCGCCGAACACGGTGTTCCGGGTCGACGTCCCGGCCTGCTCCGAGCCGACCGTCCCCAACGACTGGTGCGAGGTCCGGGCCGAGCTGCCGCCCGAGCAGGTCTGCCCGGACGAGTTGGCGCAGTTGCCGGACCTCGCCGACCGGCAGCGCGCCCGCACCGACCCGCGCTGCGCCGCAGGGCTGGACGGCAATTACCTCGCCAGGTTCTCCCTGCCGTCCGTGGTGGACGACGGAGACGCCTTGGCCGCGCTCACCGGGGCCGCACCGGAGGAACTGGCCGCCGCCCGGCAGGTGCTGCGCGCCGGCGGCGCGGTGCTGACCGACCCGCGCTACGTCGTCGCCGGCCGGGTCACCCTGACCGCGACGCGGACCCGGGTCCGGCCGGAGTCGGAGACGACCAGCACGGCCACCGTCCCGGGGTACGTGCTGCGCAGCGGCCTCAAGGTGGACCAGGTGGTGCTCTCCCCCGCCGCCGCCACCCGGGTCGGGCTCGCCGCGCGCCAGTTCGGTTACCTGCTGGCCACCGACACGGCACCGACCCCCGCCCAGCAGGACCGCTTCGACGTCGAGCTGCGACGTCTCGGCCCGCTGGAGGTGGTCGTCGAGCGCGGGCTCGGGGACAACGACCAGCGGCAGGTCCTGCTGCTGCTGGCGATCGGCTCCGGCCTGATCACCGTCGGCGCGGCGGCCGTCGCCACCGGCCTCGCCGCGGCCGAGGGGCGGGCGGACCTCTCCACCCTCGCGGCGGTGGGCGCCAGCCCCCGGCTGCGCCGGGTGCTCTCGCTCTGCCAGGCCGGCGTGATCGCCGTGCTCGGCTCGGCGCTCGGCATCGTGGCCGGGCTGGGCACCGCCGTGATCGTCCTGGCCGCCAGGAACCGCCGGTACGCCACGGCCGTGCCGGTGGACGAGGCGTACCCGCTCGTGGTGCCCTGGCTCCACCTGGGCATGGTGGTGGTGGTGCCGCTCGTGGCGATGCTCGGCGCGGGCCTGTTCACCCGGTCCCGGCTGGCGGTCGAACGCCGCCTCGACTGACGCACCGGCGCGGCTGGTGCCCGCCTCGGCCGACGCCTCGGCGCGGCGGGCGGGGCGTTCTGGGGGTGCCGCGTCCGGGCGGGAGGCGGCACACTGGTGGTGTGCCCGCTCTCGGAAGCCTCACCCGTCGCGTCGGCCACCACCGCTGGTTCGGCGCCGTGGCCCGGCTACTGGTCCCCGCCGACCGGCTGGTCGGCCGGCTCACCCGCGGCCGGGTGGTCGCGCTCGGCCTGATCCCCTCGCTGGTCATCACCACCACGGGCCGCCGCTCGGGCGTGCCGCGCAGCAACCCCCTGTTGTACGTCCCGGACGGCGACGGCTATGTGGTGATCGGCTCCAACTGGGGGCAGCAGCAGCAGCCCGGCTGGGCGCTGAACCTGCTTACCCGGCCGGAGGCCGAGATCGACGTCAAGGGGCGGCGCTTGCCGGTCCGGGCGGAGGTGGCCATCGGCGTGGAACGCGACCGGCTCTGGGAGCTGCTGGTCAGCGAGTGGCCGGCGTACCGCACGTACGTCGAGCGGGCCGGCGGGCGGGAGATCAGCATCTTCCGGCTGGTGCCGGCCGGGCGCGTCGAACCGGGCGCCGCCGCTGACCGGTGACCAGTTCGGAACGCACGCCGCGGAGGGCCCTCGGCTACAGGCCGCCCTCGATGCCGATGAACGTGCCGATCAGGTAGGTTGCCCCGGCCGCCGCCGCGCCGAGCAGGAACTGCCGCAGGCCGCTGGACCACCAGGGCTGCCGGGTGAACCGGGCCACGATCGCCCCGGCCGCGAAGAGGCCGACCCCACCGACTGCCAGCGCGAGCCAGAGGCTGGTGGCGCCGAACAGATAGGTCAGCAGGGGGACCAGCGCACCGAGCGAGAAGCACAGGAACGACGAGATCGCCGCCGCCCAGGGGCTCGGCTGCTCGTCGGGGTCGACGCCGAGTTCCTCCCGGACGTGCACCCGCAGCGCCTCCTCCGGGTTGCGTCGAACCGCCTCGGCGACCTGCGCGGCCAGGTCGCGGGGCAGGCCGCGGGCCACCCAGGCGTCGGCCAGCTCACGGGCCTCCGCCTCCGGGTGCCGTTCCAGCTCCCGCCGTTCCTTGGCCACCTCGGCGGCGACCTGCTCGTTGGCCGACCGGACACTGGTGTACTCGCCGAGGCCCATCGAGATGGCCCCGGCGACCAGGCCGGCAGTGCCGGTGAGCACGATGTTGCGCGGTGACACCCCGCCGCCGCCGACGCCCGCGATCAGGGCGATGTTGGTGACCAGGCCGTCCATCGCACCGAAGACGGCCGGCCGCAGCCAGCCGCCCGACACGTCCGCGTGGTGCGCCTCGCGCAGCGCCGCCGGGGAGTCGGTCACGGCAGGGTGAGAATCTCTCGGCCATCCTCGGTCACGAGGATCGTGTGCTCGAACTGGGCCGTCCACCTGCGGTCCTTGGTGACCACCGTCCAGCCGTCGTCCCACATGTCGTACTGGTAGGTGCCGAGGGTGATCATCGGCTCGATGGTGAAGGTCATCCCCGGCTCCATCACGTCGGTGGGCCGAGGGCTGTCGTAGTGCGGCACGTAGAGCCCGCTGTGGAAGGCCTCCCCGATGCCGTGGCCGGTGAAGTCGCGGACCACGCCGTAGCCAAACCGCTTGGCGTACGACTCGATGACCCGGCCGATCACGTTGATCTGCCGGCCGGGGGCGACCGCCTTGATGCCCCGCATCATCGCCTCGTGGGTCCGCTCGACCAGCAGCCGGGCCTCCTCGCCAACCTCACCGACACAGAACGTGGCGTCGGTGTCGCCGTGCACCCCGTCGAGGTACGCGGTGACGTCGACGTTGATGATGTCGCCGTCGACCAGGACCGTGGAGTCCGGGATGCCGTGGCAGATCACCTCGTTGAGGCTGGTGCAGCAGGACTTCGGAAAGCCCCGGTAGCCGAGCGTCGACGGGTAGGCACCGTGGTCGCAGAGGAAATCGTGCACCACCCGGTCGATCTCGTCGGTGCTCACCCCGGGCTTGCAGTGCTCGCCGGCGAGCTGCGTGGCCTGGGCGGCGAGCCGGCTGACGACCCGCATCTTCTCGATCGTCTCCGGGGTCTGCACGTGCGAGCCGCGCCACTGGCTGGGGCTCTTCTTGCCCACGTACTCGGGTCGGACGATGTGACCCGGCACCGGTCGCATCGGGGAGAGCATGCCGGGGGTCAGCGGCGCACGGACGGTCATGGGGCAAGCCTATCGTCGCCCCTACGGCCCGCGCGTCCGGCGCGGGGACCGGTGGCGGAGGTGACCGCGGCCCCGGGCCGGGCCGACCGGTTGTTGCCGCGTACCTGCCGCTGTGCCATCGTATTCTGCGTGGATCAAGAGGGCACACCTCCCGTCTTCTCCGCCCGGGCGGAGACCGACGGCGACCACGTCCGCGTGGTGGTCTGCGGCGAAGTGGACATGGCCACCGCCGACACCATGCTGCAGACCGTCCTGCGCGAGCCGGCAGCCCGGGTCACCCTCGACCTGCGGGCGGTGACCTTCTTCGACTCCGCCGCGATCCACGCCGTGGTCCAGCTGTCCCAGCGGTACCCGGAGGCGCTGACCGTGCTGCCGTCCCGGCAGGTCCGCCGGGTGCTGGAGATCTCCGGCCTGGCCGGGCAGGGCTGGCTTCCCCCGGCCTGAACCGCCCACTGCCCCGAGGGAGCGCCGGGTGCCCGCCGTCAGCTCTCCAGCCGCCGGCTCAGCGTCACTTCGGTCCCCTCGGCGGTACGGCTGACCGTCAGCTCGCCGAGCGCCTTGATCAGCTCCAGCCCCCGGCCGCGGAAGCCCGCGCCGGTCGAAACCCGCCACCGCCCGCTGTCCCGCACCGTGGCCACCACCGTGCGGTCGACGATGGTCACCTCGACGGCAATGGTCGGCTCGACCGGGTCGACCGGGTGCTCGATGGCGTTCGCGGCGGCCTCGGAGACCGCCACGGTGAGGTCGAACAGGTCGTTCTCGCCGACCCGGTGGGCGGTGAGGAAGTCCTCCAACCGCCGACGCAGCATGCTGAGTCGGGTCGGGTCGGCCGGCAGCCGCAGCGCGAACCGGTTCGGCTCGGTCACCTCCAGCGCGAGGACCGCCACGTCGTCGCGAAGGGGTTGCGAGGCCACCCGCTCGACGACCGCGTCGACCAGGTCGGCGACGTGCCCGGCGTGCCGGGTGGCGTCCTCGCGGAGCTGCCCGAGGGCGGCGTCGATGCCGAGCTTGCGATCCTCGATCAGCCCATCGGTGTAAAGCAGCAACCGGTTACCGGGGGCCAACTCGTCCTCCATCGTCCGGTACGACGCGGCGGGGAGGGCGCCGACCGGTGGACCGAGCGCACGGTCGTGCAGGAACGCCACGTCGCCTTCTCGGATCAGCAGGGGGGACGGGTGCCCGGCACTGGCGTAGCGCAGCCGGCCGGTGCGGGGGGAGAACCAGAGGCAGACCACGGTCGCGAACGACGGCTGCTCGGCCGAGCAGACGAGCCGGTTGAGCCGGGTCAGCGACTCGCCCGGGTCGTAGCCCTCCAGGACGTACGCCCGCAGCGCGTTACGGAGCTGCCCCATCGCGGCGGCGGCCCGGACGCCCTTGCCCACCACGTCGCCGATGACCAGGACCAGTTCGTCGTCATCGAGTCCCACCACGTCGTACCAGTCGCCGCCGACCTCCACGTTCGCGCTGCCCGGCAGGTAGCGGCTGGCCACCACCGCGCCGGGCAGCCGGGGCAGCGTCCGGGGCAGCAGGCTGTGCTGGAGGGTGGTGGCGATGCGGTGCTCGGCCTCGTAGAGCTGGGCGTTCTCCAGCCGCACGCCGATCAGCCGGGCGAGCTGGGTCAGCGCGGCGTGACCGGGGTTGGTGGCGTCCTCGGCGCGTCCCCAGACCCGCAGCTCGCCGAGCTGGCCGCTTTCGGCGCCGGTCAGCGGCAGCACGATCGACGGTTCGACGGCCGCCGTCCCGCCGCCGTCGGCCTCGGCGCGAGCCCCGGTGGCGGTGACCACCACCCGGGCGGCGTCGGCAAGGCCGCGCGCGTGTCCGGCAGCCACCTGGAGCACCTCGGCGGTGGTCCGGGCGGTGTTCACCGCCACGGCGGCGTCGGCCAGCGCGCGCAGCCGCCGGATGATCTGGCCGCGCAGCTGGCCCAGCTCGACGTTCGCCCGGACCCGGGCGATCAGCTCGGCGGTGGAGAACGGCTTGGTGAGGTAGTCGTCCGCGCCGACCGAGAGGCCAGCGACCGCCTCGGCCGAGCCGGCCCGGGCGGAGAGCAGCACGATCGGCACGTGTCGGGTACGCGGGTCGGCGCGCAGCGCGGTGACCAGGCCGAAGCCGTCCAGCCGGGGCATCATCACGTCGGTCAGCACCAGGTCGAACGGGGTCTGGACCGCCCGGCGCAGCGCCTCGACGCCGTCCGGCACGGCCACCACCTCCCAGGACGGGGAGAGCAGCCGGACGACGTGCTCGCGCAGGTCGGCGTTGTCGTCGGCGAAGAGGATGCGGCCGGCCCGGGGCCGGCCGGCGTCGGTGACCGGCCCGGCCGGCGAGGTGGCCGCCGTCGTACCGGTCCAGAGCGCGGTCTCGGCGGCGAAGAGCTGCGCCTGCCTCAGCTCCGGCGACTCGGCCATGGCGTCGGCCACCACCCGGTCGGTGGGCAGGTGGGCGGAGCCGAACGGGACCGTGACGGTGAAGGTGCTGCCCTCGTCGACCCGGCTGCGCACCTCGGCCCGCCCGCCGTGCATCTCCACCAGCTCACGGACCAGCGCCAGCCCGATCCCGGTGCCCTCGTGGGTGCGGGAACGGGCGCCGGGGATCCGGTGGAACCGTTCGAAGACGTGCGACAGCTCCTCGGGGGCGATCCCGACGCCGGTGTCGGTGACCTCCAGCCGGGCCGCGCCGTCGACCGCGCGGACCCGGACCCGGACGTCGCCGTCGAAGGTGAACTTCACCGCGTTGGAGACCAGGTTGAGGACGATCTTCTCCCACATGTCCTGGTCGACGAAGACGGGCCCGGGAAGCGGCTGGCAGTCGACCACCAGGCGCAGGCCGGCCCGCTCGGTCGCCGACCGGAAGGTGCTGGCCAGCCGGGCGGTGTAGTCGGCCAGGTCGGTGGGCTCGTAGCGGGCGGCCACCCGGCCGGACTCCAGCCGGGAGAAGTCCAGCACCGTGTTGACCAGCTTGAGCAGGCGCAGCGCGTTGCGGTGCATCACGGTCAACTGATCGGTGTACGGGGCGGGCAGCGCCGAATCGGCCAGCAGGTCTTCCAGCGGGCCCAGCACCAGGGTCAACGGGGTGCGGAACTCGTGGCTGACGTTGGCGAAGAAGTTGGTCTTGGCCCGGTCCAGCGCGGCCAGCTCGGCGGCCCGGGCCCGCTGCTGCTCGTACGCCCGCTGCCGGCCCACCGCGCGGGAGAGCTGGGTGGCGATCAGGTCGAAGAAGGTGCGGTACTCGTCGGTGAGCGACAGCCGGGCGGATACGCCCACCACGAGCGCACCCACCGGCTCGTCGGTCGCGGTGACCGGCAGCACCACAGCCTGCCCGGCAGCACCGTCGGGGACCTCGGGCAGCAGGTCGGCGACGTCGACGGTGGCGGGTGCGCCGCCGTCGGCGACCCGGCTCACCACGGCCATGGCGGTCTCACCGAGCGGCGGCGGGTCGCCGCTGCCGCAACGGCCGACGGGGCCGCTGTGCCCGGCGGGGGTGAGCCGCCCGGCCTCGTCGCGCAGATAGAGCACGGAGAACGGGACGTCCTCCCGGTGCCCGTCGAGCACTCGGGCGGCGACGCGGCCCAGCTCGGCGGAGTGCTCCGCCTCGACCAGCTCGGAGCCCAGCTCAGCCAGGGTCCGCAGCCGGCGCTCGCCGAGCACCCGGCCGGTGGTCTCGGCGACGATGCAGAAGACTCCGCTGATGCCGCCGTCGTCGCCCCGGACCGGGTCGTAGGAGATGTCGAAGTAGACGTCCTCCAGGAAGCCGTGCCGGTCCAGCACGAAGGGGTGGTTCTCGCCCCGGTAGGGCTCGCCGTTGGCCAGCACCGACCCGAGGAGCGGGCCGAGCACGTCCCAGGTCTCCGCCCAGTGTTCCCGGGCGGGCCAGCCGATGGCGTGCGGGTGCTTCGCGCCGATGGTCGGCAGGTAGGCGTCGTTGTAGAAGGCACGGTGCTCGGGCCCCCAGAACAGCACGATCTGCGCCCGGGAGGAGAGCATCGTGGCGACCGCGTGGCGCAGCGCCGCCGGCCAGCCGACCGGGGAACCGAGCGGGGTGCTCGCCCAGTCGAACCGGCCCAGCCGCTCCCCCATCTCGCCCCCGGCGGCGAAGGCTGCCGTGAGCAGCGGCGGGAGCGTCTCATCGACGGTCCCGCCGGACGGTCGCAGCCCGTCCTCGCTCCCTTGGGCCGAGCCCATGCATCCTCCCGCGCCGGCCGTCCTACCCGGCGGTCCGCATGATCGGCCGCCGTGCCCCGCCATGTACCCAGGCGGACCAGCAACGTAACGCATACGGTTCGGGCGTCGCTGTTTATGCCTCCCTCCTGGGCCGCATCGACCGGCGATCCGTTCCTGGGCCGCGGGCAGCCGAGCTCAGGTCAGAAGACCGGCAGGCCGTCGACGCTCGCGGCGTTCTTCGTCGCCCGGTAGGTGACCGGGTCCTCGGTGCTGCGGCGGGAGTGTGATCTGATTAACAGGTCGCGGTCACCCTGGTAGTCCATGAGGGGCACCGCGACGCCCGGGTCACAGCGGGGTGACGTACGCGCCGGTGATCCCCCCGTCGACGACGAACTGCGCGGCGGTCATGAACGACGAGTCGTCGCTGGCCAGGAAGGCCACCGCGGCGGCGATCTCCTCCGGCTGGCCGAACCGGCCCATCGGCACGTGGACGAGGCGGCGGGCGGCCCGTTCCGGGTCGGCGGCGAACAACTCCAGCAGCAGCGGGGTGGCCACCGGGCCCGGGCAGAGCGCGTTGACCCGGATGCCCTCCCGGGCGAACTGCACGCCCAGCTCCCGGGTCATCGCCAGCACCCCGCCCTTGCTCGCCGTGTACGCGATCTGCGAGGTGGCCGCCCCCATCAGCGCCACGAACGAGGCGGTGTTGATGATCGACCCCTTGCCCTGCCGGCGCATGTGCGGGATGACGTGCTTGCAGCAGAGGTAGACGCTGGTGGTGTTGACCCGCAGCACCCGCTCCCAGGCGTCCAGGCCGGTCTCCAGGATCGAGTCGTCCTCGGGCGGGGAGATGCCGGCGTTGTTGAACGCCACGTCCACCCGCCCGTGCCGCTCGACCACCCCGTCGAACAGTTCCCGGACCGTCGCGTCGTCGGCCACGTCGCAGGCGACGAACTCGCCGCCCACCTCCTCGGCGGCCTTCCCGCCCGCCGCCACGTCGATGTCGACGCAGACCACCCGCGCCCCCTCGGCGGCGAACCGCCGCACGGTGGCCAACCCGATCCCGCTGCCCGCCCCGGTGACCACCGCGACGCGCTCCGCCAACCGACCCTGCACCTTGTCACTCCTCCGTGGCGATGAAGACGTTCTTGACGTCGGTGAAGGCATGCAGCGCGTCGGGCCCCAGCTCGCGGCCGAGCCCGGAACGCTTCATCCCACCGAACGGGGTCCAGTACCGCACCGAGGAGTGCGAGTTGACGCTGAGGTTGCCGGCCTCGACCGCGCGGGCCACCCGGATCGCCCGGCCCACGTCCCGGGTCCAGATCGAGCCGGACAGGCCGTACTCGGTGTCGTTGGCCAGCCGGATCGCGTCCGCCTCGTCGTCGAACGGGAGCACCGACACCACCGGCCCGAAGACCTCCTCCCGCCAGTGCCGGTCGGCCGGCGAGTCGGCGAGCAGCACGGTCGGGGCGTACCAGAAGCCGGGGCCCTCGGGGCAGGAGCCGGTGAAGGCCACCTTCGCCCCGTCGACGTACCCGCCGACCCGGTCGCGCTGGCCGGCGGAGATCAGCGGGCCCATCTCGGCGCTCTCCAGCGCCGGGTCCTCCACCCGGAAGCCGCGCACGGCCGGCTCCAGCAGCTCCAGGAACCGGTCGTACACCGGGCGCTGGACCAGGATCCGGGACCGGGCGCAGCAGTCCTGGCCGGCGTTGTCGAAGACGGCGTACGGCGCGGTGGCCGCCGCCTTGGCCAGGTCCGCGTCGGCGAAGACCACGTTGGCGCTCTTGCCGCCCAACTCCAGGGTGACCCGCTTCACCTGGGCGGCGCAGCCGGCCATGATCCGGGTGCCGACCTCGGTGGAGCCGGTGAAGCAGACCTTGCGTACGGCCGGGTGGGTGACGAACCGCTCCCCCACCACGTCACCCCGGCCGGGCAGGACGGTGAAGACGTCGTCGGGCAGCCCGGCCTCGCGGCCCAGCTCGGCCAGGCGCAGCGCGGTCAGCGGGGTCAGCTCGGCCGGCTTGAGCAGCACCGTGTTGCCGGCGGCGAGCGCCGGGGCGAAGCCCCACGCGGCGATCGGCATCGGGAAGTTCCACGGCACGATCACCCCGACCACGCCCAGCGGCTCGTGGAAGGTGACGTCCAGTCCGCCGGGGACGGGGATCTGCCGGCCGGTCAGCCGCTCGGGCGCGCCCGCGTAGTAGTCGAGCACGTCCCGGACGTTGCCCGCCTCCCACCGCGCGTTGCCGATGGTGTGCCCCGAGTTGCGCACCTCCAACTCGGCCAGTTCCTCCAGGTGCGCGTCCACCACCGCGGCGAACCGCCGCAACACCCGCGCCCGCTCCCCCGGCCCCACCCCCCGCCAGACCTCGAACGCCCGCTCCGCCCGCCCAACGGCCCCATCAACCTCCTCGACAGACGTAGCGGGCACCTCCCCCACCACCACCCCACTAGCGGGATTAACCACCTGCGTCACAACCCCCACCCCCAACCCCACTCCAAACCCCAACCCCAACCCCAACCCCCAACCCCCAACCCCCACCTCCGCGATCTTGGAGTTTCGGCCCCGACGAATGCTACAAAACCGGTCAAACCCGGGGCCCAAAGTGCAAGATCGCGGAGGTCAGAGGCGTTCGAAGCCACGGGTCAGTTCCCAGTCCGTTACGGCGGCGTCGAAGGACTTCAGCTCGATGCTCGCCATGTTGGCGTAGTGGGCGTGGACCTCGTCGCCGAAGACCGCGCGGGCGATCGTGGAGGACTCCCAGAGGGAGAGGGCATCCCGGAGGGTGGCGGGGACGCGCTCGGCCTGCGGGTCGTCGTACGCGTTGCCGGCGCACTCCTCACCCAGTTCCAGCTCGCGCTCGATGCCGTGCACCGCGCCGGCCACCAGGGCGGCGATCGCCAGGTACGGGTTGACGTCCGCGCCGGGCACCCGGTTCTCCACCCGCATCCCCTCGCCGTGGCCGACCAGCCGCAGCGCGCAGGTGCGGTTGTCGGTGCCCCAGCGCAACGCGGTCGGGGCGAACGAGTCGGGCTGGTACCGCTTGTACGAGTTGATGTTCGGCGCGAAGAACAGGCTGAACTCCCGCATGGTGTCCAGCAGCCCGGCCAGCACCCGCTGCCCGATGACGCTCAGATGCGCCGGGCCGTCGCCGAGCATCGCCGAGCGGCCGTCGGCGTCACGCAGCGAAAAATGGATGTGGCAGGAGTTGCCCTCCCGGGCGTTCGGCTTCGCCATGAAGGTGATCGACATGCCCTCCTGGGCGGCGATCTCCTTCGCCCCGTTCTTGTAGATCACGTGGTGGTCTGCGCAGGCCACCGCCTCGTCGTAGCGGAAGGCGATCTCGTGCTGGCCGAGGTTGCACTCGCCCTTGGCGCTCTCCGGGGTCAGGCCCGCGCCGGCCATCTCGTTGCGGATGCGGCGCAGCAGCGGCTCCACCCGGGCGGTGCCCAGCAGCGAATAATCCACGTTGTACTGGTTCGCCGGGGTCAGCTCGCGGTAGCCGCGCCGCCAGGCATCCTCGTACGAGTCGCGGTAGAGGACGAACTCCAGCTCCGTGCCGGCGTACGCGGTCAGCCCGTGCGCGGCGAGCCGGTCGAGCTGGCGGCGCAGGATCTGCCGGGGCGAGGCGACCACCGGGCCGCTGCCGTCCAGCCACGCCAGATCGGCCATCAGCATCGCCGTCCCCGGCTGCCAGGGCACCCGGCGCAGCGTATCCATGTCGGGCACCATGGCGAAGTCGCCGTACCCGCGCTCCCAGCTCGACATCGCGTACCCGTCGACGGTGTTCATGTCGACGTCCACGGCGAGCAGGTAGTTGCACCCCTCGCTGCCGTTCTCGACCACCTGGTCGAGGAAGAACGGCGCATGGAACCGTTTGCCCTGCAACCGGCCCTGCATGTCGACCAGGGCCAGCACCACCGTGTCGAGCTTGCCGGCGGCGACGGCGGCCCGTAACTCTTCGAGGGACAGCGGAGCTCTACTCATGCGCGGCCTCCATCACCAAGGTCTACTGCCTGACCGGATCACCGTCAATGCCCCGTCCCGGCGCGCCGGCAAACCCGGTAGGAGAGGAAGGTCCTCGGCGACGCCTGGGACCGTCCCCGTGACGTTCAGAACCGGCTCGCAGTCCGCCTCACCGGCTGGCGGTTCGCTGCCGGCCTACTCGGGGCGGAGGTCAGCCACCGCAACCCCGCCGGCTGGACGTAGATCGAGCGGCGGGCCACCGCGTCACCCTTGGCGTCGATCTCGTAGCCGTCGAGCCAGAGCCACCCGTGGTAGGTGTGCCAGTCGTCGTGCACGCGGATAACGCGAAAGACGATGGGCCGGATGAACTGGACGCTGGCGGCCCGGGTGACGTGCAGGAGATCCCCGGACTGCGGTTTCCTGGGCGGCGCGGCCTCAGACATCGCCGCTGCGCCGATCCCCCCGGGCCGGCAGGACCATGTCGAGCCACCCGAGGTGCCGCAGCTCCATGTCCGGGTCGGGCGGCAGGCCGCGCCGCTTCCGCTCGTCAACCCCCAGGCGGTACCAGTCACCCAGGTACGCCACGAGCAGATCACCCCGGCCGGCGAACTCGACGAGGCTCGCCAACTGCCGCTCGAAGCAGGGCCACGGCTTGCCGCAGACAAAACACGGGCCGCCGGCGTACCTCGGTGGGTGCTGACCCATCACCGCTCCCGCACCCCGGGCTCCAGGCGGGCCGGCGGGTCGTCGATGATCGCCTGCACCCGGACCATGACGACGCGCTCCCGCCACGGCGTGCCGTCGGGCCGCAGCTCCAGCCCTTCCAGCCGCACCCACCGCGACGCCAGGAAGTTCGCATACCGGGGCACGTAGGTGACCTTCAACCACAGCACCGTCTGACCGATGCAGTAGTCGCACGGTTGGAGGGTGAGCACGTCGCCCGTGACGACCAGCGGGTTCACTCCCCACCCCCGCCGATCCTCGGGAAGATCGGGGGCGACACCATCGGCCCGATGGGGCTAAGGATGTACGGCGCGGGCCTGGATGGCTGAGCCGGCTTTGGCTTCGGCTTCGGGTCCGGTTGCGGCCTCGGGCAGCGGGCGCGGATCTCACGCCACTCTCGACAGTCTTCGCACCCGCAGTGCCGCCCTCTGCGGGACCGGTGCCAACCTCCACGATGCCTGCGCATACAGCTTCCCCCTGCCTCTGAGCTTGAGAGGGCCGCCGGCCCTGAAGTGCAGTGCGGCCCATTGCGGGATCAGCCCCAGCCCTCCATCACCTGGAGCCGGCCCGCACGGGTGACAGTCTGGTGACCGTGGAACTACTCTGAGAAGGCATCGAGCCTGGCCACGGCGCACGTCTGTGGGCATGACCCCGCACTCGGCGACACCCGGCGAGACCTGACCGAATTAGGCGATCTTCGTGAATTTCTGGAGGAACCTTGGAAGGTGAGCAGAGTGCCGACCTGATTCGCGGGCAACTCCGTCGCATACGGACGGTCGCCGGCCTGAATCAAGAAGAACTCGGCCGGCGCGCGAACTACTCGGCCTCAACGGTTTCCGCAGTGGAGACTGGCACTCGGCCGCTCGACATGCCCTACGTCAAGCGGATCGACAAGGTGCTCGACACGGGCGGACTCTTCGAGTCCCTGCTACGGATGGCCGAAGGAGAAGGCCTACCCTCGTGGTTTCTCCCCTGGCTGGAGGCCGAGCGCACCGCCAAGCAGCTTCGATACTTCAATCCCACACTCATCCCTGGCCTGCTCCAGACGGCGAACTACGCCCGCACGGTGCTGCGCTTCGACGACACCAGGCCGGAGGGAGAGGTCGAAAAGCAGGTGACCGCCCGGCTGGAACGGCAGGAGATCCTGATGCGCGAGCGCCCGCCCCAGGTCATCGCCGTCATCGACGAGGCTGCCCTTCGCCGCGTCGACGCCATCATGGGCGAACAGCTCGCGCACCTGGTGAAAATGGCCGAACTTCCCCACGTCCACATCCACCTCATCCCTGCCGACGCTGGCCTGCACGTCGGACTGTCCGGCCCCCTCGCGCTGGCGAGGTCGGCCGAGGGTGGCTGGGTGGGGCACATGGACAACCAGCTAGGCGGCTCTGTGGTCGACGGGGAGGAGGGAGTAGCTACGCTTTTGGCAACGTGGGAGAGCGTCAGGGGAGTCGCCCTTCCGCGGGCTCTGTCGGTCTCCCTGGTGAAGGAAGTGGAGAGCCAACATGGACCTCAGTAACGCTCGATGGAGGAAGTCCACCCGCAGCAACACGGCCGGCGGCGAATGCGTCGAGGTGGCCGACAACTTGCCTGACGTGGTTGCCGTCCGCGACAGCAAAGACCCGTCTGGTCCGGTGCTCGCCTTCAGCCCGCAGACCTGGCGCGCGTTCGTCAAGCAGGCCAAGCAGCACTGACTCCGGTACGCGGAGAAGGCTCCCAAAAGCGCTGGGGGCTTCTCCGCGCTCGCCCGCTGACTGAAGCCGGCCAGTCCGGCGCACCCCCCATAGACACCTCGTAGCAACCCGACCAATCCTGTCTCGCGGGCTTCCATCCTGCCTCTTGTCCCGCGTTACGCTGCGTACCACGCTCGGACCGCCCACCGAGTTGCACTCCAGAGACAACCTCGCCCAGCAAGTGAAGAAAAACAGCGAAGATGATCTTTAGCGCCCCAGCTCAGGAAGCCTGCTCCCCGCGCATGCGGGGGTGATCCCGTGAAGTCGTCGCGCTTGGGCTGGTAGCCGGCCTGCTCCCCGCACATGCGGGGGGTGATCCTCGGCCTCGGCCGCCGCGCACGGTCAGGATTTCCTGCTCCCCGCGCATGCGGGGGTGATCCCAACCCGGACGCTGGGCAGTACGGCTCGACCACCTGCTCCCCGCGCATGCGGGGGTGATCCCCACCGCAGGATCGTTGACTCGCGCTCGAACTCCTGCTTTCCGCGCCAGCCATCGGGGCCGCACCGACCGGCCGTGACCGCCGATCAGCCGGGCGACCTCGACCCGAACCGTGAGCCGACCGGTCGGACGACCGGCGGACCGCAACCCGATCACAACCGGCCCACAGCCGCCGGTGCCTAGAAATTAGGCCAGTCCCGACGGGAAGTCCCGGGACCGGTGAAAAGGAGAACGACATGTTGAAGACCACGAAGGCCCGCCAGATCGGGGCGATGCTGGGGGCCGCCGTAGCGGTGGTGGCGCTCGGCGCGGCGGTGGGTCCGACGCCCGCCGTGGCCGTCGCCGACGCCGAGGTCGGCTCCGCGGGCGCCTACAAGATCGCCGACGTGACCGCGCTGGCCCCGGGTTCGAGCACCAGCGGCGGGTGGAACAACACGCCCACCACCCGGTACTACAACGTGGACGTCCGGCCGGTCGCCACCACCGTGACCCAGAGCTGCCAGCTAGAGGTCACCCGGCAGTGGCGCAAGCAGAACTGGAACGCCGACAACACCCGCGAGCTGGAGATCTACTGGACGGTCAAGAACGTCGGTTCCTACACCTGCGACGGCGACGTCTACCTCTCCTGGGTCAGCAACTGACCGAACCGAACTGGGTCAGCAACTGACCGAGCTGCACCGGGTCAGCAACTGACCGAGCACGCCCGACCGGGCCCCGGCCAGCCGCCGGGGCCCGGTCCGTCAGCCACTGGGTACGGGTTGCCGCCCGGTGGGCACCAGCTCGCGAAGGCGGGTCGGCAGCTCCTCCAGCCGGTACGACTCGCCGCGCGCCCAGGCGGCGTAGAAGGCCCGCTCGGTCAGCGCCAGGTGGACCCGGTCGAGGGTGGCCGCGTGGGCGGCGTGTTCCTGCGCCGGCACCGGTGCCCCGATCGCGGCGCGGATGGCGCTGGCCGCACCGAGCAGCTCGACCGCCGCCGAATGCCGGTCGTCGGCGGAGAGGACGGCGGCGAGCGACTCCAGCAGGCTGGCACCGCGCCACCGGTCACCGACCGCGCAGTGCAGTTCCAGGCTGCCCCGGAGCAGCTCGGCCGCCCGCAGCCGGTCGCCGTCGCGGGCCTCGACCAGACCGACGATGTTCAGCGCCCAGGCGATGCCCTCCTGGAAGCCGAACTCCTGGAACCGGGACAGCGCGTCCTCGGCCAGCCAGCGGGCGCGGGCGTCCTGCCCCCGGTGGTACGCCACAGCGGCCAGATGGACCCGGGCGGACGCGATCCCCTCGGGATCGGCGAGCTGGTGGAACTCCGCCAGGGCCGCCTCGACGAGCGGTTCGGCCCGGTCCAGCTCAGCGCCGAGCCAGGCGGTGAAGCCGGTCATCAGCAGGGTGTCCGCGATCCCGCGCCGATTGTCGGCGGCCCGGTGGACGGTCAACGCCTCGGCGTACCGGGCCAGCGACCGGTCCAGCCGGCCCTGTTCCCGGTCGACCGAGCCGAGCAGGCTCAACGCCCGGGCGGACCCGCTGTCGTCGGCGAGCTGCCGGTGCACCTGAAGCGCCCGCTCGCCGTGCCCGGTGGCCGCGATGTAGTCGCACTCGAAGAGAGCCAGGTACGCCGCGGAGAGGCAGGCCCTGGCCAGCTCGGGCGCGGGTAGGTCGTCGGTGCCGGTGAGCGCGTCGGCGAGCCACCGCCGGCCCTCCCGGTACCGGCCGCGCAAGTGGCAGTACCGCCCCAGGCCAGCGGCGAGCCGGAGCTGCTCGGAGCGGGAGCCGTGCCGCCGGTGCCACTCCTGCGCGGCGACCAGGTTGTCGTGCTCCACCGCGAGCCGATCCAGCAGTGCCTCCAGTTCCGGGCCGTGCAGTTGCCGGTCGACCTCCTCGGCCAGCCGCCGGTAGTGCACGGCGTGACACCGGTACGCCTCGGCGGACTCCACCGCGGATTCGGCGAGCCGCTCGGCGGCGTAGTGCCGGATCGTCTCCAGCAGCCGGTAGCGGGCCCGGCCCCGATGCCGGTCGGTCACCACCAGCGACCTGGCGACGAGGTCACCGAGCACGTCGATGGCCTCCTCGGCCGGCCCGGGGGCCATCGCCTCGACCGCGT
This sequence comes from Micromonospora sp. RTGN7, assembly GCF_033804645.1. Lineage (NCBI taxonomy): Bacteria > Bacillati > Actinomycetota > Actinomycetes > Micromonosporales > Micromonosporaceae > Micromonospora > Micromonospora sp. RTGN7. The sequence continues at coordinate 412,759 of NZ_JAPZLF010000002.1, read as the reverse complement.
CGAGGGTTCCGCCGCCCCGGAACACCGCGAGCCGGCGGAACCACCGCTGCCGGGCAGGGCTGAGCAGGTGGTAGCTCCAGGCCATGGCGGCGTCGAGGGCGGACGGCCGGCCGGCACCACCCGGGCCGGTACGGAGCAGCCCGGGTTCCCGCAGCCGGTCGGCGATCTCCCGGGGGGTGAGCACCGACGTACGGGTGGCGGCCAGCTCGATCGCCAGTGGCAACCCGTCGAGCCCGGCGCAGATCGCCACCAGCGCGGCGGCGTCGGCGTCGCGCAGATCGCGTACGACCGGCACCGCCGCCCGGTCGAGAAAGAGCCGGACCGCGTCGTAGCGGCGGGCCTCGGCGAGGTCGCCGGTGAACCGGCCGGTCGGTACCGCCAGCGGAGCCACCGGGAACGCCCGCTCCCCCGGCAGGTCGAGGGGCTCCCGGCTGGTCGCCAGCACCCGCAGCCCCGGGCAGCGGCTCAGCAGGGTGCCGACCAGCGCCGCGCAGGCGGTGGCGAGGTGCTCACAGTTGTCGAGCACCAGCAGCAGCCGGGCCCGACGCAACTGCCGCCCCAGCGCGTCGACGGGCGACGGATCGACCTGGTCCGGCAGGCCGAGGGCGGTGCCCACGGTGCCCACCAGCCGGTCCGGGTCGACGAGCCCGGCGAGTTCCACGAACCGAACCACGAGGTCGTCCCCGGCACCGAGTTCCGCAGCGACCGCGAGGGCCAACCGGGTCTTGCCGCACCCCCCGATACCGGTGAGGGTGACCAGCCGGTGGTCGGCGAGGAGCGCGCCGATCTCGGCCACCTCGGCCCGGCGGCCGATCAGTCGGGTCAGCGGTGCCGGCAGCGGCGGGCCGGCGATGGTCGGCCAGCCGGGCGGGGCGGCTTCCTCCGTTGCCGGATCCGCCACCGACCGACCCGCCCCGCCGCCGGCCAGTCGGTCGCCGGCCCGGCGCTCGCCGGCCGCACCACCGCCGGCCGATCGGTCGCCGGCCGGTCGACCGGGGGCCGGGCCGACGGGCGGGATGCTCTCCCCGGCCAGGACGGCGGCCTCCACCTCCCGTAACCGCCGGCCCGGCTCGATGCCGAGCTGCGCCACCAGGACACCCCGGGCCCGCCGGTACGCGGCCAGCGCGTCGGCCCGTCGACCGGCCAGGTGCAGCGCCGTCATCAACAGTTCCCAGAGTCGTTCCCGCAGGGGTTCCCGGGCGACCAGGGTCTCCAGTTCGGCGGCGACCCGGGCATGCTCGCCGAGCGCCAGCTCGACGGCACAGAGATCCTCTACGGCGTTCCACCGGGCCTCGTGCAGGGTGGCCGCCTCGGCCCGAGCCCACTCGCCGATCGGGCAGTCGGCCAGCACGTCACCCCGCCACAACCGCAGGCCGGTCCGGAGCAGTTCGGCCGCCTCGGTGACCGCGCCGGAGCGCAGGGCATGGTTGCCCTGTCGGGCCAGTGTCTCGAAGCGCTGCGCGTCGGTCTCGCCGACGGCCAGGGCGTACCCGGGTGGTCGGGTGGTGATCAGGGCGGGCAGGCCGGCCCCGGTCAGCGCCCGACGCAGGTAGGCCATGTGGGCGTGCAGCGTCTTGGTCGCCGAGGCGGGCGGCTCCTCGCCCCAGATGCCGTCGATCAACTGGGCCCGGGAGACGACGTCCGGGGCGCGCAGAGCCAGCAGCCCGAGCAGGGTCCGCTGTCGGGGCCCACCCAGCCCGACCCGGCCACCGGCGCCCGTGGTCACCTCCAGCGGACCGAGCAACCGGACCCCCGCCACCACCGTCGAGCCAACCTCTGCGGCCATCGCGCCCCCTCCCCCGGGGAGGAGGAGAGCACGACGGGGTGCCGCACGCAAAGCGGTCGTCCGGAATCCGTCCGACGTCGACCGCAGCGCCGGGCGGTCAGCCGTTGGCTGAGCCTCCGGTCAGCGGACGACCTCGCAGCCGGAGGCGGTGCCGCCACCCGGGCCGAGTTCGCAGACGTCCCGCCCGACCAAGCCGAGCACCCGGGGCGCATGGTCACCGTAGACCGTGTCGGCCCCGGCCTCACCGAGGATGAGGTCGTCCCCGCCACCGCCGACGAGCGTGTCGTCCCCCGCGCCGCCGACCAGGACATCGGCCCCCGCTGCACCGAGCAGGACGTCGGCGGAGCCGAAGCCGTAGAGCCGGTCGTCGCCACCGCCGCCGTCGATGGTGTCGACGGCCTCGCTGCCGTAGATGACGTCGTCACCGTCCATGCCGTAGACCGCAGTGCCGCGTACCCCCAGGAGGTCGACCAGGTCGTCACCGGCCCCCAAATTGATCTTTGCGAACATCACCATGGCCGTGACGTGCACCTCGTCGGCCAGGTCCCCGGTCCAGATCGCGACGGTCACCGCCCCGGTCACCTGGCAGGTCACCTGGTTGCTGGTGACCGACACGCAGCCGACGCCCGGCACCACCGGCGACCCGGTGTCGGTGACCGCGACACCACCGGCGACCGACTCCACCGTCACGTCGCTGGCGACGCCCGTCGGGGCGACGTAGGACACCGTCGATCCGTCCACCTGCACCATGCCACCCGAGGCGTGGGCCGGGGCGACGGCCCAGAGCAGGTGCGCCACACCCACCGTCAGTGACATCCCGGCACCGAGCGCGATCCTGCGTAGCTTCTCGGACAATTCAGCCTCCCGCTCTTTTCCACCGACGATTCGCCGCCGGTGTCGCGGAGTGAACCAGCCGGCGGTTGTGATCCGGTTGCGGTCCACGGCCGGTCCGTCGCCGGCCCCGTACTGCCTAATTGCCTTGCCCGCAGCGGTGCTCGGGACGCATCCTTGAGCCTGTGACCAGGCCCGATCCGGACGGGCCCCGCCGGGCGCTCGGCAACGCCCGGCACGCGGCGGCGCGGGGCGTTCACCTCTCTCTCACTACGGCGATCCGCCCCGCGCCGCCACCCCGACCACGCCGCGAAAATCAGGCGAACAGCAGGCCGGCGACCCAGAGCACGCCGATCACCAGACCGGCGAGGAACTCCACCAGCATCGACAGCCCGGCGGCCTTGAGTGCCTGCACCGTCGACGGCCAGGCGAGCTGGTTGCTGCCCAGCCGCAGCCGCTCGGCGCCCCACACCCCGCCGACGAAGCCGATCACCAGCCCCACCACCGGGATCACGAAGAACCCGATCAGCCCGAGCACACCGCCGGCCAGCAGGGACGACGCCGGCACCCCGGCGCTCTTCAGGTTCCGCCCCGGCCAGAGGTACTTGACCACCGCACCCCCGGCGGCGACCACGGTGACGGCGGCCAGCACCAGCCAGCGGCCCGCCCCGGCGTCGCCGAACAGCGTCCAGACGAGCACCCCGCCCCAGCACAGCGGCAGCGCGGGCAACCCCGGCACCACCACGCCGGCCAGCCCGGCCACGATGGCCAGGGCGGTCACCACGGCGACCATCGCCTGCGAATCGGTGAGGCTCATTCCGCCGTTCCTTCCGTCGAACCCGGGGCTGCGTCGCCGCGCAGCCGGGCGGTGATCACACCGGCCGGTGCGGGGCTGCCGAACCAGCATCCCTGACCGGTGTCGCAGTGCAGCGCGCGCAGCCGCTCGGCCTGCACCCGCGTCTCCACCGCCTCGGCGGTGACCCGCAACTCCAGCGCGTGCGCCAGCCGGACCAGCGCGTCGACGATCCGCTCGTCCCGGTGGTCGGCGAGGGTGCCGGCGTCGTCGGCCCGGATCCCCTCCACGAACGGCCCCGCCAGCTTGAGGCAGTGAATCGGCAGCCGCCGCAGGTACGCGAGGTTCGAGTATCCGGTGCCGAAATCGTCGATCGCCAGTCGTACGCCGAGGTCGGCGAGCCGGTGCAGCGCGCGCAGCGGCTCCCCGGCGGTGCCCATCACGGCGCTCTCGGTCAGTTCGAGCTGGAGCAGGCCGGCGGGCAGTCCGGTGTGGCCCAGCGCACTCGCCACCGTCTCGACGATGCCCGGGGCGTTGACCTGCCGCGCGGCCAGGTTGACGCTGACCACCAGCTTCGCCTCGGGGAACTCCCGGTGCCACGCCTCGGCGTCGCGGCACGCCTGTCGGAGCACCCACTCGCCGAGCCGGACGATCAGGCCGGTCTCCTCGGCCAGCCCGATGAAATGGTCCGGCCCGACCAGCCCCAGCTTGGGGTGCTGCCAGCGGACCAGTGCCTCGACCGCGACCATCGAGGAGTCGCGCAGCGAGACGATCGGCTGGTAGCGGACCACGAACTCGCCCCGGTCCAGCGCCGCGGGCAGGCCGGCGGCGAGCGCCGATCGGGCGATGTCCCGGGCGCTGCGCTCGGGGTCGTAGACCGCCCACCGGCCGCGCCCCTCCGCCTTCGCCCAGTACAGGGTGGTGTCGGCGGCCTTCATCAGCTCCGACGCGCTGGTCTCGGCGCACAGGCAGTCCACGATGCCGATGCTGGCCGACACCGCGAGCTGCTGGTCACCGACGTGCACCGGGGCGGAGACCGCCGCGAGGGCCATCTCCGCGACGCCCACCGCGTCGTCGAGGCCGTCGCCGCCGTCGACGAGGATGACGAACTCGTCGCCGCCCATCCGGGCGACCAGGTGGCCGTGCCCGGCGACGCACTCGGCCAGCCGACGGGCGATCACCACCAGCAACCGGTCACCGAGGTCGTGGCCGAGGCTGTCGTTGACCGCCTTGAAGCCGTCCAGGTCGAGGAAGCAGACCCCGATCCGGTGGTCCGGCCCGGCCTCGCCGAGTAACTGGCCGAGGGTCTCAAAGAACAGCGTGCGGTTGGGCAGGCCGGTGAGCGGGTCGTGCAGCGCCTGGAAGCGCAGCCGCTGCTGCAGCTCGTACCGCTCGGTGATGTCCTCGATCATCGCCACGGTGAAGCGCGGCCGGCCGTCGTCGTGACGGATCAGCGAGACGGCCAGGTCCGTCCAGACCACGCTGCCGTCCTTGCGGTGGTAGCGCTTCTCCACCCGGGCCGACTCGTGTTGGCCCTCGATCAGCTCCTGGTAGAGCTCCCACATCCCGGGGGCGTCCTCGGCGTGGGCCAGTGACGCCACGTTGATCTGCCGCAGCTCCTCGATGGAGTAGCCGAGCATGTCGGCGAAGGACGCGTTGACGTCGACGATCTGCCCGTCGATGCCGGCGAGACCGATCCCGATCGCCGCTCCCCTGAAGACCGCCCGGAACCGCGCCTCGCTGTCCCGCAGCGCCTGCTCGACGGTGTCCCGGGCCTGCCAGGCGCTGCGGGCGATGCGCTCCTGCTGGGTGAAGGTGCGGTCGCGCAGCGCCCGGGCGAACCCGGCGGCGAAGCCGCCCTGGAGGGCGGCGACCCGGGCGGCGGTGCCGGGCAGGTCCGCTCGGCCCGGCAGCACCTCGGCGGTGAACCGCTCCCCGAGCGCGGTGACCGACCAGTCGAGGAACCTGGGCTCGATCAGGTGCGCCTCGACCAGCGCCCGGCCGACGTCCTCGGCGGGTTGGGCGGAGAACGTCTCGGCGAGCAGCGCCTGGGCCAGCCGTACCGTGTGTAGGAACAGCAGCCGCTCGGACTCGGCCGCGCTCAGCGGCACGAACCCGAGCCGCCGTGCCGCGCGGGCCCACCCGGCGGCGTACGCCTGAGCGCCGGCCCGGCCGAGCTGTTCGCCGCCGGGTTCAGGCACGGCTGTCACGCCGGCCTAGCCGGCGGGCTGGTCATACCGGGCGACGCCGTAGTCGTAGACCCGGGCGGCGCTCGGCCGGCTCAGGTCGATCTCGGTGCTGGGAAGTCCGTCCGGCATCTGTGTCGCACCCGTCCGTCGTTGCCGCCCCGTCGTCGCCGCGCCGGCCACCGGGGCGCGCGGCAGCGCCCCGGCAGCGGCCGGCCGGACCCGTGGGTCTGTGGTGTTCAACACTCTAGGCCGCTGGTTCCACGCTTAGCGAGGTCTGGACGACCACCGAGGCAACCCAGGGCGGTGCGACACGGCCCGGGGCGGCCCGGCGGATACGGAGGGTCAGCCGGCCGACTCCAGCATCAGCGAGATGCCCTGCCCCACCCCGACGCACATGGTGGCGAGCGCCCGTCGGGCGTCCCGGCGGCGCAGCTCCAGCGCGGCGGTCAGCGCCAGCCGGGCACCGCTGGCGCCCAGCGGGTGCCCCAGGGCGATCGCCCCGCCGTTGGGGTTGACGTGCTCGGCGTCCTCGGGCAGGCCCAGCTCGCGCAGCACCGCCACCGACTGCGCGGCGAACGCCTCGTTCAGCTCGATCACGTCGACCATGCCGAGGCCCACGCCGAGCCGGTCGAGCAGCTTGCGGGTAGCCGGCACCGGCCCGACCCCCATGATCCGGGGCGGCACGCCGGCCGCGGCAGCGCCGGTGATCCGGGCCAGCGGGGTGAGGCCGTACCGGGCCACCGCCGCCTCGCCGGCCACCAGCAACGCGACCGCGCCGTCGTTGACGCCGGAGGAGTTTCCGGCCGTCACCGTGCCGCCCGACCGGAACGGGGTGGGCAGCGCGGCCAGCTTCTCCAGCGACGTCTCCCGGGGGTGCTCGTCGACCTCGACCAACTTCGTCTCGCGCCGCCCCGCCGGCACGGACACCGGCACGATCTCCTCGGCGAACCGGCCATCGGCCTGCGCCCTGGCGGCCCGCCGCTGCGACCGGTACGCGAAGGCGTCCTGCGCGGCGCGGTCGATGCCGTACTCGGCGGCCACGTTCTCGGCCGTCTCGGGCATCGAGTCGATCCCCCACTCCTGCTCCATCAGCGGGTTGACCAGCCGCCAGCCGATCGTGGTGTCGTACACCTCGGGGGTCCGGGAGAACGCGGAGCCGGCCTTCGGCATGACGTACGGCGCGCGGCTCATGCTCTCCACGCCGCCGGCCACCACCAGCTCCGCCTCGCCGGCGACGATCTGCCGGGCGGCCGTGGCCAGGGCGTCCAGGCCGGAGCCGCAGAGCCGGTTGATGGTGCTGCCCGGCACCTCGCCGGGCAGTCCGGCCAGCAGCGCGGCCATCCGGGCCACGTTGCGGTTGTCCTCGCCGGCCTGGTTGGCGCAGCCGAGCACCACGTCGTCGACGCGAGCCCAGTCCACCGACGGGTGGCGGGCGACCAGCTCGCGGATCACGTGCGCGGCGAGGTCGTCGGGGCGCACGCCGGCCAGGGCGCCGGCGTACCGGCCGATGGGGGTGCGGACACCGGCCACGAGATATGCCACGGTCATCGACGTAAGTCCTTCGGGGGTGGGGAAGGCCGACTGCAGGCCGGCCGGGTCACGGCGAGGCCGGGCCAGGATATCCGCGCGGGGAGCGGATAGGTTGTCGGCATGGCTCGGGCCCAGTTCAGCGCAGAGACCTCCGGCAGCGGGGAGTTCGTCCGCCAGCCCAACCGGTTCACCGGGCGGGTCACCCCCGACTCCGATTCGCCGCCCGGCGGCGGGCCGGACGCCCATGGCCGGTGGCCCCTCGAAGCCGGCCGGTACCGCCTCGTCTGGTGCCGGGCCTGCCCGTGGGCGCACCGGGCCCGGATCGTGCTCGGCCTACTCGGCCTGGACGACGCGATCTCGCTCGCCACGGTCGACCCGATCCGCGACGAGCGGGGCTGGCGGTTCACCCTCGACCCCGGCGGGCGAGACCCGGCGCTCGGCATCTCGTACCTGTCGGAGGCGTACCTGGCGACCGACCCGGGATACACCGGCCGGGTGACCGTGCCGGCCCTGGTCGACACGCTCACCGGGCGGGTAGTCAGCAACGACTATCCGCAGCTCACCCTGGACCTGTCCACGCAGTGGCGGAGCCTGCACCGACCCGGCGCCCCGGACCTCTACCCCGTCGGGCTGCGCGACGAGTTGGACGCGCTGATGGCCGAGATCCACCGCGACGTCAACAACGGCGTCTACCGGTGCGGCTTCGCCACCTCCCAGGCCGCGTACGACGAGGCGTTCACCGCGCTGTTCTCCCGGCTCGATGCGCTGTCGGAGCGGCTCGCGGGCCGGCGCTACCTGATGGGCGACGCCATCACCGAGGCCGACGTGCGGCTGTTCACCACGCTGGTCCGGTTCGACGCGGCGTACCACGGGCACTTCAAGTGCAACCGGCACAAGCTGACCGAGCTGCCGGTGCTGTGGGCGTACGCCCGGGACCTGTTCCAGACCCCCGGGGTCGGCGACACGGTCGACTTCGACCACATCAAGCGGCACTACTACGGCACCCACCCGGCGATCAACCCGACGGGGATCGTGCCGCTGGGTCCGGACACCTCCGGCTGGACCGCGCCGCACGGGCGTGACTGACCGGCGCCGACCGGCACCGACCGGGCCGTCCGGTGCCGAGCCCCGACCCGGCCGCCCCGCACTCCGGGTCGCCGCCGCGTCGGCCGCCGCCGGCTGCGTCCTGGTGGGCGCGGTCGCGGTGACCGTCGCCGTGGTCGCTGGTCCGGGCCCGGGCCTGACCGGGTACGTCAGCGAGGCGGGCGTCACCGACAGCGGGTACGCCGCGACGTACCGGATCGGGGTGTTCGCCCTGGCCGGCGCGCTGGTGCTGCTCGCTGCGGCGCTTCCGTCGGCGGCGCGGGTCGCGGCCGGCCTGCTCGCCGCCGGCGGCCTGTGCGCAGCGCTCTCCGGCGCGGTGACGTGCACCGCCGGCTGCCCGCTGCCGCCGTTCGAGCGGGCCACGGTGGCCGACCTGGTGCACGGCGGGGCGAGCATCGCGGCGACGGCCGCCGTGGTGTTCGCGATGCTGGCGTTGCTGTTCACCCCGGCCACGGCGCCCCGGCTGCGGCGGCTCGCCGCCTGCGGCGCGGCGGTGTCGCTGCCGCTGGCCGGGGCGGTGGGGCTGGCGATGCTCGTCGTCGGCCGGGGCCCCCTGGTCGGCGTGCTGGAACGGGCGCTGCTCGCGGTCTGCGCCGCCTGGGGCCTGGCCACCGCCCTCGCCCTCGCCCTCGCCCGGCACCGCCGCTGAGGGCCGCCGGCCCCGCCGGCCCTCCTCTGTAAGGAGCCTCACCACTTGACGCCCCTTCCACCTGCGGCGGGGGCGGCGTAGCGTCGGCAGGCAATGACCAACGTCTGGCACCTCACCGTGCGCCTGTACGTCGATCTCCGACGGCAGGCCAGCGGCATCTGTCCGGCGCGGCCCGTCTCCTGACGCCCGCCCGCCCGACCGCCCCAGACTTTTGGACACATCCTCATGGCTTCCGCCCTGCGCAAATTCCCCTTTTCCGTGCAGATCCTGCTCGGCCTCGTCCTCGGCGTGGCGCTGGGCTTCCTCGCCCGCGCCAACGACCTGAGCTGGTTGGCCAGCACCCTCGACACCGTCGGCGGCCTCTTCGTCCAACTACTCAAGCTGGCCGTGCCGCCGCTGGTCTTCACCGCCATCGTGGTCAGCGTGGTCAGCCTGCGCGGCGTCGCCAACGCCGCCCGGCTGGCGCTGAAGACCCTGCTCTGGTTCGGTGTCACCGCGCTCATCGCGGTGAGCGTCGGCATCGGGCTCGGCCTGCTCACCAACCCGGGCCGGGGCGTCACCCTGGACGTCGGCGCCGCCGCCCCGCCGAAGGCCACCGGCTCCTGGACCGACTTCCTCGCCGGTATCGTGCCCACCAACCCGGTCGGCGCGTTCGTCGAGGGCAACGTGCTCCAGATCGTCTTCCTGGCCCTGGTCGTGGGGGCCGCCGCGCTGCTGGTCGGCGAGGCCGCCGAGCCGTTCGTGGCGCTCAACCGGTCGCTGCTGAGCATCGTGCAGAAGGCGCTGTGGTGGGTGATCCGGCTCGCCCCGATCGGCACGCTGGGCCTGATCGGCCACGCCGTCGCCTCGTACGGCTGGGACCTGCTGGCCCCGCTCGCGAAGTTCACCACCGCCGTCTACGTCGGCTGCGCGATCGTGCTCTTCGTCGTCTACCCGCTGCTGCTGCTCGGTGCCGGCCGGCTCAACCCGGTGCGCTTCTTCGCCGGCGCGTGGCCGGCCATCGAGCTGGCCTTCGTCTCCCGCTCCTCGATCGGCACCATGCCGGTGACCCAGCGCGCCGTCGAGCGCCTCGGCGTCCCCCGCGAGTACGCCTCCTTCGCGGTGCCGTTCGGCGCCACCACGAAGATGGACGGCTGCGCGGCGGTCTACCCGGCTCTCGCGGCGATCTTCGTCGCGCAGGTCTTCGGGGTGGACCTCGGCATCGGCGACTACCTGCTGATCGCGTTCGTCTCGGTGGTCGGCTCGGCCGCCACCGCCGGCCTGACCGGCGCGATCGTGATGCTCACGCTGACCCTGAGCACGCTGGGCCTGCCGCTGGCCGGCGCCGGCCTGCTGCTGGCGATCGACCCGATCCTGGACATGATCCGCACCGCTACCAACGTGGCCGGCCAGGCCGTCGTCCCGACGATCGTCGCCGCGCGCGAGGGCACCCTCGACCGGGCCGCGTACGACTCGGCCGGGCGGCGGGACCTGATCGAGCCGGACGAGGCCGACAGCCCCGCCCGTACCGACGAGCTGAGCCCCGTCCCCGCCTGACGCGTACGCCGAGCAGGGTCCTGCCCGCGGGCCCTCATCGGCGGTCGCGTGGACGGCCCACCTCGGCACCCGAGAGGATCACGACATGAGCACCCTGTTCACCCCGCTGGCGCTGCGCGCCGTCACCCTGCCCAACCGGGTCGCCATGGCCCCGATGTGCCAGTACAGCGCCGGCCCGGACGGCCTGCCGACCGACTGGCACCGGGTGCACCTGGGCTCCCGCGCGGTCGGCGGCGCCGGCCTGGTGATGACCGAGGCGACCGCCGTGGTGCCCGAGGGCCGGATCAGCCCCCAGGACACCGGGCTCTGGTCCGGGGCGCACGTCGACGCCTGGCGGCCGGTCACCGGGTTCATCGCCGCGCAGGGCGCGGTGCCGGCCGTCCAGCTCGCCCACGCCGGGTTCAAGGCATCGACGTACCGGCCGTGGGCGGAGCAGCGCGGCGGGGTGCCGGACGCCGACGGCGGCTGGACCCCCGTCGGCCCCGGCGCGGAGCCGTTCGTCCCCGAGTACCGGGTGCCGACCGCACTCGACGAGGCGGGCATCGCGGGCGTGGTCGAGGCGTTCGCCACGGCCGCCGGCCGGGCGGTGGACGCCGGGTTCACCGCCGTGGAGATCCACGCCGCGCACGGCTACCTGCTGCACGAGTTCCTCTCCCCGCTGACCAACCACCGGGCCGACGCCTGGGGCGGAGACCGGGCGGGCCGGATGCGGCTGACCCTGGCGGTGGCCCGCGCGATCCGCACGGCGGTCGGCGAGGACGTCGCGGTGCTCACCCGGATCTCCGCCACCGACTGGACCGAGGGCGGCTGGACCGTCGAGGACAGCGTGGTGCTCGCCGGTGAGCTGGCGGCGGCCGGCGTCGACCTGGTGGACGCCTCCTCCGGCGGTGCCGCCGCCCGGGCCACCATCCCGGTCGGCCCCGGCTACCAGGTGCCGCTGGCAGCGCGGATCCGCCAAGAGGCCGGGATCCCGACCGGCGCGGTCGGCCTGATCGTCGAGCCCGAGCAGGCCGAGCAGATCGTGGCCGGCGGGGAGGCGGACCTGGTCCTGCTCGGCCGGGAACTGCTACGCGACCCGTACTGGCCCCGGCGGGCGGCTGCCAGGCTCGCCGCCGCACCATCCTGGCCGGCCCCGTACGCCCGCGCCTTCTGACATCGGCGATCTTGGACAGTCGCCGTCGTCTTTGGACCATCACTGGCGTCTTTGGACAGTCGCCGGCGCTTTTGGATAGTCGCCGGCGACTGCGGCAACTGTCCAAGATCCGGCGGGGGCGCGCTGGGCGCGGTCGTCCTGCCTCGCCCGGCGCCACGGTCGCGCCGAGGAGGGAAGGGCCCGGTCAGCCCGCCAGGTGGCCCCAGTCGTCCTCCAGGTCGCGCCAGGCCCCCCGGGCCGCCACCGTCCCGCCGATCAGCACCAGCACCTGGTCGGCCCGGACCAGCGCGGCCCGCTTCGACGTCGAGCCGACCACCGTCGCGCCGTGCTCCCGCAGCGCCGCCCACAGCTCCAGCTCGGTGGTGACGTCCAGCGCCGAGGAGACATCGTCGGCGACCAGCAGTTCGGTACGCGGGGCCAGCGCCCGGGCCAGCGCCAGCCGTTGGAGCTGCCCGCCGGAGAGCCGGGTCCCCTTGTGCCCGATGAGCAACCCGAGCCCGCCCCCGGCGGCGGCCAGGTCGGGTGTCAACTGGGCGGTCGACACCGCTGCCGCGGCGTCCACGTCGTGGCCGAGCGCGACGTTGTCGGCAACCGTGCCGGAGAGCACCCGGGGCAGCTGGCCGACGTAGCCGACCTGCCCCGGCCGGAGGAACAGCTCCGGTGTGGTGACCGGCTCGGCGTTCCAGCGCAGCGTCCCGGTGTGGTGCACGATCCCGGCCAGGGCGCGCAGCAGCGACGACTTGCCGGAGCCGACCGGCCCGACGACGAGCACGAGTTGACCGCGTTCGACGGTCAGGTCGACGTCGCGGACGGCGTGCGTCCCGTCGGTGTGCAGCGCGCCGAAGCCGACGAGTTCCAGCCGGCGCAGCGGTCGCCGGGGCAGCGGCTCCGGCGCGGGCGCGGTCCCGGCGACCAGGTCGACCCCGTCCACCGGCGCCGAGTACGCCCCGACCCCCGTCATCGCCACCGTGCGGCGCGTCCACACCCGTGCGGACGGCAACTGGGAGACCAGGGACGCCGTGGTCCAGGCGAACCAGCGGGCCGCGCCGAGCGTGGAGACCGCGACCAGGGTGGCCCCGGCGGAAAGCCCGCCGCTCAGGTAGAGCGCCCAGGCCCCGATCGGCAGCAGGCCACTGACCAGGGCCGGCGTCGACCGGGCCCAGACCTGCACGGAGACCTCCCGACGCTGGCGCTCGCTGCGGATGACGTCGAGGCCGGCGAGGTGGCCCAGCACCGGCCGGGTGGCGCCGGCCAGCTTCACCGTGCGGGCCGCCGACAGCGACGACACCAGGGCGGTGGCGAACGCCGCCCGCGCCGCGACGGTGTCCCGGGCCGACCGTTCCAGGCGCGGCCCGAACAGCGACGCCGCCAGCCCGGAGACGACCATCGTCCCGACGAAGAACGCGGCCGGGACGAGGCTGCCGGAGACCACGGTCATGGTGACCACCATGAGCAGGGCGATGCCCTGGTCGAGGAGGTTGTCGGCGAGGATCACCACCCGTTCCGTGTCGCCGCCCTGGGCGACCACCTCGGCCGGGGTGTGCTTGCTGATCCGGCGCGGGCCGGTCTGCCCGTGCACCAGCCGCAGGCTGATCCGCAGCATCTGACGGGTCCACCAGTTGGGGAACCAGATGCTGGTCAGGTACGGAACCGGCGCGGCCACCAGCAGGGCGGTCACGATACCTACCGCCGGCCACCAGGGCCCGCCGGAGGAGTCGACCAGATCCGCCCAGAGCCAGGGCAGCACGGAGCCGTCGAGGGCGAGCAGCCCCCCGAACCCGAACAGCACGATCGCGACCACGCCGTACCGGGGATCGTTCATGGTCAGGCGGATGATCTCCCGCATCGTCCGTACCTGCGGCGTCGGCGGCAGCGGGGGCGGCGCGACCTTCGTCCGCGCCTCGTTGACCGGAGCGGCCGAAGTCGCCACGCCACCCGGGCCGGCCGGGGTCGCCGCGGTGGCGCCACGCGCACCGACCCGCGGGGGCGGCGGTGGGTCGGTCAGCACGGCGGTGCCGCCGGCACGCCCGGCCACCCCCGCCTCGGCGTACGCGGAGGCGTGACTGACGGCCAGCAGCTCGGCGAACCGTTCCGAGGAACGCAGTGGCCCCGCCTCGACCACCGCCCCGTCGGCCAGCACCACCACCTCGTCACAGCGCCGGACCGAGGAGAGCCGGTGGGCGATGACGATGCCGATCCGGTCGGCGAGCAACCGGTCGGTGGCCCGTTGCACCAGCGTCTCGGTGACCGGGTCCAACCGGGCGGTGGCCTCGTCGAGAATCACCACGTGCGGGTCGCGGACCAGGATCCGGGCGAACGCGACGAGCTGCTCCTGCCCGGCCGACAGTACGTGCCCGCCCTCGCCGAGCCGGGTGTGCAGGCCGTCGGGCAGCTCGGCAATCCAACCGGCCAGCCCCAGCTCGTGCAGCGCCCGGGCGGCACCGTCGAGCAGGTCCGGGTCGAACAGCGCGACGTTCTCGGCGAGGGTGCCGGCCAGGATCTCGGTGCGCTGCGGCACCACGGCGATCCACCGGCGCAGCCGCTCCACGTCCAGGTCGAGCAGGTCCAGCCCGCCGAGGAAGACGGTGCCGCGCGGCAGGTCCACCGCCCGGGTGAGCACCTTGGTGAGGGTGGACTTGCCGGACCCGGTCCGCCCCACCAGGGCGTACGACCGGCCCCGGGTGAAGGTGAGCGACACGTCCCGCAACGCCGCCGCGCGGCCGTCGTCCGCCTCGCCCGCCGGGTACCGGAAGGTGAGGCCGCGCAGGGCCAGGTCGCCGTCGACGGGTTCCCGGCCACCGGTCGGCTCCTGGCGGGCGTCCTGCAACAGTTGCACCCGCCCCCACGCGCCGAGCGCGTACTGCAACTCGGGCACCATCCGGCTGATGTGCTCGACGGTCGCACCGAAGGCCAACACGAGCAGCCACACAGCGGTGAGACGGGCCGCGTCGATCCGGCCGGTGGCCAGCGCCCACGCCCCGCCGAGCACCACCCCGATGATGCCGACCCGGATGACGCCGGCACCGACCGTGGTGACCTGCGCGGACATCCGCCAGACCCGCTGTCCCCGGGCCAGCACCTCGGCGGCCCGCCGGGCATACAACCGCAGCACGTACGGCCGGGCGAGGCTGGTACGCACGTCGTCCTGGCCGTGCACGGCCTCCTCCATGACGGCTGCGAGGTCCGTCCAGGCCTCCTCCTCGGCCATCCGGGCCGGAGCGATCCGCCGGGTCGGCCGGCGCAGCACGACCGCGAGCAGCGCGGTCAGGACGAGCATGCTCACCCCCGCCGGCCACCAGACCGCCAGGGCGACAACCGTGGAGAGCAGACCGGTGGCGGACATCTGCGCGATCCGTACGCCGTGCCCGCGCACCTCGGAGGCCACCTGGTAGACGTCCCCGTCGATGCGGTCCAGCAGCTCGCCGACGGGGGTGCCGTCCAGGGTGGGCAGGTCCTGGCCGAGTGCCACCCGGCACAGCCGGCGCCGGACGTCGGCGGACCAGTCGGCGGTCACCCCGGCCATCAGCAGTCCGATGACGAGGTCGGTGACGACGGCGGCGCAGAGCGCGACGGCGAGGACGACGAAGAGCGTCTCCGAGCGGTGTACCAGCACCGGGCCGGCGAGCGCGGCCGCAGCCGCCTGACCGCAGGCGCCGAGGACGATCAGCACGGCGACGATCCTCATCCGGCGTGCCGAGGTGGCCCACAGGTCACGGAACAGGCGCATGTCAATTTCTCCGGACTCGGGGCGGTGGCGGTGGCCGGTGGCGGGGCGGTGGCCGGTGGTGGCGGGGCGGTGGCCGGTGGTGGCGGGGCGGTGGCCGGTGGCCGGTGGTGGCGGGTCGCGGGTGGCGGGTGTGGTTCCACCCTGCGCGATCCGGCTGGGCCCTTCAACGCATTTACCTGCGGCGCGACCTTGCAGCGCCCGCCCCACCGGTCAGCTCCGCACAGCCGCCGGTCAGCTTTGCGCGGCCCGGGCGGAGTCTAGAAGAGGATGGTGGCGAGGGTGCCGACGGGACGGAACCCACAGCGCTCATAGACGCGTCGGGCGGGCAGGTTGAAGTCGTTGACGTACAGGCTGACCGTCGGGGCGACCCGCAGCAGCGCGTCCCGGGTCACCGCCGCCATCGCCGCCGTGGCGATGCCCCGCCCACGCCACTCCGGGGCCACCCAGACCCCCTGGACCTGCGCGGTACGTCGGGTCACCACCGCCAGTTCCGCCTTGAACACCACCTGGCCGTCGACGAATCGGGCGTACGCCCGCCCGGCCCGGACGAGGTCGGTGACCCGGCGCCGGTAGCCGCGCCCGCCGTCCTCGGCCAGCGGTGAGACGCCGACCTCCTCGGTGTACATGGCCACGGCCGCCGGGAAGAGCTGGTCGACCTCGTGGCCGCGCACGAGCCGCACGTCGGGGTCGACCACCACCGGCGGCAACGCGTCGGCGGCCAGCAACGGCTGGTCGGGCCGGACGTCCCGGGCCGGCCCCCACTGCCCGCAGAGCCGGTCCCAGAGGGGGAGCACCGCATCGGCCCGTCCGACGATGGACGAGCAGAGCCGCTCCTCGGCGGCGAGCAGGTCGGCGTAGGCGGCGATGGCGTGCTCCGAGGCGAGCACGGGAGTGAGGTTGCCGCCGAGCCAGCAGATCGACTCCAGGCTGCGCCGCGGGCCGTACCCCAGGATGCGCCCCTCGGCCCGCCACCAGGCCAGCCCGCGCGCGGCGATCCGCTCGGCGACCTGCGCGCCCGCGAACGGGTCGAGATCAAGCAGCCGCTCGACCGCGCGCCGCTCCGATTCCCCCACTTGACGTACCGGCACCGTCAGCACGCTTACCAGCCTGCCAGATCCCCCCACCGCCCCGCCGGCCGGTCACCGAACCCCACCCGCCCCGTTGATCATGAAGTTATCGCCATCCCGGTCGGCGTGTCGCGACATTAACTTCATGATCAACGGGGCGGGTGGCTGGCCGGGGGTTGTCGGCGATGGGTTGGCGATATATCGTTGATGCATCAGCGATATAAGCGATGAGGGGGAAGGTTGATGGGTTTCCACCGACGGATGCATGTGCACGAGGCGCGGATGCGGGGCTTTGGGTTTCCGCCGGGGCCCCCTGGGCCACCGTTTCCGCCCGGCCTGCACGGGCACGGGGGCGGGGGCGGGCGGGGCGGTCACCGGGGACGTGGGCGGGGACGCCGGCCCAACGTCCGGGCCGCCGTGCTGGCGCTGCTCAAGGAGCGGCCGATGCACGGGTACGAGATGATTCAGGAGATCGACTCCCGCACCGGCGGGGCCTGGCGGCCAAGCCCCGGGTCGATCTACCCGACTCTCCAACTCCTGGAGGACGAGGGCGTCGTCGTCGCGGCGACCCAGGAGGCCGGCGGCGGCCGGAAGCGGTTCACCGTCACCGAGGCGGGCCACGCCGAGGCCGACTCGGCGGCTCAGGCCCCGCCGTGGAGCGAGTTCGCCGAGGACACGGTCAACAGCTGGCACGACATCCGCGACGCCGGCAACCAGGCGATGCAGGCGCTCCGTCAGGTGATGATGACCGGCACCGACGACCAGCGGGAACGCGCCGCCCAAGTGCTGGCCGAAACCCGACGCAAGCTCTACGCCATCCTTGCCGAACCCGAATAACCCCACCCCGGGCCCCACACGAACGCCAAATTCAGAGAAAGAGTGGCCATTCCACCTGGAATGGCCACTCTTTCTCTGAATTTGCGCGGTGTCCCCGGGTGGGGGTGGGCGCGCGGTGTCCCCGGGTGGGGGGGTGGGTTAGTGGATCGTTACGGTGGGGCCGGGGAGGAGGTCGCGGAGGTCTTCGGGGAGGTCTGCGCCCATCTCGTCGGCGATCCGCAGGGCCTCCTCGATCAGCGTCTCGACGATCTGCGCCTCCGGGACGGTCTTGACGACCTTGCCCTTGACGAAGATCTGTCCCTTGCCGTTGCCGGAGGCGACGCCGAGGTCGGCCTCGCGGGCCTCGCCCGGGCCGTTGACCACGCAGCCCATGACGGCCACCCGCAGCGGCACCGGCAGCCCTTCCAGACCGGCGGTGACCTCCTCGGCCAGCTTGTAGACGTCGACCTGGGCCCGGCCGCAGGACGGGCAGGAGACGATCTCCAGGCCCCGCTCGCGCAGCCCCAGCGACTCCAGGATCTGGTTGCCGACCTTGATCTCCTCCACCGGCGGGGCCGACAACGAGACCCGGATCGTGTCGCCGATCCCCTCGGCCAGCAGCGCGCCGAAGGCAACCGCCGACTTGATGGTGCCCTGGAATGCCGGGCCGGCCTCGGTCACGCCGAGGTGCAGCGGGTAGTCGCACCGCTCGGCGAGCTGCCGGTACGCCCGGATCATCACCACCGGGTCGTTGTGCTTGACCGAGATCTTGATGTCCCGGAAGCCGTGCTCCTCGAAGAGCGAGCACTCCCACAGCGCCGACTCGACCAGCGCCTCGGCGGTGGCCTTGCCGTACTTGGCGAGCAGCCGCTTGTCCAGCGAGCCGGCGTTCACGCCGATGCGGATCGGCACGTGCGCGTCGCCGGCCGCCCGGGCGATCTCCTTGACCTTGTCGTCGAACTGCCGGATGTTGCCCGGGTTCACCCGCACGGCGGCGCAACCGGCGTCGATCGCCGCGAAGACGTACTTCGGCTGGAAGTGGATGTCGGCGATGACCGGGATCTGCGACTTGCGGGCGATCGCCGGCAGCGCCTCCACGTCGTCCTGCGAGGGCACCGCCACCCGGACGATCTGGCAGCCGGACGCGGTCAGCTCGGCGATCTGCTGGAGGGTGGCGTTGACGTCGGAGGTGAGGGTGGTGGTCATCGACTGCACCGACACGGGCGCACCCCCACCGACCGGCACCGAGCCGACCATGATCTGGCGGCTGAGCCGGCGCGGGGCGAGCGCGGGGGGCGGCGCGACGGGCATACCGAGACTGACTGCGGTCACTTCAGGCACTCACCTTGAGAAGAGCGTGATGGGGTTGACCACGTCCGCGGTGATGGTCAGCAGCGTGAACACGCCACCGATCAGAATCACCGCGTACGTGAGGGGCATGAGTTTGAGGTAGTCGACGTGGCCCGGGTCCGGCTTGCCGAAGCGGGCGAAGATCCAGGACCGGGCCCGCTCGAACCAGGCGATCGCGATGTGCCCGCCGTCGAGGGGGAGCAACGGCAGCAGGTTGAACACGCCGATGAAGAAGTTCAGCGAGATGAAGAGCATGAAGAAGATCAGCCAGGCGTTGTTCTCCACGGCCTCGCCGCCGAGCCGGCTCGCGCCGACCACGCTGATCGGGGTGTCCATGTCCCGCTCGCCGCCGGTGATCGCCGTCCAGAGGGCGGGCACCTTCTGCGGGATGCGCTTCATCGCCTCGTACGTGCCGACGGCCATGTCGCCGGTGAACCGGGCGGTCCCGCCGAGCGCGGAGACCGGCCCGTAATCGACCCGGGTCGGGGTGCTGAACCGCAGGCCGATGCCGAGCGCGGAGACCGGGGCGACCTTGCCCTCCGGGTTGTCCAGCGGGGGGCGCTGGGTCTGGGCGAGCACGGTGCTCGTGGTGCCCGGCTGGCCGTCGCGGACGTACCCGATCTCGGCCTTGTCGCCGGGCTTGGTGGCCCGCAGCGCGACCAGCAGGTCGCCGTAGTTGTTGACCGGGGTGCCGTTGAGCGAGGTGATCCGGTCGCCGTCGCGCAGGTTGGCCTGGGCGGCGGGGCTGGCCGGGTCGGCGACCGCGCACTCCCGGATGGTGTTCTCCGGCACCACGCACTTGGCCAGCGCGATCACCGCGGGCTCCTGGCGGGCCTGCGCGTCGGTGGTCGGGAAGTCGGGGTTGGGCAGGCCGGCGGACATGGCGACGATCCAGGTCGCGACCAGGGCCAGCGCGAAGTGGGTGATCGAGCCTGCGGACATCACGATCGTCCGCTTCCAGACCGGGTAGCGCCACATCGCCCGGGGCTCGTCGGCCGGATCGACGTCGTCGTCCTGCGCCGTCATGCCGACGATCTTGCAGAAGCCGCCGAGCGGGATGCCCTTCACGCCGTACTCGGTCTCGCCGCGCTTGACCGACCAGAGGGTGGGGCCGAAGCCGACGAAGTACTTGGTGACCTTCATCCCGAACGCCTTGGCGGTGAGCATGTGCCCCGCCTCGTGCAGGCTGACCGAGATGAGGATGGCCAGGGCGAAGAGCACCACCCCGAGCAGGTACGCCATCAAGCTCCTTCCACTGACGCCACGATGATCTCCTGCGCGTGCGCGCGTGCCCACGACTCGGCGGCGAGCACGTCCTCGACGGTACCTGGTTCGTCGTAATCGGGAGCGTCCTCCACCACCCGACGGAGAGTGTCCACGATGCCGAGGAACGGCAGCCGGCCGGCGAGGAACGCCGCGACGCACTCTTCATTGGCCGCGTTGTAGATCGCCGGGCGGCAGCGCCCGGCCTCCCCGGCCGCCTTGGCCAGCGCCACGGCGGGGAACGCCTCGTCGTCCAGCGGGGCGAACTCCCAGGTGTGGGCGGTCGTCCAGTCCACTGCGGCGGCGGCGGCGGGCACCCGGTCCGGCCAGCCGAGGCCGAGCGCGATGGGCAGCCGCATGTCCGGGGGGCTCGCCTGGGCGATCGTCGAACCGTCGACGAACTCGACCATCGAGTGGATCACCGACTGGGGGTGCACCATGACGGCGATGTCGGCGTACGGCACGTCGAACAGTTCGTGCGCCTCGATCACCTCCAGCGCCTTGTTGACCATGGTGGCGGAGTTGATCGTGACGACCGGCCCCATGCTCCAGGTCGGGTGGGCGAGCGCCTGATCGGGCGTGACCTGCGTCAGCTCGTCGCGCCGCTTGCCCCGGAACGGGCCGCCGCTGGCGGTGACGATCAGCCGCCGCACCTCGGGGCGCGATCCGGAGCGCAGGCACTGGGCCAGCGCCGAGTGCTCGGAGTCGACCGGCACGATCTGTCCCGGCCGTGTCATGGCGGCCTTCACGAGCGAGCCGCCGGCGACGAGGGACTCCTTGTTGGCCAGGGCGAGGGTACGCCCGGCGCGCAGCGCGGCCAGCGTCGGCGCGAGCCCGAGGGAGCCGACCACGGCGTTGAGCACCACGTCGCAGGGCCACTGCGCCAGCTCGGTCATCGCGTCCGGGCCGGCCACGATCTTGGGCAGCTTGAAGTCGCCGGTGGCCCAGCCGCGCCGGCTCGCCTCCGCGTAGAAGGCGAGCTGGAGGTCCTGCGCGGCGGACGCCTTGGCCACGCCGACGGCGGCGACGCCCAGCTCGAGGGCCTGGGCGGCGAGCAGCGCGACGTTGCCGCCACCGGCACCGAGCGCCACCACCCGGAACCGGTCGGGGTTGCGTCGGACGATGTCGATGGCCTGGGTGCCGACCGAGCCGGTCGACCCGAGCAGGACGAGATCGCGGGGAGTTGTCACCCGCCTATTCTTCCCCAGCCCCACTGAGCGCCCGCTGGGAGCCTCAGCCCTCGGTGGCGGGGTCGTCCGGCGGCGCTTTCCGGGCGTTATGTAGTTCTTCCCATGGGTGGTGAACTCGGTGCGGCCGGCGTCGGTGCAGGTGTCCACCCGGGTGGTCCGGCCGACGGCGTCGGCGTACAGCCGGTAGGAGGCCACTCGGCCAGGTTGATCACGATGGAGTGGTCGCCATCCCCGCATCGGGTTCGCAGGAATCTTCCAGCGCATCGATGAGTATGGTTAAATTTCGCCATGCGTAAAGCTCTCGTCTGGCTGGCGGCCGTGCTGGTCGCCAGCTCACTGCTCGTCAGCCCGGGAGTGGCCCAGGCCGCCACCGCCGCACCATCGCTGGTCATCGCCAGTGACTTCCCCGACCCCGACGTGGTCAAGTTCGGCAGCACCTACTACGCGTACTCGACGAACAACGGCAACGGCAACGTCCCGGTCGCCACGGCCAGTTCGCTGACCGGAGCGTGGACCCGGCGGGCCGACGCGATGCCGACCCTCGGCACCTGGGCCAACGGGGGCCTGACCTGGGCACCCGACGTGTCCCAGCGGGCCGACGGGCGATACCTGCTCTACTACACCGCCCGCAGCCGGGCCACCGGACGGCAGTGCCTCGGCGCCGCGCTGGCCACCTCGCCGCTCGGGCCGTTCGCCTCCGTCGGCACCCAGCCGCTGGTCTGCAACGCCGGCGAGGGCGGCGACATCGACGCGGCCAGCTTCACCGACAGCACCGGGCTGCGGTACCTGCTCTACAAGGACGACGGCAACGCCATCGGCCAGCCGACGAGCCTCTGGCTGCAACGGGTCGCCGCCGACGGCGTCACCCTCCAGGGCAGTCGCGCCGAGTTGCTGCGTAGCGGCCTGGCCGAGGAGGGCGGCATCATCGAGGCGCCCGTACTGACCAAGGTCGGCGCGCAGTACGTGCTCTTCTACTCGCTCGGCGGTTACGGCGGCGACGGCTACCAGACCAGCTACGCCACGTCGGCCTCGCTCACCGGCCCGTACACCAAGGCGTACCGCTCGCTGCTGACCACGGCGTCGCTGGACTCGGCCGTGCGCGGGCCGGGCGGCGCCGACGTGGTCCGCGAGGCGGGCGGCGACCACCTCGTCTTCCACGGTTGGATCAACAACTACTCGGCGCGCGGCATGTACGTGGCGGCGCTGGGCTGGTCCGGCGGGTACCCCGTGGTGCGGGGCAGCCGGGTGCGGTACGAGACCGAGCGCGGCACGCTCAACCACTGCGCGGTCCGCACCGCCCCGAACACGTCGCAGGGGCAGGTCGTGGCGTACATGGACTATGCGGACAGTTGGGTCGAGGTGACGGTCTTCGCGCCCCGGGCGGGTGGCTACCGCGCCAACGTCGCCTACGCCGCCGGGTACGGCGACGCCCAGCACACGTTGACGGTCAACGGCGCCAACCCGAAGGTCGTCACCTACCCCAACACCGGCTGGGACGTCTGGCGGCAGGCGGGCGTCGACGTGACGCTCAACGCGGGCTACAACACGCTGCGGTTCACCTACCTGAGCCGCTGGGCGGAACTCGACTTCGTCGAGGTGGCATAAAGGGTTGCCCCGTCCTCCGGTGCCCCTTGCAGACAGGGGCACCGGAAGACTGTCCGCTACCGGCGGCTGTCGAGGGCTCCCGAGCCGGCCGCCCGGACGAAGCCGGCCCAGGCCGCCAACTCGAAGCTCAGCGCCGGCCCCCGCCGGTCCTTGCTGTCCCGCACACCGACCGCGTCGGCGAACGCCGCCACCTCGACACAATCCCCCTCCCCGCCCGAGCGGGAGGACGCGTGCCACACACCGTCACGCTGCACTGGACATCTCCTTCGCGATCGATCTGATCAACTCACGGGACTCGGCCCCGCTCAGCGCCCGCTCGGCGAGCGAACGCCAGGCTTCCTCGTACGTCTCGGTCTCGTGCGGCTTGTCGAGGTAGACCGCGCCGCACGGCCCGTCCATGTAGATCGTGGTCGGCTCCGGCTCCCGGACGTCCTGCGGGAAGTCGAGCATGGTGAAGGTGCCCGCCTGCGACCAGCGAAAGAGCCCCGCATCGAGCGGCAGCACTAGGACGCTCGCGTTGTGCTGCTCGCCCGCCACCACCAGCGAGTCCAACTGCCGGGCCATCGCCGCCCGGTCCCGCAGCGGTCGGCGCAACACCGCCTGACCAGCGCGAACGCGATGACCTTCGCCGACAAAGGTCAACGATTTGGCAAAGAACGCAGTGTCGCCATGATCACTTGAATTCGCCACCTGTTTCAGGCCGCGTACTTCTCAGCGGATTCGCCGAAGCCTTTTTGACCATACGCAATGGTGAGCAGATCCGGGCGGCACTGACCAAGTTCGTTGCTAGGTGGCGGACCTATGCCGATACGGGGCGGTCGGAGGCGCAGACCTTCCTCAACGAGCTGTTCGAGTGCTACGGGCGCAACCGCAAGGATGCCGGGGCAATCTCGAGGAATCGCACTCCTCCACCGGGATCATGGACCTGCACCTGCCCGGCCTGCTCATCATGGAGATGAAGGCCCAGCAAATGCCCAATCTGCCACATTCAGCCGAATGGGCACTCTTCAGAACTCTCAACAAGGCAATCCCGTGACCCCACCCAGAGCTTGCCGACGGGCGACGGGCCCGATTCTCGGCAGGCCTTGGACACTTCTCGTCCGCAGACGCCGGTAGATGTCCAAGATTCCGCACGGGTTCCGCCGGGCACCAGTGGGCGCGCAGACGGGGCAGCTCCCTAGAGGGCCGCGAAGGGCCACTGCCCGCTTCGCCGTCGGTGGTGTCAGGCGTCGGCCTGGTCCGGGCCAGGCCGGTCCGGGTGACGGATCCGCGGGACTCTCCCGGCCCGAGCGGGACCGGGCGACGGCCTCCCGCCGAGGGCCGCGCGGCACTAGGCTGCCCGAGCATGAGCGAGCGCAGCGGTGACGGCCGCGCGGCACTAGGCTGCCCGAGCATGAGCGAGCGCAGCGGTGACGGCCGCACGAGCGAGGCGAGTGCAACGGTGATGGCCGGATGAGCGAGGCGAGCGAGCTGCCGAACCGGGCCGATGTGGTGATCGTCGGCGCCGGGCACAACGGGCTGGTGTCCGCGATCCTGCTGGCCCGCGCCGGGCTGGACGTGCTGGTGCTGGAGGCCGCCGACGTGATCGGCGGGGCGACCCGCACCGAGAACCCGTTCCCGAAGGTGCCGGGGCTGCGCCACTCCACCGGGTCGTACCTGCTCGGGCTGATGCCGCCGGAGCTGCTCGCCACGCTCGACGTGCGCATCCCGGTGCTGCGCCGCGACCCGCACTACTTCCTGCCCACCCCGGGCGGCCTCGGCTCGCCGTACCTGCTGATGGGCAGCGACCACGCGGCGACCCGGCGGCAGCTCACGGAGTTCTTCTCCCCCGCCGACGTGGCCGCCGACGACGCCATGCAGGCCGAACTGGCGGCCCTGCGCGAGGACCTGGCTCCGGCCTGGCTGGCCGAGCCGATGCCGGTGGAGGAGACCGCGCAGCGGCACGTCCGGCCGGCGCTGCGACAGGTCTTCGTCGACCTGGTGCGCGGCTCGGTCGCCGACCACCTGGCCCGCTTCGACTTCCGCTCCGAGCTGCTGGTCAGCATGTACGCGGTCACCGACGGCCTGTCCGGCCTGAACGCCGGCCCGGACGACCCCGGGACCGGGCACAACTTCCTCGTACACAACATGTGCCGGCTGCCCGGCGCCGACGGCACCTGGATGATCGCCGAGGGCGGCATGGGCACCGTCTCCCGCACCTTCGCCGAGGCCGCCCGTGCCGCCGGGGCACGCATCCTGACCGGTGCGCCGGTCGCCGCGATCACCCTCGACGACGGCGCGGCCGACGGGGTGATCCTCGCCGACGGCCGGCACGTCGCCGCGCCGGTGGTGCTCGGGGCCTGCGACCCGTACCGGCTGATCGACCTGCTGCCCGATGGCGCGCTCCCGGTGCCGCTGGCCCAGCGGATGGCGGCCGTCCGCCGCCCCGGCACCACCCTCAAGCTCAACCTGGCGCTGACCGGGCTGCCCCGCTTCTCCTGCCTGCCCGAGGGCACGCCCAGCCCGTTCGGCTCCACCATCCACCTGCTGCCCGGCTCGGCGTCGCTGGTCGACGGCGGGGGCGAGCCACCGATGGCCGCGCTGCGCGCCATGTGGGCCGACGTCCAGGCCGGGCGGCTGCCCGACGAGCCGACCATCGAGTGGTACCTGCACACCACCGTCGACCCGTCGCTCTCCGACGCCGCCGGTCACCACTCCTCGGCGCTGTTCGTCCAGTCGGTCCCCTACGAGCTGGCCGGCACCACCTGGGACGCCGCCCTGCCCGGCTACGTCGCGCGCCTGGTCGAGATCTGCGAGCGGTACGCCCCCGGCACCGGCGACCTGATCGCCGACGCCGTCCCGCTCCCCCCGCCCGGCATCGAGGCCCACTTCGGCATCACCGGCGGCCACATCCACCACGTCGACAACACGGTCTCGTTCACCGACCGGATGCCGTACGCCACCGGGATCGACGGCGTCTACGCCGGCAGCGCCGGCTGCCACCCGGCCGGCAGCGTCATCGGCGCCGCCGGCCACAACGCCGCCCGCCGCATCCTGGCCGATCTGGGGTAAGGAAGGGCACCTTGTTGACCCGCCCGCGCACTCGTCGGGAAGTGACGCGGGCGCGGGCCCGGGGAGGCGTCGGTCAGGGGGTCGGGGTGTCGGCGGTGGCGCGGTGGGCACGGACCTTGTGGCCGACGCTGGTCAGGCAGCGACCGCTGGGCAGGTCGAACTTCCAACCGTGCAGCTGACAGGTGAGCTGGTCGCCCTCGACGATGCCGAACCGGGTCAGGTCCGCCTTCAGGTGCGGGCAGCGCCGCTGCACCACCCAGTCGCCGAGGGTGACGTCCTCGGCGTCGGTGGACCGCTCGTGCTCGTCGTACCAGCCCTCGGCGTACTGGAGGCGCTCGGTGGACAGGCACTTGAAGAAGGCGTAGACGAACTCGTTGTACTGGCCGATCCGGGCGGCGGAGAAGCGGCAGGACAGGAAGAGCGAGTTGACCCAGTCCACCTCGTCGATGTGCAACAGGTGCTCGATCAGCGCCCGCTCCATCCGGAACCGGTACCGGACCTTCTCCTCCGCGTACGGGCGCACCTCCTTGCCCGGGAAGTCCACCACGATCGACTCGACGCTCACCCCGTCGTAGCCCACCAGGTCGAAGCGGACCGGACCGCCGACGCCCTTGGCAAGGTAGACCGACTCATCCAGCAGCGGCTCGATCCGGCGCTTCATGCCGGCCAGCACGTCGATCTCGGGGTGCCGCCAGGATGCCTTCTCCGCCTCGATGATCGGGCGCTTACGCTCCCGCATCTCCTCGAGGTGGGCAAGCTTGTTCGCGAAGAACTCCTCCACCGGCTGCGGGTGGGTGGTGCTCGCGCCAGACGTGGACACCTCGGCCACGCTGCCGGGCAGCAGCACGATCCCGTTGGTGCCGCCGACCTTCGCGTACTCCGAGAGGAAGACCGACTGGTCGGGGAAGATGTTGCCCTCGTCGCCGTGGATGTCGTTGAACTGCCACAGCGTGTCGTCGAGGAAGCACGGCGGCCCGGCGATCGGGAAGACGTGGTCGGCCTTCAGGTCGTCGATGTAGCGCCAGGTGCGGTCGAACTGCCGCTCCCGCTTCTGCTTGCCGAACGCCGTCTTCGCCGCCTGCGGCAGCTCGTAGACCATCGGGTACCAGATCGCGCCGGAGAACTGGAGCAGGTGCGCGTGCACGTGGCCCAGCTCGGTGAAGACGGTCAGGTCGGTCGGGCGGGCGTCGTTCTGGTTGAGCAGCCGGACCCCGTCGTGCTCCACCCAGAGCGACGAGTCGCCGATCGGGCCGTCGGTCGGGCTGGTCAGCGCCTGAATCATGATCTTGAGGCCGCCATCGAGCTCGACGACCTGCTCGTTCGGCGCCCGGAGGAACTTCGTGAAGCCCAGCGCCCGCAGCTCGTCCTCCATCTCCGAGGTGGGAAACTCGGGGAGCAGGACGGTGGCGTCCTTGGAGACGAAGTCGCGCAGGTGCGCCGCGTCGAAGTGATCCCGATGCAGGTGCGACACGTACAGGTAGTCGACCTGCCCCAGGGTCTCCCAGTCGAGCAGCGAATTGTCAGGGAACGGGAACCAGGAGGCGAAGTAGGCCGGATTTACCCACGGGTCGCACAGGATGCTGCCCGCGGCCGTGTCGATCCGCATGCTGGCATGCCCCGTACCGGTCACTCGCACCGCAGTCCCCCTCAAAAAGACAATCAAGGTGTACGCCAGAACGCTACCGGAGGCAGTCTGGTCGGCGACCCGCGACGCCGGTAGTGCCCTGCGACCCAGGCCGTCCGGCCCCCCGGGCCGGCTTGTCCCGCCCCGCGCCCGAGGCCGTCCGGCCCCCCCGGGCCGGCTTGTCCCGCCCTGCGGACCAGCCGCGGCGCTTCCGGGCGGGGGAACGGAAACCCCCACCGGGCGTGGCCAGGCGCGGGGCGTGCCAGACTAACCGGAGATCCGATCGCGAGGGAAGGACCGACAGTGGCAGGAAGCGAGCCAGTGACGTCGCCAGATCAGCACAAGCCCGGGCACCGGAAGGCGGGGCAGATCGGCGCGGTGCTCTCCGCGCTGGCGATGCTGGCGATGCTGTTTGGCAACCACGATGGCAGGGTCGAGGACATCTGGCTGGTCGGCTTGGCCGTGCTGCTGCTGGCCATCGTCGTCGGCGACGCGGTGCTGCGGCGCAACGGCCTGCGTTCCTGACCCCGAGCGGCGACACCGCCGACCCAGCACGCACCGAGGGCCCGTCACCCCGCTGAGCAGGGGACGGGCCCTCGTCGTACGCGCGTCGACGGCGGGCGCGGGCCACCGCTCCGGACGTGTCCGGCCGCCGGCCGTCGGCCGGTGTGGCGGGCGCGGGTCAGCGGCCGAAGAGGATGTCCTGGACGTCCTTCAGCGCGGCGTCGACCTCCGCCTCGAAGTAGCCGCCCGGCACCAGGCCGAACCGCAGGGTGTCCAGCTCCTTCGGGTTCACCGGCATCGGGCCGCGGCCGGACATACCGCCGAGGATGCCCTCGAAGAGCCGGTCGACCTGGTCCGGGTCGTACCCGCTGCCGAACCGCCGCGCCTGGAAGCTGCGCCGAATCTGGTCCACGCGGTGGAGGTCGCTGCCGGGCGGCCCGGCCATCGGCGGCCCGGCCATCGGCGGCGGGCCGGCGACCGGCGGAGGCCCACCCATCGGCGGGCCTCCGTGCGGCTGCTGCGGCAGGGCCGGCGCGCCGGCCGGGCCACGACCGCGCAGCTCACGCAGGTCCCGCTCGGGCATCCGGATCTCGGCGGTCATGTCGGCCCGACCATGCCGGCCCGCCTCGAAGCCGTCGAACCGGCCGTCCGGGCCGTAGCTTCCCTGCCCGGCGGGCAGGCCGCGCGGCGGGGGGCCTGCGTGACCCCTGCCGGGACCAGGACCCATGCCGGAACCCGGACCAGGGCCCATGCCGGGACCGGGACCTGGACCGTGACCGGAACCGGGACCCATACCAGCACCGGGACCTGGACCGTGACCGGAACCGGGGCCCATTCCAGCACCGGGACCGGGACCCGGGCCAGGACCCATACCCGGGCCGGGGCCAGCACCAGGACCCATGCCAGGACCGGGGCCGGCACCAGGACCGGGGCCCATCGGGCCGCCTCCCGGGCCGGCGGATCCACGCGGGGTGTCGTATCCGCCGCGCGGCGGGTCGTAGCCCCCGGCGGCGAAGGCGCCGCTCGGCTCGTCGTAACGGCCGTAGCGGTCGGCGGGCGGACCGGCCTGCGCGGGCATCGGTCGGGGCGGCATGGGGGCAGGTCCCCGGTCGTCACGCATCGGAACCGGACCACGATCGTCACGCATCGGGACCGCGCCACGATCGTCACGCATGGGGACCGCGCCACGATCGTCACGCATGGGAGGACTCATCCGGTCGGGCAGGGCGAGCCGGTCGGGCGGGGCCATCCGGTTCGGCGTGCCGAGCCGGTCGGACATCCCGGAGTCGCTGCCGCGACCGACCACGCCGCCGCGCTCCTCCATCTCGGCGAGCTGCCGCTCGACCCGGTCGAGGTGCAGATCGACCTGCCACTCGTCGTAGCCGTTGAAACGGACCCGGAAGACGACGTCGTGGACCTCCTGGGAGGCCACGGGCGCGCCGACCGGCTGACCGTCGAGCGTCGCCTCGACCCGGTCCAGGAAGGCGTCCACCTCGTCGACCTTGTAGCCCCGGCGGAGCGCCTTACGCCGGAAACGCTGACCCTGACTCGCCACTATGTCTCCTGGTCTCGTTCGCTACGCCCGGTCACGCCGTCGCCTCCTGCGGCGCGTCGGTGTCCCTGTCCTCGGAAGCGGCGAGCTGCCCGCAGGCGCCGTCGATCTCGCGCCCCCGGGTGTCTCGCACCGTCGTCGAGATCCCGGCCCCGCGCAGGCGTCGGACGAACTCCCGCTCGACCGGCTTGGGGCTCGCGTCCCACCGACTGCCCGGGGTCGGGTTGAGCGGGATGAGGTTGACGTGGGCCAGCTTCCCCGCCAGCAACCGGCCGAGGAGGTCGGCCCGCCACGGCTGGTCGTTCACATCCTTGATCATCGCGTACTCGATGGACAGCCGGCGCCCCGTGCGCGCCACGTAGTCCCACGCTGCGTCCAGCACCTCGGCCACCTTCCAACGCTGGTTGACCGGCACGAGTTCGTCGCGCAGATCATCATCGGGCGCGTGCAGGGACAGCGCAAGGGTGACCGAGAGGTCTTCGCTGGTCAGCCGGCGGATCGCCGGGACCAGGCCGACCGTGGAGAGGGTGATGTGCCGCTGGGACAGGCCGAGCCCCTCCGGGGCGGGTGCGACCAGCCGGCGGATCGCCGCGATCACCCGTGAGTAGTTGGCCAACGGCTCGCCCATCCCCATGAACACCACGTGGGACAGCCGGGGCGGGGAGCCGGCGACCGCGCCGGAGGCGGCCACGCCAGCCAGGTAGACCGCCTGGTCGACGATCTCGGCCGTGGAAAGGTTCCGGGTCAGCCCGGCCTGGCCGGTCGCGCAGAACGGGCACGCCATGCCGCAGCCGGCCTGGCTGGAGATGCAGACGGTGACCCGGTCCGGGTATCCCATCAGCACGCTCTCCACCAGCGCGCCATCGTGCAGCCGCCAGAGCGCCTTGCGGGTGGCACCGTCGTCGCAGGCCAGCTCGCGGACCGGGGTGAGCAGGGTGGGCAGCAGCTCCCCCGCCAGCTTCTCCCGGGTCGCCGCGGGCAGGTCGGTCATCCGCGCAGGGTCGCGGACCAGCCGGCCGAAGTAGTGGGTGGAAATCTGCTTCG
This sequence comes from Micromonospora sp. RTGN7, assembly GCF_033804645.1. Lineage (NCBI taxonomy): Bacteria > Bacillati > Actinomycetota > Actinomycetes > Micromonosporales > Micromonosporaceae > Micromonospora > Micromonospora sp. RTGN7. Next base: position 382,395 of record NZ_JAPZLF010000002.1, on the reverse strand, counting down.
CGCGGAACGCCGGCTCACCCAGCTCGGTTACCAGCGCCTGCCTGCCGGACAGGTCGAGGTCGGCGAGGTGGCGGGGCGGCATGGCCGCGCGGCGTGCGGCGGGGGCGTTCGGGGCGACGGGAATCAACGGAAGGCTCGTCATGACACTCCCAGTCTCCCACGCCGAACGGACGAGACGCCTGGCCGGAGGTGCCGAATCGGCCCCGACCGGGCGGTCGGCACGGGGTGACCGGCGTGATTCATTCCTCAGCCCACCACCGGCACGAACACGGCCAACAGCAGGTACGCGGTCGGCACCGCGAAGAGAATCGAGTCGAGGCGGTCCATCAGGCCACCATGCCCGGGCAGCAGGTTGCTCATGTCCTTCACGCCGAGGTCCCGCTTGATCATGGACTCGGCCAGGTCGCCGAGGACCCCCGCGCAGGAGACCGCCACGCCGAACAACGCTCCCCACCAGGGGGCCACGTCGAACAGCAACCAGATCAACACGGCGCTGCCGACCGCCGCCGCGGCGACCGAGCCGGCGAAGCCCTCCCAGGACTTCTTCGGACTGATCGAGGGGGCCATCGGGCGCTTGCCGAAGTTGACCCCGGCCGCGTACCCGCCGGTGTCGGAGAGCACCACCGCGACCAGGGTGACCATCACCCGCAGGTGCCCGTCGCCGGGTGCCGCGGCGAGCATCGCCGCGAAGCCGGCGAGGAAGGGCACGTACACGGCGATCAGGGTGGCCGCCGTCAGGTCGCGCTGGTAGTTGCCCGGACCATCGCCCAGCCGCCAGATCATCGTACCGAGCACGGTGACCAGCAGGCCGAGGGTGAGCGCGTCCGGACCGGCGAACCACGCCAGCCCGATCATGAGCACACCGCCGGTGATCAGCGGCACCAGCGGCGGGTGGGCCCCGCTGCGGCGGACCGCCCGGGACATCTCCCAGGTCCCGATCGCCACTGCGGCGGCGAGCACGAACAGGAAGGCGGGCAGGAAGAAGAAAAGTGGCACCAGGACGGCCGCGCCGAGGACGAGGCCGACGCCGATCGCGGCGGGCAGGTTGCGGCCGGCTCGGCTCGGCTTGCCCTGCTGTGTGGCGGGGCGGTCCGCGCTGGCCCGCCGTCGCCCGGGCTGCCGCCAACTCCGGGACGGCCCAGACTCCGGCTCAACGCCGAACACCGCCGGTGCGGGCTCCTCCAGCCGGTACGGGGAACCACCCGACTCACGCCCGGCGGGAACGTCGGCTCCGGTGGCGGGGGACCCGGTGTCGATCTGGTCCTCGTCGCCCCGGCTCAGGGCCCCGGCGGAATGGACCGGCCCGTTGTCGCCGGGTAGCGGGCGGGTCCCGTACGGGTCGGTGACGTCCGCGTCGAATGCCTCCGGCCGGCGTGCCGGCTGGAACGGTTCGGTCCGGGGGTCGGGCGCGAGCGCGTCGGACCCGGCAGGTGCGTAGGTGTCGGGCGCGGCGGGCGCGGCGCTGCGAGCAAGCTGGCCCGGTTCGAGGTCACGCTCGGGCCAGGGAAGCGCGGCCGGGGCGTCCGGCCGGTCCCGGCCTCGGGGCTCGGCGCTGCGGTAGGGGTCGAGGTGGGACATCACGCACCGAGCGGACGCGGTACGGGGTTCACCACATGACGTACGACCAAGACCATCCCCTACAGCGACTGTTCCGTCCGGTTGACCGGCCTAACGGCCGGTTGATTCCGCCCGTTCACCACGTGGTGGCCGGAATCGTGCCGAGCCTACTGCACCAGCCGCCCCGGCAGGGCAGACGAGGGCCACCCGCGCCGACCGACGCAGTGTGCGATGAGATTCCCACCCCGGCGGTGCTTGCGTACGGTGAGCTTCCCAACCCGGCGGGGCTTGCGCGGTGAGCTTCCCAACCCGGCGGTGGGGCGCTCGCCCCGGCAGCGGCCCGCAACGACGGAGGCCCGCAACGACGGAGGCCCGCAACGACGGAGGCACCGGTGTGCCGCCGCCCGACGGCGACGGCACACCGGTGCCTCGACAGGTCACCCGCCCGGCCCGGGGCCGGCAGCAGCTCAGACCTCCAGGAGCTCGCTCTCCTTGTGTTTGATCAGCTCGTCGACGCTGGCGACGAACTTCTGGGTCAGGTCGTCGAGGTCCTTCTCGGCGCGGCGGCCGTCGTCCTCGCCGACCTCGCCGTCCTTGACGAGCCGGTCCAGCTCCTCTTTGCCCTTGCGGCGGATGTTGCGGATGGCCACCTTGGCCTCCTCACCCTTGTGCCGGGCCACCTTGATCATCTCGCGGCGGCGCTCCTCGGTCATCTGCGGGATGAGGATGCGGAGCTGGGTGCCCTCGTTGTTCGGGTTGAGGCCCAGGTCGGAGTCGCGGATCGCCCGCTCCATGGCGCCGATCTGCGAGTTGTCGTACGGCTTGATGATCACCATGCGCGCCTCGGGCACCCCGACAGACGCCATCTGGGGCAGCGGCGTCGGGGTGCCGTAGTAGTCGATGATGACCTTGGAGAACATGGCGGCGTTGGCGCGACCGGTCCGGATGGCGCCGAACTCCTCCTTGGCGTGCTCGATCGCACGCTCCATCTTGTCCTCGGCCTCGAGGAGGGTGTCGTCGATCACCGGTCTCCTTGCCTCCTTCTTGTGCTCGTCGTGGGCTGTGCTGTCGTGTCGGAGGACCGACGTTCGCCGGCCGCTCAGGCGGTGATCAGGGTGCCGATCTTGTCGCCACCCACCGCACGGATGATCGTGTCTCCACCCTGCGCGCCGAAGACCAGCATCGGCAGGCCGTTCTCCATACACAGGCTGAACGCCGCGGCGTCGGCCACCCGCAGGTTGCGGCGTAGCACCTCGGAGAAGGTGATCGAGTCGAACTTGCTGGCGGTCGGATCGATCCGGGGGTCGGCGGAGTAGACGCCGTCAACGCCGTTCTTGCTCATCAGCACCACGTCGGCGCGGATCTCCAGCGCGCGCTGGGCGGCCACGGTGTCGGTGGAGAAGTACGGCATGCCCGCGCCGGCCCCGAAGATGACCACGCGACCCTTTTCCAGGTGCCGGATGGCGCGCAACGGGATGTAGGGCTCGGCGACCTGTGCCATCGTGATGGCGCTCTGCACCCGGGTCTCGATGCCCTCCTTCTCCAGGAAATCCTGGAGGGCGAGGCAGTTCATCACGGTGCCCAGCATGCCCATGTAGTCGGCGCGGGCCCGGTCCATGCCCCGCTTCTGCAGCTCCGCGCCGCGGAAGAAGTTACCGCCGCCGACCACCACGGAGACCTGCACTCCGCGGCGGACCACGGTGGCGATCTGCCGGGCGATGGCCTGCACGACGTCCGGGTCGACGCCGATCGCCCCGCCGCCGAAGACCTCGCCGGAGAGCTTCAGCACCACCCGGCGGGCCCGGCCCGGTGGTGGGGCAGTCGGATCATCCGCCGCCAGGCTCCGGTCACTCACAAGCTGCGTCATCCGCCCCGCCCTCCCCCGCGCGCACCCCGCGTGCGCCGGTTACCGCGTACCTGCCGTCGCTGACCCTATGCGACAAGGAGGCCGCGGTGCCTGTCACGTACACCAGCGGCCTCCTCGTCGATGTTCCCTGCCCGCGGGCGCGTCACGCCCGACCGGCGGCTCAGGCCTGGCCGACCTCGAACCGCAGGAAGCGGGTCACCTCGATGCCGGCATCGGCCAGCAGCTGCTTCACGGTCTTCTTGTTGTCGGCGACCGACGCCTGCTCGACCAGGACGTAGTCCTTGAAGAAGGCGTTGACCCGACCGTCGATGATCTTCGGCAGTGCCGCTGCGGGCTTGTTCTCCTCGCGGGCGGTCTGCTCGGCGATACGCCGCTCGGACTCGACGACGTCGGCCGGCACCTCGTCACGGGTGACGTACTTCGGGCGCATCGCGGCGATCTGCATAGCCACGCCACGGGCGTCGGCGTCCCCAGCCTCGTCGGTCTTGCCGGCGTACTCCACCAGCACGCCAACGGCCGGCGGCAGGTCCTGGCTCTTGCGGTGCAGGTAGACCGCGACGGTGCCGTCCAGCTTGGCGAAGCGGTTGAGCACCAGCTTCTCGCCGATCTTGGCGGACTGCTCCTGGATCAGTTCGGCGACCGGCTTACCGTCGATGCTGCTGGCGAGCAGCTCCTCGGCGGTGTTCGCGCCGCTGGCCTCGCCGTGCTCGACGAGCTGCTGGGCCAGCACGATGAAGGCGTCGTTCTTCGCGACGAAGTCGGTCTCGCAGTTGAGTTCCAGCAGCGCCTTGCCCGAGTGCGCGACCAGGCCGTTGGCGGCCGTCCGGCCGGCACGCTTGCCGACGTCCTTGGCACCCTTGACGCGCAGGATCTCGATGGCCTTGTCGAAGTCGCCCTCGGCCTCGGTCAGCGCCTTCTTGGAGTCCATCATGCCGGCGCCGGTGAGGTCGCGGAGCTTCTTGACGTCCGCGGCGGTGAAGTTGGACATGACTCTCTCTTCGGTGTTGAGACAGCGGTGGGATGTTCTGGGTGCCGGTTACCCGGATCAGAGCCGGATGTGCCCGGCGTACCGCCGCTCCCCGCCGCCCGGTTTCCCGGATGGCGGGGAGCGGCGGTGCGGTCACTCCGCGGCGACAGCCGCCGGCTGCTCGGCGGGCTTCTCGGCGGCGGGCTGCTCAGCAACGGGCTGCTCAGCCGGCTGGGCGGCGGCCTGCGCCGGCTGCTCGTCGGCCTTCTTCGGCTCGAGCAGCTCGCGCTCCCACTCGGTCAGCGGCTCGTCGGCGCCGACCTGACCCGGCTCGGGCTTCTCGTCGCCGCCCCGGCGACGGCCGGAACGGGCGATCAGGCCGTCGGCGACGGCGGCGGCCACGACCCTGGTCAGCAGCTCGGCCGAACGGATCGCGTCGTCGTTGCCCGGGATCGGGAAGTCGACCTCGTCCGGGTCGCAGTTGGTGTCGAGCACCGCGATCACCGGGATGCCCAGCTTGCGGGCCTCGTCGACGGCGATGTGCTCCTTCTTGGTGTCGACGATCCAGACCGCGGCCGGCAGCTTCTGCATGTCCCGCAGACCACCCAGCGTGCGGGTGAGCTTGATCTTCTCGCGGGAGAGCTGCAGGGTCTCCTTCTTGGTGTAGCCGGCGGTGGTGCCGCTCAGGTCACCCAGCGCCTCCAGCTCCTTCATTCGCTGGAGCCGCTTGTACACCGTCTGGAAGTTGGTCAACATGCCGCCGAGCCAGCGGTGGTTGACGAACGGCTGGCCGACCCGGGTCGCCTGCTCGGCGATGGCCTCCTGCGCCTGCTTCTTGGTGCCGACGAAGAGGATGCTGCCGCCCTCGGCGACGGTGTTACGGATGAACTGGTACGCCGTCTCGATGTACTCGAGGGTCTGGCGCAGGTCGATGATGTAGATACCGTTGCGCTCGGTGAAGATGAAGCGCTTCATCTTCGGGTTCCAGCGCCGGGTCTGGTGCCCGAAGTGGACACCGCTCTCCAGCAGCTGACGCATGGTCACGACGGCCATGGTGGGTACTCCTTGTGATCCCTGGTTGTGCCGCCCGGCCGGCGGCCGGGCGTCCTGGCGCCCGGTCGCCGACCATGGTGGGCCCGATCAAGATCAGGACCAGGGAGGCCGCCGCCCCACGACGAGGTGGGGAGGGCGCGCGAGGTCGACCGCCTGAGGCGGTCGCCAGTTGCCCAGTGTACGCCCCTGCCTCGCCCCCCAGTCAGCGGGCGGCGAGGGCGGCGGCGACGAAGAGCACCAGGCCGACTGTCAGGTACGCCGTCGGCGGACGGAGCCAGCCCCGGCCCCCTTCGGCGAGCGCGAGACCGCCGGTGCGCAGCCCGTAGAGCCCCACTCCGAAGATCGGCAGGCCGCCGACCAGGAAGATGCCCACCACGACGTCGGCGGCGGACAGTGGGTCGCCGAGCACCCCGTGCCGCAGCACCCGCAGCGCCGGAATCTCGAAGAGCAGCACCAGCAGCGCGATCAGCACCGCCAGCGCCGGGCGGCGGGTCCGGTAGACACCGTCGGACGGCGGCGGGCCCGGGCGGCGCAGCCCGTCCTGGAGGTACGCCGGGTCGAGTCCGGGCGGGGGCAGTTCCGGACGGGCGGTCACCGGGGTCATGGGCCCGGTCGGCATCTCCAGCGGGTGCGACGGCCCGGCTGCCGGCCCCGGCTCGGCCCCGTGCCCCGGCTCGCCGGTGGGGCCGAGATCCGCGCCCCGACTCTCCTCGCCAGAGCGGCCCGGTTCGTTGTGGAGACGGCTGGGATCGGTGAAACCGCTGGGATCATTGAGACTGCTGGGATCGCTGAGTCGGCTCGACTCGCTGCGACCGCCGGGGTTGTTGAGCAGATTGGGGTCGCCCGCACGGCCGGGACCGATGATCGGGTATCCGCCGAGCTGCGCGGGACGGGCCGGCTCCGACCTGAGCCCGGCCGCGTCGGCCCCGAGCGGGTCGCTCCCGAACCGGTCCGCATCGCGGGGCGTGTCCCGAGGGGCCGCCTCGTGCGGGGCGGCGGAGACGGGCACGGGGCGCTGGCCGACGGTCAGGGGGAACTCGACGGCGCGCTCGCCGGAGGGCAGCGGGAACGTGACGGAACGCTGACTCGCCGGCAGCGGGGCGTCGTGCGCCCGCTCCCCGGCGGCCAGGCCAGCCTCAGTCGCCCGGGCCGCCCGACGCGCCTCCCGTTCCGCCGCAAGTTCGTCCGCCGACACCCCGAACGAGCCGGTGTCGCCCCGCCGGGACCGCCCCGGGCGGTAACTGTCGGTGTCGGTGTCGGAGCGCCCGAAGGCATCGTCCGCACCGTGTCGTCCGCTCTCGCCGTACCGGCTCACGGGCGGGTCGGTCAGCTCGTCGTAACGGCGCTCACCGGTCTCCCCGCGCTGGTCCGGGACGCGGAGCTCATCCGCCCGGTAGCGGTCGTCGTCCGGCGAGCGCCAGTCCGACTCGCCGTACCCGGTCTCACCGGGATACCAGCGTGACTCCTGATCATCGGGAAAGCTCCGTCGTGCGTTCACGACGGGCACCGTATGTGACAGCCGCACCCGCGCGCCATCCGGACGAACGGTTTCTCGGCGCCGACGTCGGTAGATCCTGGTCGGTGGCCGGTGGCCGGCTCGGACGCAGTGACCGCCGGTCAGCGACCCATAGCACACCGGGGGCATGATCGTCCGGCTGTCCACAGCGACCCCCGTCGTCCACAGGCTGCCCCGGACGGGGCACCCGGGCGGGCATGGTGCGGCACATGACGAAGCGGAACCAGGCGGTCGGCGCGTACGGGGAACGATGCGCCGTCCGACACCTCATCGGGGCGGGGCTGCGCCCGATCGCCCGCAACTGGCGCTGCCCGGCCGGCGAGATCGACATCATCGCCTGGGACGGCCCGGTGCTCGCCTTCTGCGAGGTGAAGACCCGGCGCACGGCCAACTTCGGCACCCCGGCCGAGGCGGTCGTGCCAGCGAAGGCGCGGCGGCTGCGGGGGTTGGCCGCCCGCTGGCTCGCCGAGACCGGCACCAGCGCCGACGAGGTGCGGTTCGACGTGCTCGCCGTCGAACTGCCCGGCGCCGGCGCGTCCCGGGTGGAACACCTCAAGGGTGCGTTCTGAGATGGGCGGCCGGGCGTGAGCTACGCGAAGGTGCTCTGCGTCGGCCTGCTCGGGGTGACCGGGCACGTGGTGGAGGTGGAGGCGGACCTCGCGCCGGGGCTACCGGCCGTGGTGATCTCCGGGCTGCCGGACACCGCCCTGCACGAGGCGCGCGACCGGGTCCGCGCGGCCGTCGTGAACTCCGGCCAGCGCTGGCCCAACCGGCGGATCACCCTCAACCTGCTGCCAGCGACGATGCCGAAGTTTGGCTCGGCCTTCGACCTCGCCATCGCGGTGGCCCTGCTCGGCGGCTCCGGTGAGCTGCCGCTGCTGCCCCTGGAACGGGTGGTCGTCCTCGGGGAACTGGGCCTCGACGGCACCGTGCGGCCGGTGCGCGGGGTGCTGCCCATGGTGGCCGCCGCCGCACGGGCCGGGCTGGAGCGGGTGATCGTCCCGGTCGACAACGCCGCCGAGGCCGCGGTCGTCCCGGGCGTGCGGGTCCGCGCCGTGGACACGCTGCACCGGCTGGTCGAGTTCGTCCGGGACGGCACGCCGCTGATCGAGCCACCCGCTCCTGCGCCCACGGAGGGGCCGGGCGGGCCGGACCTCGCCGAGGTGGCCGGGCAGGCGCTCGGCCGACGGGCCCTGGAGGTGGCCGCCGCCGGCGGGCACCACCTGGCGTTGTTCGGGCCGCCCGGCGCCGGCAAGACCATGCTCGCCGAGCGGCTGCCGTCGATCCTGCCCGAGCTGGACGACGACGCGGCGCTGGAGGTCACCGCGCTGCACTCGGTCGCCGGGCTGCTGCCGGCGGGCGGGCGGCTGCTGCGCCGACCGCCGTTCCAGGCCCCGCACCACACCGCCACGGTGGCCTCGCTGGTGGGAGGCGGGTCGGGGCTGGCCCGGCCCGGCGCGGTGTCGCTGGCCCACCGCGGGGTGCTCTTCCTCGACGAGGCACCGGAGTTCGGCAGGGGGGCCCTGGAGGCGCTACGCCAACCGCTGGAGCACGGCCGGGTGCAGCTCGCCCGCAGCCGGGGCGGCACCGAGTATCCGGCCCGGACGCAACTGGTGCTCGCCGCCAACCCCTGCCCCTGCGCCCGGCCGGCCGGCGACACCTACTGCGAGTGCTCCCCGTTGGCCCGCCGGCGCTACCTCGGCCGGCTCTCCGGCCCGCTACTGGACCGGATCGACGTGCAGGTCACCCTGCCGCCGCTGCGGGCCGCGGAGCTGATGGAGGCGACGGCGACCGGCGAGCCGTCGGCCGCCGTCGCGGCGCGGGTGGCGGCCGCCCGCCGGGCCGCCGCCGACCGATGGGCGGGCGACGGCTGGCGGGTCAACGCGGAGGTCCCCGGCCACCGGCTGCGCCACCCGCCGTGGCGGCTGCCGGAGCGGGACACCCGGGAGCTGCGCGGGCGGCTCGACTCCGGGTCCCTGTCGGCGCGCGGCTTCGACCGGGTGGTCCGGATGGCGTGGACGATCGCCGACCTCGACGGGCGGGACCGCCCACAGGCCGATGACGTCCGCGAGGCGATCCAACTCAGGATGGGGGACGCGGCGTGAGCGCCGACGACGATCGACTGGCCCGGGTGGCGTTGACCTGGCTCGCCGAGCCCGGCACCTGGGCGGTGCACCGGCTGGTTGACGAGTTCGGCCCGGGCGCAACGCTGGACCTGCTGCGTGACGGCGGCGCTCCGGAGGAGGGGCTGCGCGCCGCCGTGGCGGCCCGGTCCCGGGAAGGAGACGCCCGCGCCGTGGCCGACGATGCCCTGGCCCGCGGCGATCGGCTGGGCGCGCGGCTCGTCACCCCCGACGACGAGGAGTGGCCGCCCCAGCTTCACCACCTGCGCACGTTGGCCCTGCCGGGCGCCGTCCGCCGGGTGGACACGGAAACCGCGCCCCCGCTCTGCTTCTGGGTCCGCGGCGCGTGGCCACTGCGCGAGGCGCTGGACCGGGCGGTCTCGGTGGTCGGCGCCCGGGCGGCCACCGCGTACGGGCTGCACGTGGCCACCGAGCTCGGCTACGGGCTGGCCGACCGGGACTGGACGGTGGTCTCCGGGGGCGCCTTCGGCATCGACGCCGCGGCGCACCGGGGCGCGCTCAACGCCGGCGGGCTGACGGTGGCGGTGCTCGCGTGCGGGATCGACCGCCCCTACCCCATGGGCAACGCCAGCCTGTTCGATCGGATCGCCGAGGCCGGGCTGCTGATCAGCGAGTGGATGCCGGGCGCCGAGCCGTTCCGTCCCCGGTTCCTCATCCGCAACCGGGTGATCGCGGCGGCGACCCGGGGCACGGTGCTGGTGGAGGCGGCGGCGCGCAGCGGCGCTACACAGACGTTCAACCGGGCCGTCGCCCTCGGCCGGCGCCCGATGGTGGTGCCCGGTCCGGTCACCTCCGCCATGTCGGTCGGCACCCACGAGCTGCTCCGCGAGCAGCCGTCGGCCCGGCTGGTCACCGGGGTGCCGCACGTGCTGGAGGAGGTGGGCAGCATCGGGGCCGACCTGGCGCCTCCGGCCCGCGCCCCGCAACGTCCCCGGGACATGCTCGACGACGAGGCGACGCTGGTGCTGGAGTCGATACCCCGGCGCGGGACGGTCGACGTGGACCGGCTGGCCGCCCGCGCCGGTGTGACCGTCCGGACCGCCCTACGCAAGCTGTCCCTGCTGGAGGAGCTGGGCATGATCCGCCGACGCGACGGGGGATACGCGCTGACCGCCCCGGCCCGCGTCCCCGGCACCACGTGAGCAGGAGGGCACCGCCGGCACCACGTGACGAGGAGGGCACCGCCCGGCCCGGCCCGCAGCGCTCAGTCACCCACGAAGCGGGCCTCCACGTCGCGGTCACGCAGGCAACGCCGGGCCAGGGCCATCAGCCGGCGAAGCTGCTCCGCCTCCGCCGGGTTCCCGGCCGCCTCGCCGAGGCACCGCAGCTCGGCGAGCAGGTGCGGCAGTACTCGTAAGCTGAGCCGGTGCGAGGCGACGGAGGGGTGGGGCCCGGGTGGTTGACCGCAGCGGGCCCGCCGGGTGGCACCCGGTGAGCCGTGCCGGGCCCGGCACGAGGCAGGCGCACGCGGCTCTTCCGGCGGCGATGCGGGAGGTGGTGGACGACTTCGCCGACCACCTGGCCCGGGTACGCAACCGCTCGGAGCACACCGTCCGGGCGTACGTGGGCGACCTGGTCTCCCTGCTCGACCACGCGACCCGGATGGGCTGCGCCGGAGTGGCCGACCTCGACTTGGGCGTGCTGCGCAGCTGGCTGGCAAAGCAGCAGACGACCGGGGCCGCCCGTACGACGATGGCCCGGCGGGCCGCCTCGGTGCGCACCTTCAGCGCGTGGGCGCACCGATCCGGTCTGATCCCGACCGACGTCGCCGCACCGCTGGCCAGTCCCCGGGCCCACCGGGAGCTGCCGACCGTGCTCCGCGCCGACCAGGCGATCGCCCTGGTCGAGGCCCCGACTCCGCTCCCGGGAGATCTTGGAAGCAAACGGCCCCCGGAGGGGCCTGATTCTTCCAAGATCTTGCCGTCCACCCCGGTCGGGGACGCCGACGGTGAGGTGGCGCGGGCCGTGGTGCTGCGGGACCGGCTCCTGCTCGAACTGCTGTACGCGACCGGGGCCCGGATCAGCGAGACGTGCGGCCTGGACACCACCGACGTGGACCACGCCCGCCGGGTGGTCCGGGTGCTCGGCAAGGGGTCCCGGGAGCGGTCCGTGCCGTACGGGGTTCCGGCGCAACGGGCGCTCGACGAGTGGCTGCGCACCGGGCGGCCGGTTCTCGCCGGCCCGGGCTCCGGGGACGCACTGCTGCTCGGGGCGCGGGGCGGACGCCTCCACCCGACAACGGCCCGCCGCATCGTCGCCGGGTACGCCGAGGCGGCCGAACTGCCCCGGACCAGTCCGCACAGCCTGCGCCACTCGGCCGCCACCCACCTGTTGGAGGGCGGCGCGGACCTGCGGGTGGTGCAGGAACTACTCGGCCACTCCTCGTTGGCGAGCACGCAGATCTACACCCACGTCTCGGTCGAACGACTGCGCGCCGCGTACCGGCAGGCCCACCCGCGCGCCTGAGCGGGCACACCAGCCACCACGCGGGGGTCGACCGCACACCGGCGGATCGGGGAGCGCCCCGGCCGCCGTCGGGTCATCGTCGAGGGCCACTATCGATCGACGCCGGGCTACGATCATGGGATGAGCGCGCCGCAGCCGCCCGAGGCCATCCCCGGCGCCCGGCTGCTCTTCTCCCTCGACCCGGCGGTGAGCCACCTCAACCACGGCTCGTTCGGCGCGGTGCCGATCGGCGTGCAACGCACCCAGCAACGGCTGCGCGACGAGATGGAAGCCAACCCGCTGCGCTTCTTCGGGCCCGGCCTGGTGGACCGGATCGCCCACACCCGCCGGCACCTGGCGGCCTTCCTGGGCGCCGACCCGGACGGCACCGCGCTGGTCGGCAACGCCACCACCGGCGTCGCGTTGGTGCTCCAGTCACTCGGCCTGCGACCCGGCGACGAGATCGTCAGCACCGACCACGGCTACGGGGCGGTCGGCTTCTCCGTCGACCGGGAGTGCCGGCGCACCGGGGCGACCCATCGCATCCTGCCGGTGCCGTTGACCGCGACGGACGAGCAGGTCGTCCAGATCGTCCGCGCGGGGCTGCTGCCCGGCCGGACGAAACTGCTCGTCGTAGACCAGCTCACCTCGGCAACCGCCCGTCTCTTCCCGGTCGCCGCGATCGTCGGGGTCGCCCACCAGCACGACGTGCCGGTGCTCGTTGACGCCGCCCACGCGCCGGGCATGCTGCCGGACCCGGTCGCCGGCATCGGCGCGGACTTCTGGGTGGGCAACCTGCACAAGTGGGGGTACGCCCCACGCGGCACCGCCGCGCTGGTGGTGACCCCGTCGTGGCGAGACCGGATGGAGCCGCTGGTGGTTTCCTGGGAGCAGGCGGCCGGCTTCCCGGGGAACGTCGAGTTGCAGGCGACCCTGGACTACACGCCGTGGCTGGCCGCGCCGGCCGGCGTCTGGACACTACGCAGCCTCGGCGTCGACCGGGTACGCGCGCACAACGCCGCCCTGGCCGCGTACGGGCAGCGGGTGGTGGGGGACGCCCTGGGGGTGGCACCGGCCGACCTGCCGGAGCCCGGCGGGCCGGCGGTCGCCATGCGGATCGTCCCGCTGCCGGACGGGCTCGCCACCACGATCGACGCGGCCCGCGCACTGCGCGGCCGGATCGCCGACCGGCTGGCCGCCGAGGTGGCGGTGACATCCTGGAACGGCCACGGCTGGCTACGGCTGTGTGGGCAGGTCTACAACTCGCCCGACGAGTACGAGCGGCTCGCCGTGCGGCTGCCGGCGCTGCTCGCCCAGCGCTGACGACGAGACGCCGGTCAGGTGGGCAGAAGCCGGACGGGGCCGATCCCGAGCAGGGCAAGCGGGTCCAGGTACTGCTCGCCTCGACGCAGTCCCCAGTGCAGGCAGGCCGGCTCGGGACACCCCGCGTGTCCGGCCCGTAGCCGACCCAGCACCGCCCCGGCGGCCACCCGGTCTCCGGCGCGGACGCCCGGCCACACCGGCTCGTAGGTGGTTCGCAGCCCCGCGGTGTGCCCGACGGTGACCACCCGACGGCCCGCGACCGGGCCGGCGAAGAGCACCACCCCCGGCCCGGCGGCCCGGACCACGGCGTCCGGCGCGGCGACCAGGTCGACGCCCCGGTGACCGGGCAGCCACGGTTGCGGAGGCGGCTCGAAGCGGCGGGCCGGACGCGGGGTCCCGTCGAGCGGCCACCGGAACCGGGCGTGCGGGGCGGGGGACCCCGCCCGGGTCACCGCCCCGGGCGACGCCGCCGCCGACCCGACCCAGGGCAGCACCGCCGGGACAGGACCGGGCGCGACGACGGACACGACCGCCGCGTCGGCGGCACGGAGTTCCGGCGGCGGGACGGGGACGGACACGGGGACGACGGCGAGCGCGACCGCGCAGAGCGCCGCCGTGCACCGCACCGCCGCCGCCCACCATGGCGGCCTCGACGGCCGACGGGCAGCCTCACCCCCGACCCGACCAGCCCCGACCCGCCCACCACCGGCCCGGATCTCGCCGGCCCGCCCAGCGCCGGCCCTGCCTCCGGGCCCGTCGGCTCCGCTGCCACTCCGCCCGGGACCACGGGCTCCGCTCCTCGTCCGCATGGCCGGCAGCGTGCCGGAACCCCGCAGGCTCCGCCACCGTCGGCCGCTCGCCTGTGGACGGCCGGGCCGACTGTGGACAACCCCCGTCCGGCCAGCTGATCTGCTATGTCCCGGGACGCCGATCCGGCCCCATGCTGGCCCGGTGCGCCGCGTCCGGCACCCCGGCACGGCGACCTCAACCAGCACCGCCGGGCACGGCCAGGGAGAGCGCGATGACCGCTGTGGACGACATCAGCCGCCCCTCGCGGGTCGCCGGGCCGGACGAGGCGATCAGCGCCCAGGAGCTCCAGCTGGCAGCCCGCAACCAGCCCTGCTGCACCCCCGCCCGGTGAGCCAACCGTGGCTGGTGGAGGCGGTGGGCAACGCCGAGTGGACCGGAACACCGCTGGCGCCGCTGCTACGCGAGGCGGGGCTCGCCCCGGACGCCGTGGACGTGGTCTTCACCGGTGCCGACCACGGGTGCGAGCGCGGTGTCGAGCAGTACTACCAGCGCGCCCTGCCGGTCGCCGACGCGCTGCGCGAGGAGGTGCTGCTCGCGTACGAGACGAACGGCGCTCCCCTGCCGCCTCAGCACGGCGCACCGCTGGGGCTGATCGTGCCGGGCTGGTACGGGATGGCAAACGTGAAGTGGCTGCGGTCGATCACGGTGCTGACCGAACCGTTCGACGGCTACCAGAACGCGGTGGCCTACCGGCTGCGCGCCGACGCCGACGACCCGGGCGTGCCGGTGACCCGGATCGAGCCCCGCGCGCTGGTCCGCCCGCCAGGCTTTCCGGCCTTCATGTCCCGCGCCCGGGTGCTCCGGCCAGAGCCATGCACTGTGGACGGGCGGGCCTGGTCCGGGCACGCCCCGGTGACCTCGGTGGAGGTGACCACGGACGGCGGCGCGACCTGGGCGCCGGCGGAGTTGGACGTGCCGACCGGCGGGGAGTGGGCGTGGCACCGGTGGCGCTTCGAGTGGATGGCGAAGCCGGGGCGGCACGTGCTGGGCGCGCGGGCGACCGATGCGTCGGAGCGGCGCCAGCCGGTCGCACAGCCGTGGAACCGGGGCGGCTTCGCCAACAACATGGTGCAGCGGGTCGAGGTGGTGGTGCCGGTGGAGTGACCGGAAGGGCGGTCGTCAGCCGCCGAAGCCGGAGTCGGCGGGCAGGGAGATGTCGGGCTTCTCCAGCTCCTCGACGTTGACGTCCTTGAACGTCATCACCCGGACGTTCTTGACGAACCGGGCGGGGCGGTACATGTCCCACACCCAGGCGTCGTGCATCTCGACCTCGAAGTAGACCTCGCCGTCGGAGTTGCGTACGTGCAGGTCGACCTGGTTGGCCAGGTAGAAGCGGCGCTCGGTCTCCACCACGTAGGAGAACTGGCGGACAATGTCGCGGTACTCCCGGTAGAGCTGGAGCTCCATCTCGGTCTCGTACTTCTCGAGATCTTCCGCGCTCATCGCACTCCGCCTTCCATGACCACATCTTCCCCCACCGGCGCGGGAGGTCGGGGCTGCTCGCCCAACGCCACGCCGACGGTACCCCGTGTCGGGTCGAAGCGCTCCATCGGCTCGACCGGCCCCGCACCCACCGGTCGACGGGACCTGGGGGGCCGCCCGTCCAGGCCGGACACGGCGGCCACATTCACGTACGAGAATCGGTGTTCGCGGCACGGGCCGCGCTCCCGCAGGGCGGCGGTGTGCTCCGCCGTGATGTAGCCCTTGTGCTCGGCGAAGCCGTAGCCGGGGAACGACGCGTCCAGCTCGACCATGATCCGGTCTCGGGTGACCTTGGCCAGCACGCTCGCCGCCGCCACGCAGGCGGCTACCCGATCGCCCTTCCACACCGCCAGCCCCGGCACGTCCAGCCCGTCGACGCCGAAGCCGTCGGTCAACACGTAGTCGGGGCGGGTGGCCAGCGACGCCAGTGCCCGGCGCATGGCGGCGATGTTGCACACATGCAGGCCGCGGGAGTCGACCTCGTCGGCCGGGATCACCACCACCGCGTACGCCAGGGCGCGGGCGACGACCTGCTCGTAGATCCGTTCCCGGCTGGTCGGGGTCAGCAGCTTGGAGTCGGCCAGCCCGTCGATCTCGCCGCGCCGGCCCTCGGGCAGGATCGTCGCCGCCGCGACCAGCGGGCCGGCACACGCGCCCCGGCCGGCCTCGTCCGCGCCGGCCACGTGCCGGAAGCCGCGGCGTTGCAGGGCGCGCTCCAGCGCGTACAGCCCGGCCTCGCGGCGGACCACGGTGCGCGGCGGGGTCAGCACGGCGTACCCCCGTCGTCAAGGCCGGCCCCGGCAGGATCGGCGGGCCCGGCGGGCGGCGCGGCCAGCACACGGCGCAGCAGGGCCGGCAGGTCGTCCGGGTAGTACCGCTCGGTGGTGGCGGTCAGCTCGTCGGGCGGCCACCACCGGTGCCCGGTGACGCTGGCCCGCTCGATGGCGTCGAAGCCTGCGGTCTCCACCTCCCAGGACCGCACCCGGACCAGGAAGAACTCCTGTTCCTGCTGATACTGCACGCCGTTGAAGGGGAACCGGATCGTCTCCTGCCACACCGGCTCGCCCAGCTCGGCCGGGGCCAGCCGCAGGCCGGTCTCCTCGGCCAGTTCCCGGGCGGCGCCGGCCGCCGGGGACTCCCCCGCTTCCAGCCCACCGCCGGGGGTGAACCAGTACCGGTGGGCGGGTCGCGCCGGGTCGGACCCGGCGAAGAGCAGCACCCTGCCCGCGGCGTCGACGAGCAACACGCGCGCCGCGCGTCGAGGGGTGTGGACCGTCACCGTCCCAGCCTGCCAGACCCGGCCCGCGTCGCCACGCCCACCCGGAGGTCGGGCGGGGTCAGGGGTTCGGGATGCCGTCGAACGACTTCGGGACGGTGAGCCAGGTGGCCCGGCCGACCGGCCAGAAGACGGTGAACGCCCGGCCGACCACCCGGTCCTTCGGGATGGTGGCGCTGTCGATGTTCTGGCCGGACACCTGCCAGTGCTCCAGGGAGTCGCCGGAGGCCGCACGGTGGTCGCCCATCACCCACAGCCGCCCCTTCGGAACGGTGATGTCGAACTCCTGGTCGGCGGGCTTGTCCTGCTGGCCGTTCGCCGAGTAGATGTACGGCTCGTCGAGCGACCTGCCGTTGATCACCAGCCGCTCCTGCGCGTCGCAGCAGACCACGTGGTCGCCGCCGACGCCGATCACCCGCTTGATGAAGTCCTCGCCGTCGGGGTTGCCGCTCCACTCGGTGGGCGCCTTGAAGACGACCACCTCCCCGCGGTGCGGCGACCGGAAGTCGTACACCAGCTTGTTGACCAGCACCCGATCGTTGATCTGAAGGGTGTTCTCCATGGATGGCGACGGGATGTAGAAGGTCTGCAGCACAAAGGCTCGCACCAGCACCGCGACCAGGATCGCCACGCCCAGGAGGATGGGCAGCTCCTTCCAGAAGGAGCCGCTCTTCTTGTCGGTCTGCTCGTCAATCACGGGTGGAGCCTACGTCGCCGGGACCGGACGGACGTTCCGGAACGCGCGAAAGCGGTTGCCGCGGCCGAAAGCGGAACGAGCAGCAGCACCCCGCCCGAGCCGGTGGGGCGCACCGGAGCCGGCGTGTCCCCGGCTGCCGTGGTGGGCCCGGTGACCGCGTCGAAGGCATCTGGGGCCGACAACAACGCCCACCGGGAGGACGGCCAGACCACCGCGAACGCCCGGCCGACCACGTTGTCGATCGGCACCGGGCCCTGGCAGCGGGCGTCCTGCGAAACGCGCCGGTGGTCACCCATCACGAAGAGTTGGCCGGCCGGGACCACCACCTCGTCGAAGCGCCGTGACCCGCACTCGCGGGGGTTCGGCGGCAGGTCCAGCGGGGAGTTCCGGACGACGTACGGCTCGTCGAGCGGGATGTCGTTGACGGTGACCCGGCCCTGGGTGTCGCAGCACTTCACCCGGTCGCCGGGGAGGCCGATCACCCGCTTGATGAAGTCTTTCTCGCCGGGGCGGCTCAGCCCGACCAGGTCGCCGACGGTGCCGCCGAACCCGCCGGCGAAGCCGGGCTCGGGCTCGCGGACCTGTTGGGGGGCCCATCTGTCGGTGCCCCGAAAGACCACCACCTCGCCGCGCCGCGGGTCCCGTACGTCGTAGACGACCTTGTTTACCAGCACCCGGTCGCCGATGAGCAGGGTGTCCTGCATCGACCCGGAGGGGATGAAGAACGCCTGGAGCAGGAAGGTGCGGATCAGCACCGCCAGGCAGAAGGCGACGATCAGCAGCAGCGGCAGTTCCTGCCAGAGCGGCATCTGCCGGCGGGTGCGCCGTAAGCGCCGCCGCCACGGGTCGCCCGCGCCGTCCTCGTCAAGCGTCCGCACCACGCCACTCCTCGGTCCGCAGAAACGACACCACCGCCCGAGAGCCTCGTCGAGGCCCTGCGGGCGGTGGTGGGACGATCCGGCGTCGCGGCTGCCGCTGCGACGCATCGATGCCCGCCTACGCCCGTGCGAACAGCGTAGCCGGGGTCGGCTAGTACGACATCCGCGCAGCTCAGGCGGCGTGGCGAGCGAGAGATCAGCTCGACTGCTTCTCGCGGCGCTCCTTGATCTTGGCCTTCTTGCCCCGCAGCTCGCGCAGGTAGTAGAGCTTGGCACGGCGCACGGCACCGCGGGTCACGATCTCGATGCGGTCGATCGACGGGCTGTTCAGCGGGTAGGTCCGCTCGACACCCACGCCGAAGCTGACCTTGCGGACCGAGAAGGTCTCGCGCAGGCCGTCACCCTGGCGACGGATGACGACGCCCTGGAAGATCTGGACACGGGACCGGTTTCCCTCGACGACCCGCGCGTGCACCTTGACGGTGTCACCGGCGCGGAACTGGGGAAGGTCGACCCGCTTCGACTGGGCGTCAAGGGCGTCCAGGATGTTCATCGCTGTGTCCTCGTGAGGCTCACGGCGCATCGTCAATCGATGCGCGGATTGGGTGATTCTGATCCCCTGGCGAAAACCGACGGGCGGCCCTGGTCGGGAATCCTCGCGGCCGCCCACGGCGTGGGCGGATGCGGCAACCCCCCTACTTTGCCACATCCCCCGTGGGCGGCGGAAATCCGGCCTCGTCCAGGAGCGCACCGTCCCGATTGTCCGGGAGGGCCCTGTCCCGCTGGTCCAGGAGCGCTCTGTCCCGTTTGTCCAGGCTCCCCGGGGCGAGCGCGGCGAGCATGTCGGGTCGGCGGGTGGCGGTACGCACCAGCGCCTCGTCGCGCCGCCAGCGGGCGATCCGCCCGTGGTCGCCGGAGCGGAGCACCTCCGGCACCTCGTGCCCCCGCCAGGTCGCCGGCTTGGTGTACATCGGTGCCTCCAGCAGCCCGTGGGCGTGCGACTCCTCGTCGAGCGACCCGGCGTTGCCGAGCACCCCGGGCAGCAGCCGGGTGACCGCCTCCAGGATCACCAACACCGCGACCTCGCCGCCGAAGAGCACGTAGTCGCCGAGGGAGACCTCGGTCACCCGCATCCGGCTGGCAGCGTGGTCGAGCACCCGCTGGTCGATGCCCTCGTACCGGCCGCAGGCGAAGAGCAGGTGCGACTCGCCGGCCAACTCGTGCGCCATGGCCTGGGTGAAGGGCTCCCCCGCCGGGGACGGCACCAGCAGCCGGGGCAGGGTCAGCCCGTCCGGGACCAGTTCCGCCGGGGCCAGGGCGTCGAGGGCCTCACCCCACGGCTCGGGCCGCATCACCATGCCGGGCCCACCGCCGTACGGGGTGTCGTCGACGGTGCGGTGCACGTCGTGGGTCCAGCTCCGCAGGTCGTGCACGGCCAGCCGCAGCGTTCCGGTGGCCCGGGCCCGGCCGATCAGCGACAGGTCCAGCGGGGCGAGGTACTCGGGGAAGATCGACACGACGTCGACGCGCATGCGGGGGTGCTCCAGCGGGCTCGGGCCGGTTCACGGGTTCGGTGGCGCCGAGACGCGGCCCAGGCGGCGTCCGGCAGGGCGGAGGGGATGTTCCGGACACCGGCCTGGTGTCCGGAACATCCCGACGATGCCGCAGTGCGGCGGCCTGGCCCGTCGCAGGCCGGCCAGCACCGGTGAAACAGGCCCTACAGGTCGAGCAGACCGGGCGGCAGGTCGACGACGACGCGGCCGCCGGCGAGGTCGACCTCGGAAACGATCGCCTTGACGAACGGGATCAACGCGGTCCGCCCCTCGGGACGGCGCAGCACCAACAGGTCGGACGCGGGGGCGTGGTCGATGGCGGCCACCTCGCCGAGCCGCTCGCCGGTCGGGGTGACCACGGCGAGGCCGACGAGGTCGTGATCGTGGAACTCCTCCGGGTCCTCCGGCGGTGCGACGTCTGCGCTGTCCACCCCGAGCAGGGTGCCGCGCAGCGCCTCGGCGACGTCGCGTTCGAGGATTCCCTCGAAAACGACCAGCATCCGTTCCTGATGCCAACGGGCCGACTCCACGGTCAGCTCGGCCGGCACCTCGAACGGCACGCCGAGGCCGGGGGCAGGATTGGCCGGCGGCCGCGCCCCCGGCTCGGTACTGAGTACCGAGCCGGGGGCGAACCGTGCCTCGGGCTCGTCGGTGCGCACCTCCACGGTGACCTCACCGCGCAGGCCGTGTGGCTTGCCGATCCTGCCGACGATGAGCCGCATCAGTACGAGTCGACGATGTCGACGCGCACACCGCGCCCACCGATGGAGCCGATCACCTGGCGCAGCGCCTTGGCGGTCCGGCCGGACCGCCCGATCACCGTGCCGAGGTCCTCCGGGTGCACGCGGACTTCCAGCCGCTTGCCCCGACGGTTGTCGACCAGCCTGACCCGGACATCGTCCGGGTGGTCGACGATGCCCTTGACCAGGTGTTCGAGCGCCGGACGCAGTGCCATGTCAGGCCTGCTCGCCGGCGTTCGCGGCGGGCTGCTCCTCGGCCTTCGGCGCCTCGGCCTCGGCCGGAGCCTCTGCCTTGGCCGGAGTCTCGACCGGAGCCGCAGCCTCAGCCTTGGCCTCAGCCTCGACCGGAGCCGCAGCCTCGGTCTTGGCCTCGGTCTTGGCCGGGGCGGCCTCAGCCTTGGCCTTGGCCGGAGCCTCAGCCTTGGCGGCCTTCTTGGCCGGCTTCGCCGGGGCCTCGGTCAGGCCGGCAGCGGCCTTCGCCTCGGCCTCGTACGCCGCCTTGCGGTCGGCCCGCTCGGGGGCGACCAGCAGCGGCGGCGGGGCCGGCAGGCCCTTGAACTTCTGCCAGTCACCGGTCAGCTCCAGCAGGCGCTGCACGGCCTCGCTCGGCTGCGCGCCGACCGACAGCCAGTACTGGACCCGCTCCGACTTGACCTCGATCACCGAAGGGTCTTCCTTCGGCTGGTAGATGCCCACGAATTCGATCGCGCGCCCGTCCCGCTTGGTACGCGAGTCGGCGATGACGATGCGGTACTGCGGGTTGCGGATCTTGCCCATCCGCAGGAGCCGGATCTTTACGGCCACAGTTGTTTCGCTCCTGTTGCGATCTCACCGGCCCGGGACGGGCGGTGCACGGGTGAGTGTCGACCGGCACAGTGGGGTTGGGCCGGAGACTGCTCGGTGGACTGGCGACGCGCCGGGGTTAGAGGGCGCCTGACGCGTGCCGGATACCAGCGACCTATTCTGCCAGATGGCGCCGGGGTTCTTCACATCGGCGGGTCGAGTCGGCCGACTGACCCGCCGGACGGCGCTCTTTGCGCCCCGTTGTCCGATCCGCCGGGTGCGCCCTTCGACACCCCGCAGCGCGGCGGCTCCCGCACCGGATGCCGCCGCCCCGCCGTCAGTCGCAGCGGCTCCCGGCGCCGCCCGTGCCGCACAGGTAGACCAGCGAACCGGAGTCGCCGCCCTCGGAGAGGTAACCGGTGGCGATCTGCCCTTCGAAGCCGAGCACGCCGTGCCCCGGCCCGTAGTCGACGTTCACCGTGACGTCGGTCTCGGTCACCGTGGCGGTGGTGTACCCGGTGGTCCGGCCGACCTTCTCCACCGCGCTGCCGATCTCCGCCCCGGCGGTGACCCCGCCGCCGCCCGGCAGCGTCACGCCGAGCAGGCGCAGCACCTCGTCGATCGGGTTGAGCAGCGTCCGGTTGTAGGAGCCGGCGAAGAGCAGCCCGACCGCCGGGTGGGCGGCGGTGGCGACCGGCATCAGGTCGTCCTTGACCCGGTCCACCACGTCATCGCGGGACAGTACCGTGCCGAGCGCACCGTCGACGGTGTTGCCGGCCGCGCCGAGCGGGACGAAGCGCCGCAGGGTGGCCACCGCGTCGGCCGGGGCACTCCCCCCGTCGTACGGGCCGGGCTGGACGATCGTGTCGCCGACCCGGCCGGCGTCGACGTTCGCCAGCACGTGGTTGTTGCTCAGCAGGCACCACGTGCCGTCGGCGCTGTCGACGACCAGCGAGCCGAGTGTGCCGGCGGTGATGTCGACGTGTCCGACGCTCACCCCGGCCGGTGCCGGGCGTTCCCGGCCGGTGAACCGCTGCGCGAAGAACGGCCCGGTCTCCACCACGTCGACCTCGACCGCGTCGGAGCCGAAGGAGAGCCGGCGGGGCAGCAGCCGACTGCCGGGCAGGAACTGGGCCGGAACCTTTCGGGCCACGTAGACCACCACCGCCGGCTCCTCCGTGCGGCGGCCGGCCACCTCGCGGCGGCCGTACCCCAGTCCGTTGATGTTCGGGTCGGCGAGCAGGCCGACCAGCGGGCCGCGCCGGGCCGCCCAGTGCAGGGCCCGGGCCTTGACATTGGTCTCGTCGGTCGGATCGGTCATGATCCGCCTCCTGTCTGCGCGGCACTCAGCGCGGGCCGGCCTGGAACGGCCCGGTCGGCACGAAGTGCAGGGCGACGCCGTCGACGCGTTCCTCCCCGCCGGGCACCAGCGCGGGATCGGTGACGTAGACGGTGATGACGTAGGGACCGGTCGGGTCGGGACGGCCGATCCCGGTGCCGACGGCGCAGTACCGCCGGAGGATGTCGGCCCGCCGCGCGGCGAGCACGCGCCGGACCGCGTCGAGCGATTCGACCCCGGTCACCGCGACCACCGTCTCGGGCCGGCCGCGCGACGACGCGGGGCGGGGGCGGGGCGACGGTCGATCCGGTCGGCCATGGTGGCCTCCAACCGATGGTGACGTGCCTCGAATGTACGCCGACGACCTGCGGTTACGCCATATCGGTCAGTAGTCGGACACGCACCGTGACCAGTCAGCGCACCGGGGGCCGATCCCAGCCGTCCGGCA
Source organism: Micromonospora sp. RTGN7 (assembly GCF_033804645.1). Taxonomy (NCBI): domain Bacteria; kingdom Bacillati; phylum Actinomycetota; class Actinomycetes; order Micromonosporales; family Micromonosporaceae; genus Micromonospora; species Micromonospora sp. RTGN7. The sequence continues at coordinate 359,517 of NZ_JAPZLF010000002.1, read as the reverse complement.
GCTTCTCCGGCGTCACCCACTCCGGCGGCGGGGTGAAGTCGCACCAGGTGCCGTCGAAGGGGAACTCGCCGGCCTCGGCGCGGGCGATCACCCGCCACCCCTCGGCGCGCACCGCGGCCTCGTCGGTCACCCAGTAGTGCTCGGGGAGAGCCAGCCGCTCGGCGAACTCCTCCTCGTCCTTCCACTCCCAGGTCCGGTCCGGGCGGACCACCACGTCGAGATCCTGGTCGATCATGTCCACCCCGGCCACGTCGCCGTCGTCCCAGCGGACGCCCGGCTCCTCCAGGTTGACGTACCAGGAGGCGAAGCGCCCCTCGACGTCGGAGAACCACCACACCGAGTGGGCCGCTCCGGCGGGCAGGAACTTGAGCACCGGCGGCCCGTTCCACCGCCCGCCCGCCAACCGGTACGACGAGGTGACCCACTCGGCGAACGGCATCGTCCGCATCCCACGCCCGGCCGCGGTCACCTCGTGGGCCACCGGCGCGTACCGGGGCACGAAGATCAGCAGCCCGCGCTCGTCGTCGCTGACCACTCGGCCCGCCCGGACCCAGCCGATCCGGCCGTGCCGCACGTTGCGGTGCATGATCAACCGGCCCGGCGCGAAGCGCAGCTCGCCATCGACGGGGTCGGCCGGGCCCCCATCCTTGACCGGAGGCGTCAGCAAGGGGCCCATCCCTTCCGTCAGTAGGCGCGGGCCACGATGGCGACCAGGTCGGGCTCATCCTCGGAGTCCGGGACCGAGCCGTCGGCGCGCAGCAGGCAGCGCACGGTGACGCCCTGGCCGTTCGCCTCGGCCTCGCCGGCCACCCCGACGGCTGACCACGGCACCCGGGCCCAGCCGGTGGCCGCCGCCTCGATCGCCTCGGCGAGCGTGGCGACCTCGACGGTACGGGACTCGCGGTGGGCCAGGGCCTCGTCGTGCAGGGCCCGCTGGTCGGCCTCCAGGGCCGCCAGCACCGCGCCGACCACGTCGGCCACCGGGGTCGGGGACTTCGAGCCGTTCGTACGGCGGACCACGACCGCGTTGCCGGTGGCCAGGTCGCGGGGGCCGACCTCGACGCGTACCGGATAGCCGCGCAGCTCGGCGTCGACGGCCCGGCGGCCGAACGGGGTGTCGGTGCGGTCGTCGAGCGCGACCCGGACCCCGGCGTCGCGCAGCGCGTCGCGCAGCTTCGCCGCCGCCTCACCGACGCCCTCGCCGGCCTTTACCACCATCACGTACGCCTGGATCGGCGCCAGCTTCGGCGGCACCCGCAGCCCGTTGTCGTCGCCGTGGGCCATGATCAGGCCGCCGAGCATCCGGGTCGAGGTGCCCCAGGAGGTGGTCCAGACGTGCTCCCGGCCGCCCTGGGCCGAGGAGTAGCTGATGTCGAACGCCTTGGCGAAGTTCTGCCCCAGCTCGTGGCTGGTGCCGAGCTGAAGGGCCTTGCCGTCGCCCATCATGCCCTCGCACGTGTAGGTGGCGGTGGCCCCCGCGAAGCGCTCACGGGTGGTCTTCAGGCCCACCACGACGGGGATGGCGAGCACGTTGACCATCAGGTCCTCGTACGCCTCGTGCAGGATCTGCCGGGCGTACGCGCGGGCATCCTCCCGCGTGGCGTGGGCGGTGTGCCCCTCCTGCCAGAGGAACTCGCTGGTACGCAGGAAGATCCGGGGGCGCAGCTCCCAGCGGACCACGTTCGCCCACTGGTTGAGCAGCAGCGGCAGGTCCCGGTACGAGTCGATCCACTTGGCCATGAACTCGCCGATGACCGTCTCGCTGGTGGGGCGCACCACCACCGGCTCGGCGAGCTGCTTGCCGCCACCGTGGGTGACCACCGCCAGCTCCGGCGAGAAGCCCTCGACGTGCTGGGCCTCGCGCTTGAGGTAGCTCTCGGGGATGAACAGCGGGAAGTACGCGTTCTCCGCCCCGGCGGCCTTGATCCGGGTGTCCATCTCGGCCTGCATCCGCTCCCAGATGGCGTAGCCGGCCGGTCGGATCACCATGGTCCCCCGGACCGGGCCGTTGTCGGCCAGCTTCGCCTTGGCGATCAGGTCCTGGTACCAGCGGGGAAAGTCCTCCGCGCGGGGAGTGAGCACGCGTGCCATGACCACAGATCCTAGGCGGTCGGAGTCGACGCGCCGTCAGCGGGCGAGGCGGGCCACACCGGCCGTAGAATTCGACCACCATGGGTGAGTTCAGGGACGCCCGGCAGCGGCTGCGGGACGGCATCGTCGACGCCGCCCGGGCGCAGACCGTGGCCGAGGGCTGGGACGGCGTGCGGATGGGCGAGGTGGCCACCGCGGCCGGGGTGAGCCGGCAGACCGTCTACAACGAGTTCGGCAGCAAGGCGGGGCTGGCCGAGGCGCTCGCTCGGCGCGAGGTGGACCGGTTCGTCACCGACATGCGGGCCAACCTGGACGCGCACGGCGACGACGTGCGGGCCGGGGCGTACGCGGCGATCTCGCACACCCTCGCCGCAGCGGCGGACAACCCGCTGATCAAGGCGATCCTGACCAGCGCCCGGGGCGGCTCGGACGAGCTGCTGCCGTTCCTGACGACACGGGCCGAGCTGGTGCTCATCGAGTCGACCGGGGCGCTGCTGGAGTGGGCCACCGCCCACCTGCCGACCACCGACCCGGCCGCCCTGGCGTTCGCCGCCGACTCCATCGTCCGCCTGGTGGTCAGCCACCTGGTCCTCCCCCGAGCCCCCGTCGACCACACCGCCCGCGACCTGACAAACCTGGCCCTGACCCTGTTCACTCCCCACCCCACCCACTCCTCGGTGATCATGGGGTTGACGCCGCGACACACCGCGCCGACTGACGGCAACCCCATGATCAACCGCTGAGGGTCAGGGGAGGGGAAGGACGCGACCGCGGAGGATGATCCGAGTGGGGGTGCGGACCACTGCGAGGTCGCGGCGGGGGTCCGTCGGGTAGACGGTGAGGTCGGCGAGGCCGCCCTCGACCAGGCCGGGGAAGCCCAGCCACTCGCGGGCCTTCCAGGAGGCGGCGGCGAGGACGTCCACCGCCGACATGCCGGCCCGCTCGTGCAGCAGCAGCATCTCTTCGGCGGCCAGCCCGTGGTCGATGCCGCCGCCCGCGTCGGTGCCGACGTAGATGGGCACCCCCGCCTCGTACGCCGACCGGACCACCTCGGGGAAGCGGTCGCGCAGGGCGATCATGTGGTCGGCGTACCCGGGGAACTTCGCGCGCGCCTGCTCGGCGATTCCGCCGAACGTCCGGATGTTGATCATCGTGGGCACCAGGGCGGTGCCCTGCCGGGCCATCAGGTCGATCAGGTCGAGGCTGAGCCCGGTGCCGTGCTCGACCGAGTCCACCCCGGCCCGCACCATGATCTCGACCGCCGACTCGGAGAAGGTGTGCACCGCCGCCCGGGCCCCGGCGGCGTGCGCGGCGGCGACGGCGGCGGTCATCGTGTCGGCGTCCCAGGCGGGGGCGAGGTCGCCGACGCCCCGGTCGATCCAGTCGCCGACCAGCTTGACCCAGCCATTGCCGGCGGCGGCCTGAGCGGCGACGGCGGCGGCCACCTCCGGCGCGTCGACCTCCACGCCGATGTCGCGCAGGTAGCGCTTCGGCGGGGCGACATGCCGCCCGGCGCGGGCCAGTCGCGGCAGCTCCGGGTCGTCGTCGAGTTCGGGGTACGGGTACGGCGAGCCCGCGTCCCGGATCGCGAGCACCCCGGCGTCCCGGTCGGCGCGGGCCAGCTCGCGGGCCTGGTCGAGGGAGGTGATCGGGGCGCCGCCCCGGGCGATGCCGAGGTGACAGTGGGCGTCGGTCAGGCCGGGGAGCACGAAACCGCCGTCGACCACCGTCTCCGCCCCGGGCACCGGGTCGAAGGTGACCCGGTCGCCGACCAGCCAGAGATCACGGACCTCGTCGTCGGGCAGGAGCACACCGCGCACATGCAGAGCCATGCGCACAGTCCTACCCGATCACTCCTCGTCCGTGGCGAGCAGGCCGAAGCTAACGTCGCCCACCGTCACCGACACGGGGTCAGCGGGGGTGGTTGTCGCCGCCCTTGCCGAGCTTGTTGAAGTCGATTTTCGGAAGCTTGAAGCCGGGCGGGAGGCCCTGCCCACCGGCCAGGTCGTTCGGGTCCAGGCCCGGCGGGAGCTGCGGCATGCCGCCCGGAAAGCCACCCGGCATCCCGGCGCCCGCACCCGTACGCGGCCGGTTGCCGCCCTTGGTGCCCTTGCGCTTGTTCTTCGGCGACTTGGTCGCCTTGCGCCGGCCGCCACCGGGCAGGCCCATCATGCCGCCCATCTGCTTCATCATCTTCTGCGCGTCGGCGAAGCGGTTGAGCAGTTGGTTGACGTCCATCACGGTGACCCCGGAGCCGTTGGCGATACGCGCCCGGCGGGAGCCGTTGATGATCTTCGGGTTGGTCCGCTCGCCCGGGGTCATCGACCGGATGATCGCGGTGACCCGGTCGAAGTGGGTGTCGTCCAGCTCGGAGAGCTGGTCCTTCATCTGCCCCATGCCGGGCATCATGGCCAGCACGTTGGCGATCGGCCCCATCCGGCGGACCGCGATGAGCTGGTCGAGGAAGTCCTCCAGGGTGAACTGCTCACCGCCCATCAGCTTGGCGGTCATCTTCTCCTTCTGATCGGAGTCGAAGGCCTGCTCGGCCTGCTCGATCAGAGTGAGGACGTCGCCCATGCCGAGGATCCGGCTGGCCATCCGGTCGGGGTGGAAGACGTCGAAGTCCTCCAGCTTCTCGCCGGTGGAGGCGAAGAGGATCGGCTGCCCGGTCACCTCGCGGACCGACAGCGCGGCACCACCGCGGGCATCGCCGTCGAGCTTGGAGAGCACCACGCCGGTGATGCCGACGCCGTCGCGGAACGCCTCGGCGGTGCGCACGGCGTCCTGACCGACCATCGCGTCGATGACGAAGATGACCTCGTCGGGGTTGACCGCGTCGCGGATGTCGGCGGCCTGCCGCATCATCTCGGCGTCGATGCCGAGCCGGCCGGCGGTGTCGACGATGACGACGTCCCGGGCGGCCCGCTTCGCGTGCTCGATCGAGGCCCGCGCCACCTGGACCGGGTCGCCGGTGCCGTTGCCGGGCTCCGGGGCGTACACCTCCACGCCGGCGCGGCCACCGAGGACCTGGAGCTGCCCGACGGCGTTGGGGCGCTGGAGGTCGGCGGCGACCAGCAGCGGCTGGTGGCCCTGGGCCTTGAGCCAGCGGGCCAGCTTGCCGGCGAGGGTGGTCTTACCGGAGCCCTGGAGGCCGGCGAGCATGATCACCGTCGGCGGCTGCTTGGCGAACTGGAGCCGCCGCCCCTCGCCGCCGAGGACGTTGACCAGCTCCTCGTTGACGATCTTGACAATCTGCTGGGCCGGGTTCAGCGCCTGGGAGACCTCCGAGCTGCGCGCCCGCTCCTTGACGTTTGCGATGAAGCCCTTGACCACCGGCAGGGCGACATCGGCCTCCAGCAGCGCCATGCGGATCTCGCGCGCGGTGGCGTCGATGTCGGCGTCGGTGAGCCGCCCCTTGCCGCGGAGCTTGGTGAAGATCCCGGAGAGGCGGTCACTCAAGGTGTCAAACACGCGAACATCCCGTTTGTCAGTGTTCCGGCGGGCACAACGTGACCGGGCGCAGGTGTCCGGCCATCGCTAGGGTAGCCCGCCGCCCGTCCCCGCGCTCTGCCCCGGCCCAGCCCCCGCGCTCCGGCCCGCCCGACGAGAGCTCAACGGGAGCGCGCTGTCAACAGGGGGCCCTTGCTCTACCGAAAGCGTCAACAAGGTGCCCCTCCTTACACGGCGGCCAGGACGGCCGCCTCCAGCCGGGCCCGCTCGTCGTCCGACGGCCAGCCGCCGACCAGGTAGAACGCGTCCACCACGTCACCGCCGAGGGTGCAGATCCGCGCGGCGCGAACCTGGGCGCCGGCCTCGTCCAGCGCGCAGGCCACCCGGTACAGCAGGCCGGCCGCGTCGGCGGCGCGCAGCTCCAGCAGCACCGCGTCGGTGGCCGCCTCCCGGTGCCACACCACTCGGGGAGCCGCCCCGGATCCGCGCGCCGCGAGAGCCCGGCCGCGCAACCGCTGGGTGACCGAGACGTCCCCGGCGACCGCCCGGCGCAGGTCGCCGACGAGCGCGATGGGCTCGGGTGCCAGGCCGTAGCGGGGCTGCACCCGGCACTCGACCAGGGCCCGGCCGTCGACTGTGGAGGCGTCCGCGGAGAGCACCTCCAACCGGTGCAGGGCCAGGCAGCCGGCCACCGTCGAGAGCAGCCCCCGCCGGTCCGCCGCGGCCACCGCCACCCGATCCCCGCTCAGGTGTACGACCGGCAGCGGCCCGACGACCAGCGCCGGGTCCGGGGCGGGCGGGGCGGGCAGCACGCCGGTGTCCAGCGCGGTGTGGACGCGGGCGACCAACTCGGCGACGAGCCGGCCCTTCCAGTCCGACCAGGCCGCCGGGCCGGTGGCCGCCGCGTCGGCCCGGACGAGTCCGTGCAGCAGGTCCAGGGTGGCCGGGCCGCCGACCTGCTCGGCAACCCTGGCGATGGTCACCGGGTCGGACAGATCGCGGCGGGTCGCCACGTCGGGTAGGAGCAGGTGCAGCCGCACCAGCGTGCCGATCAGCGCCACCTCGGGCGCGGGCAGGCCGATCCGGGCGGCCACCGCCTCGGCCAACGGGGCGCCCACGGTGCTGTGGTCGGCGGGCTCGTGCCGCCCGGCTGTACCTTCGCCCGAGAACCCCTTGCCGATGTCGTGCAGGAGCGCGCCGAGCAGCAGCAGGTCCGGCCGGTCCACCTCGCGGGTGTGCCGGCTGGCCTCGCACGCGGTCTGCACGAGGTGCCGGTCGAGGGTGTACCGGTGCACGGGATTGTGCTGGGGCAGGCTGCGCATCCGGGTCCACTCCGGCAGCCAGCCGTCTACCAGCCCGTACCGGTCGCAGGTCTCCCAGGCGGGCACCAGGCCGGTGCCGGCGCCGAGCAGGGTGATCAGGGCGGCGCGCGCCTCGGCCGGCCAGGGCAACGGCAGCGGCGGGCAGTACGCGGCCAGCCATTCGCAGGTGGCACGGGCAATCGGCAGCCGGGTGGTGGCCGCGGCGGCGGCGACCCGCAGCGACAGGCTCGGGTCAGGGCGGGCACCGATGGCGGTGCGGGCCAGCACCAGCTCCCCGTCGTGCTCGACGACGTCCCGGGCGACCGGGCGACGCACCAGCCGGTGATCGCCGCCCCGGCGACGGCCGGAGCGCAGCCGGTCGGCGGCCCGCCAGGCGTCATCGAGGGCGTGGCTGATCGTGCGGGCGTCCCCGGCGACCCGGCGCAGCAGGACATCGCCGTCGGCGACTCCCGCCCCCTGCGCGGCGTCGGATCCGTTGGGGTGCAGTTGTCGAAGGCCGAGCCGGGCGGCGACACCGTCGCGTTCCTGGGCGACCAACCGGTCCACCCGCCGGCCGGTCTGCTCGTGCAGGGCGTCGCGGGTGTCCAGCAGGCGCAGGTGGGCGGCCCGGACAGCGGGACGCAGCGCGTCGGTGATCCCGGCGGTGGCGATGGCCCGCAGGATGCCCACGTCGCGCAGGCCGCCGGCGGCCTCCTTGAGGTCGCCCTCCAACAGGAAGGCCAACTCGCCGTGGGCCTGCCAGCGGGCGGTGGTGATCTCCCGCAGGGCGGGAAGCTGGCGGACGGCGGTGCGCCGCCAGTGGTCGGTGGCGGTCCGGACCAGAGTGTCGGCCAGCTCCCGATCCCCGGCGACGAACCGGGCGTCGAGCAGGCCGAGGGCGACCTTGACGTCGTCCTGGGCGACCGAGAGCGCCTCGGCGACGGTACGCACCGAGTGGTCCAGCCGCAGCCTGGCATCCCAGATCGGGTACCAGAGCTTCGGGGCCAGCTCGTCCATTCCGGGCACGCCGGCGTGCAGCAGCACCAGGTCGAGGTCCCCGTAGGGCGCGCACTGCCGCCGCCCGAGCCCACCCACGGCCACCAGCGCCACCCCGTCCCGCCCCGGCAGCAGGGTGGCCAACCACCGGTCGAACGCCTCCGCCCGGGCGACTCGCGCGCCCTCGCCCATCCCACCGGGAACGCCGACGACCTCGTTGATCAAGGGAATCGCGCCACCGTCGCCGGCACTGTCCGACGCGTTCCTCTTGATCAACGAGGTCATCTTCCGCTCCCCGGCCTAGAGGGCGTCCAGGCCGCGTTCGCCGGTGCGGACCCGGACGACCTCCTCGACCCCGGTCACCCACACCTTGCCGTCGCCGATCTTGCCGGTCCGGGCAGCACCGACGATGGCGTCTACGATCTTGTCGACGTCGATCTCGTCGGTGAGCACCTCCACCCGGATCTTCGGCAGGAACTCGACGGTGTACTCGGCACCCCGGTAGACCTCGGTGTGCCCCTTCTGCCGGCCGTAACCCTGAACCTCGCTGACGGTCAGCCCGGCCACCCCGAGGGCGTGCAGAGCCTCCTTCACCGCGTCCAACTGGTACGGCTTGATGACTGCGGTCACCAGCTTCATGTCCAACCCCTCCATCCCTGGAACGTTAACCGGCAACCTTCTCGTTGACCGGCTCGGCGGGCTCCGCCGCGGCCGGCCTGGCAGACTTCGCCGCGGCCGGTGTGGTGCCGGCGGTACCGCCCGGCGTCCCGATCCCGGCGAGCGCGAACGCGCTGCCGCTGCCGCTGCCACCGGCCGGGGAGAGGTCGTAGCCGCTCTCGGCATGCTCGGCGATGTCGATGCCCTCGACCTCGGCCTCGGGCTTGACCCGGAAGCCGATGGTCTTCTCGATCACGAAGGCGAGCGTCCAGGCGACCGCGAACGACCAGACGGTCACGATCAGACCGGCGGCCGCCTGGCGGCCGAGCTGGGTCAGCCCGCCGCCGTAGAAGAGGCCGTCGGAGGCACCGACCACGTCGCTGATCGCGGCGTTGACCGAGTTGGTGGCGAACAGGCCGAGCCAGAGCGACCCGATCCAGCCGCCGACGAAGTGCACGCCGACCACGTCGAGGGAGTCGTCGTAGCCGAGCTTGTACTTCAGGCTGATGGCGAGCGCGCAGACCACTCCGGCAACGATGCCGAGCAGGACCGCGGCCCAGGGGGCAATGAAACCACAGGCCGGGGTGATGGCGACCAGGCCGGCGACCGCGCCGGAGGACGCCCCGACCATCGTCGGCCGCTTGTCCTTGATCCACTCCACCGCGAGCCAGCCGAGCACCGCCGCGGCGGTGGCGAGCTGGGTGTTGATGAACGCGAGACCGGCAACCGAGTCGACCGTCAGCTCCGAGCCGGCGTTGAACCCGAACCAGCCGAACCAGAGCAGGCCGGCACCGAGCGCGACCAGCGGAATGTTGTGCGGCTTCATGCCCTCGCGAGGCCAGCCGAGCCGCTTGCCCAGCACCAGCGCCACGGCCAGGGCCGCCGCACCCGCGTTGATGTGCACCGCAGTGCCGCCGGCGAAGTCCAACGCGTGGATGTCACCGCCGATGATGCCGCCGCCCCACACCCAGTGCGCGACCGGGAAGTAGACCAGCGTCGCCCAGCCGAAGGCGAACAGCAGCCAGCCGCCGAACTTGGCCCGGTCGGAGATGGCACCGCTGATCAGCGCGACGGTGATCACCGCGAAGACCATCTGGAACGCCATGAACACGTAGAGCGGGACCCCGATGCCGCTGGGGTTCTCTGCGGTGGCTCCCCACAGGTCGGTCTCGGCCAGGAAGGTCTTGGTGCCGAGATACGCCCCCGGGTCGCCCCAGAATCCGTTCACGTCGGCCCCGAAGGCGACGCTGAAACCGTAGAACCACCACAGAACAGAGATGAGCCCGATGGCGGAGAAACTCATCATCATCATGTTGAGCACGCCCTTGGCCCGGTTGAGCCCGCCATAGAACAGCGCGAGCCCGGGCGTCATGAGCAACACAAGCGCGGTCGAAACCAGCAGCCAAACAGTGTTGGCGCCGTCGATCGTCGGTGCTTCAGGCACGCTGGCCTCCTAAAGGTGAAGTTCCCTCCTTCACGGCTTCCGGGGCAGCGTCGCCCGTACGCCGGATGGGCGGAAGCTTCGTCGCCTCCTGTTTCCCCCACCGTCCCCCGCCGGTTTCCACCCCGTGACGCTGTGTTTCGTACGTGTGACGAAACCCGCACCGCCCCACCCCGCACCGCCCCCACCCCGCGGCCCGCCGCCCCTCTTTCACGGAAAGAGTGGCCATCCCGGTCGGAATGGCCACTCTTTCCGTGAATTTGCGCGGGACGCGGCGGGGGCGGGGGGCGGGGGCGGGGTTAATGGAGAGCGTGTTCCAGGGCGTGGCGTTCGTAGTCGAGCAGGCGTAGGTCGCGCATGGGGCGGCGGAGGTGGCCCTTGTGCACGATCCGGACGAACGCGGGCTCCCCCGCGGCGGCCATCCGGCGGATGCCCTCGACGTGGTCGACGATGCGCTTGCGGATGGTGCGGATCAGCCGGTGCCGGTCGCGCGGGATCAGCCCGTACGCGTCGGCGAAGAGCCGCAGTCGGCGCGGCCGGTCCGGGCGGAGCCAGCCGAGGGTGATCGAGTCCCGGTCGGCGAAGATCGGCACCCAGGTCCAGGCGGCGTACGCCACGTCGTAGATGCGGGCGCCGGGCGAGGCGAGGTCGAAGTCGATCAGACCGAGGGTGCCGTCGGGCCGCCAGATCACGTTGTGTGGGGCGGCGTCGTGGTGGCAGATCACCTCGGTGTCCGGCGGCGGGGGGCCGAACGAGCGCCAGACGGCGCCGGGCGGCGGGGCGAAGCCGTACTGGGCGTCGTGGAACATCCGCAGCATGGTGGCGACGGTGGCCAGCGCCTCGTCGGTGACCCAGTGCGGGGCGAGCGGGTACTCGCCGCACTCCCCCTCCAGGTACGACAGCACCTCGCGGTTGCGCTCGTCCATCCCGAGCGCCCGGGGTGCGCCGGTGAACCCGACGTACTCCAGGTGGCGCAGCAGGGCGTGCACCGACGGGGTCCACGGGCCAGCGTTACGCCGGACGGTGTCGCCCACCCGGACCACGGTGCTCACGTTCCCGCCGTACAGCGGGATCTCCTGCGAAGTCACGTACGGTCTCCCGAGGCCCGGTGCCGGGTGGCGGTCCTCGCGCCACCCGGCGTGGGCGCGATGGTCGGTCGTCACTGCGAGGTTACGCGTCGCGGGCGAGCGGCTCGGTGCCGAGCAGCGCGTCGACGAACTGCGCCGGGTCGAACGGGGCGAGGTCGTCCTTGCCCTCGCCGAGGCCGACCAGCTTGACGGGGATGCCGAGCTTGCGCTGCACGGCGATCACGATGCCGCCCTTGGCGGTGCCGTCGAGCTTGGTGAGCACCACCCCGGTGACGTTGACCACCTCGGTGAAGACCCGGGCCTGCTCCAGCCCGTTCTGGCCGGTGGTGGCGTCGAGGATGAGCAGGGTCTCGTCGATCGGCCCGTGCTTCTCCACCACCCGCTTGACCTTGGCCAGCTCGTCCATCAGGCCGATCTTGTTCTGCAGCCGGCCGGCGGTGTCGATCAGCACGGTGTCCACGCCGGTGGCGATGCCCCGCTTGACCGCGTCGAACGCCACGCTGGCCGGGTCGGCGGCCTCCGGGCCGCGGACGGTCTCCGCGCCGACCCGCCCGCCCCAGGTCTCGAGCTGGTCGGCGGCGGCGGCGCGGAAGGTGTCGGCGGCGCCGAGCAGCACGGTACGACCGTCGGCGACCAGCACCCGGGCGATCTTGCCGCAGGTGGTGGTCTTGCCGGCCCCGTTGACGCCGACCACCAGCACGACCGCCGGGACGCCCTCCTTAGGGGCGGTGCGCAGCGACCGGTCCAGGGTCGGGTCCAGGGCGTTGACCAGTTCGGCGGCGAGCAGGGCACGCAGCTCGTCGGCGGAGCGGGTGCCGAGCACCCGGGTCCGCTCCCGGAGCCGGTCGACGATGTCGCGGGTGGCGTCGATGCCGACGTCGGCGGTGATCAGGCTGTCCTCGATCTCCTCCCAGGCGTCCTCGTCGAGGTGGTCGCGGGCGAGCAGGCCGAGCAGGCCCTTGCCGAGGACGTTCTGCGAGCGGGACAGCCGGGAGCGCAGCCGGACCAGCCGGCCGGCGGTCGGTTCGGGCACCTCGACGGTGGGCGCGGGCGCCTCCACCACGGGCGGGGGCTCGACCAGGATCCCGGTGGAGAGCTCGGACTCGGGGGCCTCGACGGGCGGCCCGGCGAGGTCCTCCTCGGCCCGGGTGTCCACCTCCGTCTCCGGCAGCGGCGGTTCGGGGCGCCGGCGCAGCCGTGGCACCACCAGCCCAAGGCCGCCGAGGATCAGCACGCCGAGCAGGGCGAGCGCGATGAGGAGGTATTCCGTCATGCCGAAATCCTGTCAGATGCCGGCGGCGGCGTCCCAGCCACCGCACCCGACCGGCAGCCAAGCTGCGGGTACGCTCGCCCCGGCCGTGGCTGGCGGGGCAGCTGACCGGGTAGAAATGATGAGCTCGTCTCACCCAGGAGGTTCTTCATGCCGGCTTCCCGCCTGCTCATCGGCCCGCTGCTGCGCCGGGTCGCCGGCACGCGGGCCACGGTCTGGGTGGAGACCAGCGCGCCCGCGACGGTCCGGGTCCGCACGGCCGACGGCGCCGAGGGCAGCGCGGTCACCTTCTCGGCGTACGACCACCACTACGCGCTCGTGGTGGTGACGGGGCTCACCCCGGACAGCGCGACGACGTACGAGGTGCTGGTCGACGACGAGGTGGCCTGGCCGGAGCCGCGGGGCGGTTTCCCGCCCAGCGTGATCCGCACCCGGGCCGCCGACGACCGGGACCAGCCGGTGCGCCTGGTCTTCGGCTCCTGCCGGGAGACCACCCAGCACGCCACGGCGCGCAAGCTGCCCCCGGACGCCCTCGACGCGTACGCGCGGCGGCTGATGGCCGAGCCGGACCAGGGCGCCGCCCAGCCCGACCTGCTGGTGCTGCTCGGCGACCAGGTGTACGCCGACGAGACCTCGCCGACCGTGCGGCGGCTACTCAAGCGGCGCCGGCGGCGGCCGAAGGATGCCCCGGCGACCCAGGTGGTCAGCTTCGACGAGTACACCAAGCTCTACCTGGAGTCGTGGCGGGATCCGGAGATCCGCTGGCTCTTCTCCACCGTGCCGAGTGTGATGATCTTCGACGACCATGAGGTGATCGACGACTGGAACACCTCGGCGTCCTGGCGGGCGGACATGCGCGCGGAGCCCTGGTGGGCCGAGCGGATCGGCAGCGGGCTGGCCTCGTACTGGGTCTACCAGCATCTGGGCAACCTCGACCCCGACGAGATCGCCGCCGACCCGGTCTACGCGAAGGTCACCGCCGCCGGGACGGACGCCACCGAGGTGCTGCGCGAGTTCGGCGCCCGGGTCGACACCGAGGCCGACCTGGCCCACGACACCGAGCGCTGGCGCGCCGTGCAGTACCAGTGGAGTTACGCCCTGGACCTGGGGCGGACCCGGCTGGTGATGCTGGACAACCGGTGCAGCCGGGTGCTGGAGCCGGGGAACCGGGCGATGCTGCCGCCGGGCGAGTGGTCCTGGTTCCTGGACCGGGCGCACGGCGTCTACGACCACCTGGTGGTCGGCGCGTCGCTGCCCTGGCTGCTGCCGCCGGGCATCCATCACGTGGAGGCGTGGAACGAGCGGCTCGCCGACTCCCGGAACCGCTGGGTGTCGGGGCTGGCCGAGCGGATGCGGCGTGGCCTGGACCTGGAGCACTGGGCGGCGTTCCGCCGTTCCTTCGACGCCCTCGGGGCGCTCTTCGCCCGGATCGGCAGCGGCCCGGCCGGGCACACCGGCGACCGGGTCGGCGCCGGTCCGGCGTACCCGCCGCCGGCGTCGATCAGCGTGCTCTCCGGCGACGTGCACCACTCGTACGTGGCCCGGGCCCGGTTCGACGATCCGGGGGTGCACACCCCCGTGCACCAGCTCACCTGCTCGCCGATCCACAATCAGGTGCCGGCGCTGTTGCGCCCGCTGATGAAGCTCGGCTGGTCACCGGGGCCGGCCGGGGCGACCCGCGCGCTGGCCCGCGCGGCCGGGGTGCGCCGCCCCACGGTGCGCTGGCGCAAGCTGGCCGGGCCGTACTTCGGCAACGCCGTGGCCACGCTGACCCACCAGGGCCGGTCCGCCGAGGTGACGATCGAGGGGACCACGGGCGACGGGGAACTGCGTACGGTGGCCCACCGGAGCCTCGCTGTCGAGGGGTGAGGCGGGTCGCCGTACGCCGTACCCTGGCAGGGTGGACGAGCATCAGCCGGAGACCCTGCGGGCCGTGGAGCACGAACTGACCGCGCTGCTGCGCCGTGGGCGGTCAGTCTCCTGGGATATCGCCAAGGAGGTGCACCCCGACCTGGAGCCGAACGCGTACGGGCTGCTGCTCTGGCTGCGTCGGTGCGACTCCATCCGGCTGACCGACCTGGCCGCCCGGCTGGGGGTCGGCAAGGCGACGCTGAGCCGGCAGATCAACGCCCTGGAGGCGCTGGGGCTGGTGCGCCGGGAGTCGGACCCGGACGATCGGCGGGCGTCCCCGCTCAGCCTGACCGCGGAGGGGCAGCGCCGGTTCGACGCCGCCCGGGCGTCCCGGCTGGCGGAGTTCCGGCGCATTCTGGAGCGCTGGGAGAGGCCCGACGTGGAGAACTTCGCCCAGCTCCTGCGCCAGTTCAACGACGCCCTCGACTGATCTGGCACCGGCGCCGCCGGGAATGGATCCTCCTCACCTTCGGTTGTTGCTCGGGGCAACAAAACCATATGGTTGCCCTGAGCAACTACTTTTCTTCCCACCGGAGGCAGCCACGATGTCCCAAACGACAGCGCCCAGTCGGACGACCGGCGTCGCGATGTCCCACCGGCAGATCCTGGAGGCCCTCTCCGGACTACTGCTGGGCATGTTCGTCGCGATCCTCTCCTCCACGGTCGTCTCGAACGCGCTGCCGCGGATCATCACCGAGCTGCGCGGCGGCCAGTCCGCGTACACGTGGGTGGTCACCTCGACGCTGCTGGCTACCACCGCGACCATCCCGCTCTGGGGCAAGCTCTCCGATCTGATCAGCAAGAAAGCCCTGGTCCAGCTCTCCCTGGTGATCTACGTGCTGGGCTCGGTGCTGGCCGGGTTGTCCCAGTCGACCGAGTGGCTGATCGCCTGCCGGGTGCTGCAGGGCATCGGTGCCGGCGGCCTCACCGCGCTGGCCCAGGTGATCATGGCTTCGATGATCTCGCCGCGTGAGCGGGGCCGCTACAGCGGCTACCTCGGCGCGGTGATGGCCGTCGGCACCATCGGCGGCCCGCTGATCGGCGGCGTGATCGTCGACACCTCCTGGCTCGGCTGGCGCTGGTGCTTCTACGTCGGCGTGCCGTTCGCCCTCGCCGCCCTCGTGGTGCTCCAGAAGACCCTGCACCTACCGGTGGTCCGGCGCCAGGTGAAGATCGACTGGTGGGGCGCCACCCTGATCACCGCCGCCGTGTCGCTGCTGCTGATCTGGGTCTCCCTCGCCGGCGACAAGTACGACTGGATGTCCTGGCAGAGCGCCGTGCTGGTGGTCGGGGCGCTGCTGATCGGCGCGCTGGCGATCCGGGTCGAGACCCGCGCCTCCGAGCCGGTCATTCCGCCGCGACTGTTCCGCAACCGCACCATCACCCTGGCCACCGTGGCCAGCATCGCGGTCGGCGTCGGCATGTTCGGCGCGTCGGTCTTCCTCAGCCAGTACTTCCAGATCAGCCGCGGCCAGAGCCCGACCATGTCCGGCCTGATGACCCTGCCGATGATCCTCGGCCTGCTGATCTCCTCCACGGTGACCGGACGGCTGATCACGAAGACCGGGCGCTGGAAGCGGTACCTCGTCGCCGGCGCGGCGCTGCTCACCATCGGCTTCGCCCTCATGGGCACGCTCCGCTACGACACCAACTTCTGGCTGCTCAGCTGCTACATGGCCATCATCGGCGTCGGTCTGGGCATGACCATGCAGAACCTGGTGCTCGCCGTGCAGAACACCGTCGGCCCGCAGGACCTGGGCGCGGCCAGCTCGGTGGTGGCCTTCTTCCGCAGCCTGGGCGGCGCGGTAGGCGTCTCCGCCCTCGGCGCGGTCCTGGGCCACCGGGTCAAGGACTTCATCGCCGACGGGCTCGCCGGCCTCGGCCTTCCGGCCTCCGCCTCCGGCGGCAGCGGCCTGCCCGACGTGCACGCCCTGCCCGGCCCGATCCGCACGGTCGTGGAGAGCGCGTACGGCCATGGCGCTGGCGATGTCTTCCTGGCCGCCGCGCCGTTCGCGCTGATCGCGCTGATCGCGGTGAGCTTCATCAAGGAGGTTCCCCTGCGGCGGCACAACGGCCCCACGGCCGACGAGGCCGAGCGGGACTCGACGGCTGCCGCCGGGACCGACCGGCAGTCGACCGGCGGCCTCGCGGGAAACCAGCGGCGATCGACCGCCTCCGCCGAGCACGACCGGAAGCCGACGCTGGGCGCCGCCCACGCCGCGGCGGTGGTCCGCTCCGGCGACAAGAGCTGAGGACGACGACATGAGCGTGGGAGCGCCCCTCGACCGGGAGGACTACGGCCCGGCGGCCCGTCCCCAGCCCTTCGAGCGCGGCACGGACGGGCCCCGGGTGGTGCTGGTCGGCGTCGACGGCACCCGGACCTCGCTGCGGGCCACCTCGTACGCGGCGGGGCTGGCCCGCCGGCAGGGCGCGGGGCTGGTGGTGGTCTTCGTCAGCACACCGGCCCCCTACACGGCGATGATGCCGGGCCTGGTGGCCGAGTCCGTCCAGCAGACCCACGACCAGCTGGCCGCCGAGCTGCGCGAGGAGTGCCGCCGCGACGCCGAGGAGCTGGGGCTGCCGGTGACGTTCCTGTGCCGGCGCGGGGACGCGTACGCCGAGCTGTGCGCGGCGGCCGACGAGACCCTGGCGGACCTGGTGGTGGTCGGCTCCTCCGAGCAGGCCGGTCACCGGCTGGTCGGCTCGGTCGCCACCCGCCTGGTCCGCACCGGCCGCTGGCCCGTCCTCGTCGTCCCGTAAGGAAGGGCACCCTGTTAACGCTTTTTGTATAGGAAGGGCCCCTTCCTAACACCTCCGCCCCGGCTAATCCGGTCGCCGAATGTCTGGGGCACCGGCAAGGATGACCCGATGACCTGGAGAGCACCGGAGATCACCCGGACCAACGAACCGTACGTCGGCGACGAGCGCACCATGCTGGAGGGCTGGCTGGAATACCAGCGGCAGACCCTGCTGATGAAGTGCGCCGGCCTGACCGCCGAGCAGCTGAAGACCCCCAGTGTGGAGCCGTCAGGGCTGACCCTGCTCGGCCTGGTGCGGCACATGTCCGAGGTGGAGCGCTGGTGGTTCCGGATCCGGGCCGCCGGCCAGCGACTCGACGACATCTACAACACCGAGGCCAGCCCCGACGGTGACCTGGACGACGTCGCCGACGCCGACGCGGAGGCCGACTTCGCCACCTTCGCCACGGAGGTCGAGGCCGTCCGGGCGGCCGCCGCAGGCCTCTCGCTGGACCAGACCTTCGCCCGGCCCCGCGACGGCAACGCCGACGAGATGAACGTCCGCTGGGTCTACGTGCACATGATCGAGGAGTACGCCCGGCACAACGGCCACGCCGACCTGATCCGCGAACGCATCGACGGCGTCACCGGCGACTGACCGCCACCGCCCCCGACCGGGGGCAGCCGGGGCACCCACGCCAGCTCCAGCGCCGCCCGCAGGAGGCGCCGTCAGGCCCGCGCCGGCTCCAGCGCGGCCCGCAGGTAGCGCAGCCCCGCGGGCCCGTCCCACCGGTACGCGGACAGCCCGGCGGCCCGGGCGCCCCGAATCGCCCAGTCCTCGTCGTCGACGAAGAGAACCCGGGCCGGGGGCGTCTCCAGAGCGGCGCAGGCCGCCTCGAAGTATTCCTTCGCCGGCTTGTGCACCCCGACGACCGAGGAGTTGACCACCACGTCCAGCTCGCCGGCCAGGCCGAGGGCGGCGAGGTCGGTGTCGAGCACGTCGGTGGCGTTGGTGCCGAGCCCCACCCGCACGCCGGCGGCCCGCACCTCGCGGACGAACGCCAGCACCTCGGAGTCGACCTCGCCCCGGTAGCGCTGCCACTGCTGCACCGCCGCCCGGGCGCGCTCCGGACCGCCGACCGACCCGGCCAGCGCGTCGGCCACGTTGGCCATCCAGTCGGCGTGACTGACCTGGCCGGTCAGCACCGGCTGGAGCCGCCCCCACTGCATGGCGATCTCGGTGAGCACCCCCGACGAGAGGCCGTACTCCCGTTCCACCCCGGCGGCGACCGCCGGGTCCCAGCGTCGCAGCACCCCGTCGAAGTCCACCAGGAGCGCCGTCGCACGTTCCCGAGCCACTACTGATTCTCCTCGCCGCGGCCGTGCCGCTCGTTCTCCCCGTCGGCCCGGTTGAGCCGCTGGCTGATCACCTGGGTGACACCGCTACGCATGGTCACCCCGTAGAGGGCGTCGGCGATCTCCATCGTCCGCTTCTGGTGGGTGATGACGATCAACTGACTCTTCTCCCGCAACTGTGCCAGCAACGTGATCAACCTGCCCAGGTTGACGTCGTCGAGAGCCGCCTCCACCTCGTCCATGATGTAGAACGGGCTGGGCCGGGCCCGGAAGATCGCCACCAGCATGGCCACCGCCGTCAGCGACCGCTCCCCGCCGGAGAGCAGCGAGAGCCGCTTGATCCTCTTGCCCGGCGGGCGGGCCTCCACCTCGACTCCGGTGGCGAGCAGGTCGTCGGGCTCGGTGAGGATCAGCCGGCCCTCGCCACCGGGGAAGAGCACCGTGAAGACCTGCTCGAACTCCCGGGCGGTGTCGGCGAACGCGCTGGCGAACACCTCCAGGATCCGTTCGTCAACGTCCCGGACCACGGTGAGCAGGTCCCGGCGGGTGGCCTTCAGGTCCTCCAACTGCTCGGAGAGGAACTTGAACCGCTCCTCCAACGCGGCGAACTCCTCCAGCGCGAGCGGGTTGACCTTGCCGAGCAGGGCCAGCTCGCGTTCCGCCTTGGCGGCCCGCTTCTCCTGCACCGGGCGCTCGTAGCGGACCGGCTCGGGCACCGGCAGCCCGTCCCGCTCGGCCGCCGCGACGTCGGCCTGCGTCGGCGGCACGGGCTGGGTCGGGCCGTACTCGGCGACCAGGGTCTCCACATCCAGGGCGAAGTCCTCGGCGGCCTTCATCTCCAACTGTTCGATGCGCAGCCGCTGCTCGGCACGGGCCACCTCGTCCCGGTGCACCTGGCCGGTCAGCCGCTCCAGCTCCGCGCCGAGGCGCTTCGCCGCGCCGCGTACCTCCGCCAGCTCGGCCTCCCGGGCGGCGCGTTCACGCGCCACGGCGTCGCGGTGCTCCTCGGCGGCCGCGATGGAGGTGGTCAGCCGGGTCAGCGCCTCGCGGGCGCCGCCGGCCACGGCCCGGGCGATGTTGGCCCCCCGGGCGCGGGCGGCCCGGCGGGCCGCCGCCCGCTCCCGCGCGGCCCGCTCGGCGGCGGCCTGCCGGCGCAGCGAGTCGGCGCGGCCGGCGATCGACGAGACCCGCTCCTCGGCGGTACGCACCGCGAGCCGGACCTCCATCTCGTTCTGCCGGGCCTGCGGCACCATGGCGGCGAGTTGGTCACGCTCCTCGGCGGACGGCTCGGCGTCGATCGGGGTGGTCTCGGCCAGCCGGAGCCGCTCCGCCAGCTCGGCCAGGGTGGCGAGGTCGCGTTCCCGGGCCGCCTCCGCGCGGGCCCGGGAGTCGCCGAGCCGGTCGGTCTCCGCCTTCGCCGATCGGGCGGCGGCACCCAGCTCGGCGAGCCGGCGGGCGGCGGCGTTGCGGTGGCTCTCGGCCTCCCGCTTCGCGGCGGCGGCGTGCTGTACGACCTCCTTGGCGGCGGCCACCTCGGCGCGCGCGTCGGCGAGCTGATCCCGCAGCTCGGCGGCGGACTGCTCGGCGGCCGTCCGGTTGGCCCGGGTCTCCTCGACGGCGGCCTGCACCTCGATGAAGCTGGGCGCCTTGGCCGATCCCCCGGCGGCCTCGTACGCCCCGACCACGTCGCCGTCGGGAGTGACCGCGCGCAGCTCCGGGTTGCTCGCGACCAGCTCGGCAGCGGCGGCGAGGTCGTCGACCAGCGCCACGTCGCGCAGCGCCCGGTGCACGGCCGGGCGGAGCTCGGGCGAGCACTCGACCAGGTCGGGGGCCCACCGGGCGGCATCGGGCAACTTCGGGCGCAGCGCGTCGGCCGGGCCGGTCATGCCCGGCCCGGCGGGGCTGCCGACCAGCAGGCCGGCCCGGCCGGCGTCGGAGATCTTCAGCAGCCGCATCGCCTCGACGGCCTCGTCGACCCCGGTGACCGCGACCGCGTCGGCGAGCCCGCCGAGCGCGGCGGCGAGCGCCGCGGAGTGCCCCGGGGCGACGGTGAGCAGGCTGGCCAGGCTGCCGAGCAGGCCGGGCACCTCACCGGCGCGGGCGAGCAGCGCACCCGCGCCGTCCTTGCGGCGCAGGCCGATGGCGAGCGCCTCCTCGCGGGCCTTCTGCGTCGCGGCCTCCTTCTCGGCGGCCCGCTCGGCGTCGGCGAGAGACCGGACGGCGGTCTGCGCCCGCTCCTGCACGGCGACCGCCTCGGCGTGCCGGGCGTCGAGGTCGGCGTTGTCCCGGTCCGCCTCGGTGGACTGCTCGGCCACCGCGTCGAGGTCGGCCTGCGCGTGCTCGGCCCGGGCCATGGCGTCGGCATGCGCGGCGGCGAGCCGGTCGATCTCCTCGCCGGCGCTGGTGGTGCGGGCCTGGGCCGAGTTCACCTGCCCGGTGAGCCGGGCCAGCCCTTCCCGCCGGTCGGCGATCGCCTTCGCGGCGGCGACCAGTTCCCGCTCGGCGGCGGCGAGCTGCCGTTCCAGCTCCTGCCGGTGCTCAACGGCCTCGGCGAGCCGGATCTGGTCGTCGGTGAGCGCCGCGCGCAGTTCCTCCTCCTCCTCGCCGACCCGCTCGGCCTCGGCCTCCAGTTGGTCGGGGTCGCGGCCGGGTCGTTCGTCGTCGCCGGCGGCGCTGAGGTGGCGCAGTCGCTCCCGGGCGAGCTGCTCGACGGAGCGGAACCGCTCGGAGAGCGCGGAGAGCTTGTACCAGGTGTCCTGGGCGGCGGCGAGCAGCGGGGCGTCGACGGCGAGGGCGGCCTCCAACTCGCCGAGGCGGCCCTGCACCTGCGCGTGCTCCGCCTCGACCTGCTCGCGCCGCTCGCGCAGGGCGCTCTCGTCGGCGATCTCCTTGTCGAGCGTGGCGCGCAGGGTGGCCAGGTCGTCGGCGAGCAGCCGCAGCCGGGCGTCGCGCAGGTTGGCCTGGATCGCGGCGGCCCGTCGGGCCATCTCGGCCTGCCGCCCCAGCGGCTTGAGCTGGCGGCGCAGCTCGGCGGTGAGGTCGGTGAGCCGGTTGAGGTTGAGCTGCATCGCGTCGAGCTTCCGCAGCGCCTTCTCCTTGCGCTTACGGTGCTTGAGGACGCCGGCTGCCTCTTCGATGAATGCCCGCCGGTCCTCCGGCTTGGCGTGCAGCATCCCGTCGAGCCGGCCCTGCCCGACGATGATGTGCATCTCCCGGCCGATGCCGGAGTCCGACAGCAGCTCCTGGATGTCGAGCAGGCGGCAGGAATCACCGTTGATCTCGTACTCGCTCTCGCCGGAGCGGAACATCCGGCGGGTGATGGAGACCTCGGTGTACTCGATCGGCAGCGCGCCGTCGGTGTTGTCGATGGTGAGGGTGACCTCGGCCCGGCCCAGCGGCGCCCGCCCGGCGGTGCCGGCGAAGATGACGTCCTCCATCTTGCCACCGCGCAGCGCCTTCGCGCCCTGCTCGCCGAGCACCCAGGCGATGGCGTCGACGACGTTGGACTTGCCGGAGCCGTTCGGGCCCACCACACAGGTGATCCCGGGCTCCAGCTTCAGCGTCGTCGCGGAGGCGAAGGACTTGAAGCCCTTCACCGTCAGGCTCTTGAGATACACCTTCTCGATCCTCGTCCGGTGGCCGCCGACCGCCGTGGGCTGCGCGGACCTGGTGAACCCGCAGACTAACCCGGCGCCGCCGGGGGTGGGGCACGCGACCCGCCCCGGGCCACTGTCGGACGCGGCGCTCCACGCTCGCGGGGCCTGTCCGGCACGGATCGGACGATTTGCCGGACGGCACCTTGATCAATTATTCAAGATCAGGAAATGGTGGCCGAAGAAATGTCCCCGGACGTGGCGGCGCGCCGGCACATAAGTGTCGGCGCGCGGTTTTTCCGTGGTGCGATTCAGTTGTCCGACAACCGAAGATCAGGTCAGCGCCGGCTCGGCCAGACGAAGCAGATCATCCGCTTCCGCCGCAGCCGCCGCGAGCCGATCGTTCTCGGCACGCAGGCGCGTGATCTCGAACTCCAGTGCCTGAGCCCTGGATCGCAGTCGGGTGACCTCGTCGAGCAGCCGTCGATCGGACGCTGCACCTACGTGGCCGTAGAGGGCCTTCGCCATACTGACTCCTTGATTTGCGCTGCCGGAAAGGCCGGACCAACGCGCGCCCACTCGTTCGCGGCTGTCATTACCAGTATCTAGGCATGACCGGGCGCGACTGGCGACACCTACATATTGAGCCGACAACCCCTCATTCGTCAAGTTCCCGCAGGCCGTAGATCATCTCCACGTCGGCCCGGTCCACTTGTCGAGGGCTGCCACCAGGCACGGACACGCTCTGTCCGGACCAGGTAACTGTACGCCCGGAATTGCCGGATCGGACCACCGCGTGAGCCGTCTTCGCTTAACTCTTCCTTATCCACGTTGCCGCAGCTCGCACCGCGCCCGTAGGTTCAGCCCGGCCCGCAACCGACCCCATGGAGGCGACAGGCGTGTACGGCGCTACCGACCCGAACGACGCGGAGGGCGCCCGCTGGCGCCAGGACCCCCCGACCGGCGACCCGGCCTGGCTGACCGACCAGCCCGAGCCACGATCGACGTACCTGTTCGGGGACGAGCCGGGCAACCGGCGGCCGGCCGACCCGTACCAGGCCGACCCGTACCAGGCGGAGCCGACCGATCGGCCGTGGGCCGGGCAGCCCACCGCACGGTGGGAGCAGCCGGGCAACACGCCGTGGCGGGAAGAGCCCACCGGCCGGTGGCAGCCCGCGGGCGAGCCGCAGCCCCCGGAGGGCGCGCCGATGCGACCCGCCGCCGAGCCCTGGCGTGACCGGCCGACCGGGCAGTGGCACCCCGGGCCGGTCGACGGTCCGCCGACCCGGCCCATCCCGATCGTCGGGCGTGCCGCGTCGGCCGCCGGCGGTCAGCGGGTGGACCTCGCGGCACGCCAGAGCGACAACGACGGGCGACGCCGCCGATTCCCGCGTCCGCTACTGATCGGCGGGGCCGCCGCGGCGGCCACCCTGGTGGTCAGCCTCGGCGTCGGCGCCCTGACCCTGCCGGGCGGGGACGAACAGGACACCACGCCGACCGCGGACACGATCGCCGCCGCGCCCATCGTCCCCGGCGACGTCCTCGACTCGACGCCGGCCAGCCCTGCGGCCTCGCCCTCGCCGAGCGCCTCACCCACCAGCGCCCGACCGTCGCCCACCCCGAGCCGGACGGTGAAGCCGACCCCGAGGCCCGACCGGTCCACCGCCGCGTCGCGGGTCAAGGATCGCAACACCACTGCGCCGACCGCCTCCCGCAGCACCGCCGCCCCGACCGGCACCGGCAGTCAGACGCAGCAGGTCGTCACCCTGGTCAACGCCGAACGGGCGAAGGCCGGCTGCGGCGCGCTGAAGGTCAACAGCAAGCTGACGGCCGCCGCCCAGGCGCACAGCCAGGACCAGGCCGACCACCAGGAGATGGCGCACAAGGGCAGCGACGGCAGCGAACTCACGGATCGGCTCGCCCGGGTCGGGTACGCATGGAGCGGGGCCGCCGAGAACGTCGCCTGGGGCCAGAAGACCCCGGCCGCGGTGATGGACGCCTGGATGAAGAGCTCCGGGCACCGCACCAACATCCTGAACTGCTCCTACACCGAGATCGGCGTCGGCGTCGCGACCAACGACGGGCCGTACTGGACGCAGGTCTTCGGCACCCCGCGCTGAGCCGGCCGAGCGTGACCCCGCGCTGAGCCGGCCGAGCGTGACCCCCGCACCGACGGCGAGTCGTGGCGGGGGTCACGCTCGTTGCACCGGGTGAGGCCCGCCGAGGCGGTACGTGGGGGCGGCGGGCCCGGCCGGGCGGCCGGGGGCCGTCCGCTACCCGGGAGCTGCCGATGCGGATCCGGCTGCCGTCGCCCGGCATCGGGCATGGGCCACTCCGGCTGCTGCGGGCGCTCGTCACGCTGGCGCTGCTCGCGGCGGCGTACGGCTGCCGGCCAAACCTGGTTCCGCCGGGCGCGCCCACCCCCTGGCCGACCGCTTCGGCCCGGCACTGGCGCTGGCAGTGGCAGCTCACCGGTCCACTCGACACCACGGTCGACGCTGACGTGTTCCTGCTCGACCCGGTGCGCACCACCGCCACCGAGACCTCGGCGCTGCGCGCCCGGGACCGCCGGCTGATCTGTCAGGTCGCCGTCGGGTCGTACGCCGGCACGGACCCGGACGCCGACCGGTACCCGCCGGTGCTGCGCGGCGCGGCCGGCCCGCGGCCGAACACCCGCTGGGTAGACGTCCGGCGGTGGGAGGTGTTGAAGCCGATCCTCGCCGATCGGTTGCGGCTCTGCCGGGGCAAGGGCTTCGGCGCGGTGGCGGTGGCGGACGCCGACGGGTACGCCCACCGGCCCGGCCTCGCCCTCGACTTCGACGACCAGTTGCTGTTCAACCGGCGGGTGGCCGAGCTGGCCCGCTCGCTGGGCCTCTCCCCCGGCCTGCTGGGCGACGTGTCGCAGGTGGCCGCGCTGGCGCCGGACTTCGACTTCGCCGTCGACGAGGAGTGCGTCCGGCTGCGCCGGTGCGCGAAGCTGCTGCCGTTCGTCGACGCCGGAAAGCCGGTGTTCCACGTCGAGTACACGGGCGATCCGGCCGACTTCTGCGTGACCGCCGTCGGGTACGGTCTCGCCTCCATCCGCAAGGACCGCGAGCTCGACGCGGGGCGGACACCCTGCCCGGACGCCCCCTGACCGGCCGGCCCCGGATCCCGCAACGACATCGTCGCCCCCACCGCCGAGCGGGGGCCCGCGCCGGGGCGAGTCCGGGTCAACCCCGCAACGTTCCCCGGGGCCGGGGCTGGCAGCGGGGGCAACTGTACGAGGAGCGGTTCATGAACGCCTCCCGGCGCATCGGCGTTGCGCAACGCCGGCACGGCTTGTCCTCCCGGCCGTACGCGTTGAGCTCGCGGTCGAAGTAGCCGCTCTCCCCGTTGACGTTGACGTACAGGGCGTCGAAGCTGGTGCCGCCCTCCTCGGTCGCCTCGCCGAGGACGTCCCGGACGTGGCCGAGCAGCCGCAGCGCGGCCGGCCCGCTCAGCAGGTCAGTCGGCCGGGAGCCGTGCAACTTCGCCCGCCACAGCGCCTCGTCGGCGTAGATGTTGCCGACCCCGGAGATCAGGGTCTGGTCGAGCAGTGCCCGCTTCACCTCGGTACGCCGCCGGCGCAGGGCGGCGACGAAGGCGGCGTCGGAGAACTCCGGGTCCATCGGGTCCCGGGCGATGTGCGCGATCTCGGCTGGCAGCTCGGCTCCGCCGCAGGAGACCGAGAGCCCGCCGAAGGTGCGCTGGTCGACGAAGCGCAGCTCGGGGCCGTCGTCGGCGAACCGGAACCGGACCCGCAGGTGCAGCTCGTCGGCCGCCGAGGCCGGCTGGAGCAGCAGTTGGCCGGACATGCCGAGGTGGCCGACGATCGCGTCGCCGCTGTCCAGCGGCAGCCACAGGTACTTGCCGCGCCGGCGCACGTCGCACACCGTCCGCCCGGCCAGCACGTCGGCGAAGTGCCCCGGCCCGGCCAGGTGCCGGCGGACCGCCCGCGGATGGCGCACCTCGACGGCGGCGATACTTCGGCCGGTGACCCACTGAACCAGCCCCTGCCGGACGGTCTCGACCTCGGGCAGTTCAGGCACGGCCCGCCTCGCCTGCCGTCCCGGCGCCCGCCGGGTCCCCGTCGGCCACGGCCAGCGCCGCCCGGTTCACGATGCCCGCCCCGTTCATCCCGTCCGACTCGGCCGGCCCGACCTGGGCGACGGCCGCCGACCCCGCCCGTGCATCGAGCCCGGCCGACTCCGCCGGGCCACCCCGCTCGGCGGCGGCCCGCTCGGGGCCGTCGGCTTCGGCGGTGGCCTGCTCGGGCTGCTCCTGACCGGCCTGTGCGGTCAGCTCCCGCCAGGCCGACTCGGCAGCCCGCTGCTCGGCCTCCTTCTTGCTGCGCCCCTCCGCCCCGCCGTAGCGGTTGCCGGCGACCACCACCCAGGCGGTGAACGTCTTGAGGTGGTCGGGGCCGGTGCCCTCGATCCGGTACTCCGGGACGCCCAGCCCGAGCGCGGCGGTGAGCTCCTGGAGGCTGGTCTTCCAGTCCAGTGCCGCGCCACGCCCGGCCGACTCCGCCATCAGCGGATCGAAGAGCCGACGGATCACGATGGTGGCGGTGTCCAGGTCGTACTGGAGGTAGATCGCACCGAGCAGGGCCTCCAGGGTGTCGGCGAGGATACTCGCCTTGTCCCTGCCCCCGGTGCTCTCCTCGCCCTTACCCAGCAGCAGGTACGCGCCGAGCCCGTCCGGGCCCAGCCCGCGCGCCACGTCGGCGAGCGCCCGCATGTTCACCACGCTCGCCCGCAGCTTCGCGAGCTGCCCCTCAGGCAGGTCGGGGTGGTTGCGGAAGAGCGCGGTGGTGATCACCACGCCGAGCACCGAGTCGCCGAGGAACTCCAGCCGCTCGTTGGTGGGCAGACCACCGTTCTCGTACGCGTACGAGCGGTGGGTCAGTGCCCGCTCCAGCAGCTCCGGTTCCAGCGAGACCCCGAAGGCGGCCTCCAGGTGGCCGACGGGGGCACGCCGCCGCTTGTCGTTGATCATGATGCGGTTACCTCTTCGTTCGCGACTGGGCGGGCCGCACGCGACCCACTCCCCGGAGCGCCGGCGCGGGACACCCGGCCTGGTCGGGGCGGGACGGGACGGGTGATCACAGGGCCACCTCGGTGTCGGTGAGGTGGTCGGCGTTCTCCCCCTGCTCCCTGAGGGCTGCGGGGGCGCCGTCGAGCAGCGCGGAGACCTCCTCGGTGACCCGGCTGCGCCACAGATGGGCGGCGAGCGCGATGCCGGAGGCGACATCGCCCCCCCGGGCCGCGCCGTGACAGACGACGACCGTCCCAGCCACCCCCAGCAGAGCGGCCGCCCGGGGCGCGCCGCCGCTCGCCGGTGGCCCGCCGGCCATCGCGTACGCGCCCTCGATCGCCTTGAGCAGCACATTGCCCGTGAAGCCGTCGGTCACCACCACGTCGGCGGGCCCCCCGGAGGTGACGTCGTACCCCTCGACGAGGCCGACGTAGCGCGCACCGTGGGGCAGCGTCGCGGCGGCGAGCAGTGGGTCGGTGGTGCGCCGCAGCCGGTCCCCCTTGCCGCCCTCGGTCCCGACGGAGAGCAACCCCAACCGGGGCTCGACCACCGCGTGCGCGACAGCCGCGTAGGCCGTCCCGAGCACGGCGTGCCGGGCCAGGGTGGCGGGGCCGGGTTCCAGGGAGCCGCCGACGTCGAGCAGCACCACCGGGCCGGCGACCGCCGGCAGGGTGGCGGCCAGCGCCGGCCGCCGCACGTGCGGCCACCGGCCGAGGCCGAGGGCGGCAGCCGTGACGGTGGCGCCGGTCGCTCCGGCGGAGACCACGGCGTCGGCGATGCCCTCGCGGACGGCGGTGACCGCCGCCCGCACGGTGCTGTCCGCCCGGGCGGCCACGGGGTGGTCGGCCATGCCGACGGCGAAGCGCACCGGCCGGACCGTGACCCGGGCGCGTTGCGCCGGATCGAGGGCACCGATCAGCCCGTCGGCGACCTCGGTGGGGCCGACGAGTAGAAGGTGTAAGTCCGGGTCGGCGCGCAGGGCCCGCAGAGCGCCGTCAACCACGACGGCGGGAGCATCGTCCCCGCCGAGGAGGTCAACGGCGATCCGCACGGTGCCCGGCTCCGTCGGGACGCCGGCCGGAACGGGCCGGCCGGCGACGGCGGGAGCCGGGACACCGGGCGATCGCCAGGATGCGCGCGCCACCCGACCGGAAGTCGGGGGCGTCACTCGGCGTCCAGGTCAGACCTCGATGACCTGGCGGCCGTTGTACGTGCCGCAGACGGAGCATGCCGTGTGCGGCAGCTTCGGGGACTTGCACTGCGGGCAGGCCACGGTCGCCACCACGGCCGCCTTCCAGTTCGCCCGGCGGGACCGGGTGTTGCTGCGCGACATCTTGCGCTTCGGGACGGCCACGGTTCCTACTCCTCTGTACGGTTCAGTTGCGACAGGCTCGCCCAACGCGGGTCGATCTGCTGGTGACTGTGGTCGGCCGGCAGATCATCCCACTGCACCCCACATTCGGGGCACAGGCCTGGGCAGTCCTCCCGGCAGAGCGGGTTGGTCGGCAGCACGAGCACCACCGCGTCCCGCAGCACCGGCTCCAGGTCGATCAGATCGTCCTGCATCCGGCCCACCTCGTCCTCGTCGGTCGTGGCGTCCGTGGTGCTGTCCTCGTACGCGTACAGCTCCTGGACGTTCACGGCCACCGAGTCGTCGATCTCGCGCAGGCACCGCCCGCACTCGCCCTTGACGGGACCACTCACGGTCCCGGAGACGAGCACGCCCTCGGACACCGACTGCAACCTCAGATCGAGGTCGAGGTCCGCGCCCTCCGGCACGCCGATCAACTCCACGCCGAGGTCCGCCGGTGCCGGGACGACCCGCCGATGCGTACGCAACGCGCCAGGGCGACGCGGCAGGTCCCTCGTGTCGAGGACCAGCGGCGCCCTGGGGTTGAGTGATGAAGGCGAGCGTTTGGGCATAGTCAGACTCCGGCCGGTGAGAGGCCGACAAAGCAGGTTACCTGGGCGACCACCGGACCGTCGAACCGGGGGCGCCGCCCGCACCCGCCTGTCGGCTGCTGAGGTGCCGTTCAGAAGGGTAGCGGGCGATCCGTCTCGTCCCCACCGAAGGTGCCGATCTCCCGCAGGGCGTGCATCTTGTCCCGGCCACGCTCGATCGAGGCGAGCGCCCGGGTGAGGAACTGCTCGAAGTTCGCCAGGGCGGTGTCGACGTAGTCGTCGACCTCCTCGCGCAGCCGCTGCGTCTCGGCCCGGGCCTCGGCGATGATCCGAGCCCCCTCGTGCTCGGCGGAGACGGTGATCTCGTTCATCGAGACCAGGCGGGCGTGTTCCGCCTCACCCTCGCTGATGATCCGGTCGGCCTCCCGCTTGCCGGCCTCCATGATCTTGTCCCGCTCCTCGAGCAGGACGGCAGCCCGGCGCAGGTCGGCGGGGAACTCGGCGCGCAGCTCGTCGAGGACGGCGATCATCTCACCCCGGTCGACCATGCAGTTGTTCCGCGACATCGGAACGGAGCGGGCCTGCTCCACGATGGCGATCAGTTCGTCGATGCGATCGAGCGGGTCCACCAGTACCTCACTCCTGTCGTTCGTCGGCCGACCTACATGATGCGGGCCACGGCCGGGTTCTCGCTCGACCCATCATGTCGCGCCCGGGCCACCACCCACCGATCCGCCCCACCCGACCCGCCGTGTCGCCCGCAAACCCCCACCCCGGGTCGCCCCACCCCCGGTCTCGCCGATCTTGCACTCGCGGCCCTCGAACTGTCCCGTAGCGCCCGGTTCGTCCGGGCCCCGAGTGCAAGATCGCGCAGGTGAGGGGGGTGGGGGTGGGGGTGGGGGTGGGGGGTCAGGGGGGTCTGGGGGGTCAGGGGGGTGGGGGTGGGGTTAGGCGGGCCTGGAGTGCCTCGCGGACCAGGTCCGGGACGTGGGCGGAGATGTCGCCGCCCCACTTGGCCACGTCCTTGACCAGGCTGGAGGAGAGGAAGGAGTAGAGCGGGTTGGTGGGCATGAACAGCGTCTCCACGCCGGCCAGGCCGATGTTCATCTGGGCCATCTGAAGCTCGTAGTCGAAGTCGCTGACCGCCCGCAGACCCTTGATCAGGACGCTGGCCTGCTGGGCCCGGCAGAAGTCGACCAGCAGGCCACGGAAGGACGCGACCCGCACGTTGTCGTACGAGGAGGTCACCTCCCGGAGCATGTCGATCCGCTCCTCGACGGTGAACAGGCCGCTCTTGGACTGGTTCACCAGCACCCCGACGATCACCTCGTCGAAGAGTCGGGCGGCCCGCCCGATGATGTCGAGGTGTCCATTGGTGACCGGGTCGAAGGAGCCGGGACACACCGCACGTCTCATGAACGGCGACCGTACCAAAGGATGGTCTCGCCGTAGCGACGGCTACGCTCGCCCGTGACGCCCTCCACCCAGGGCAGCGGGCCGGTCCGGCTGGACCGTTCCACCACCACCAGGGCGTCCGCCGCCAGCCAACCACCGCCGACCAGCGCGGACAGCATCGCGGCGACCTCGGTGTCGGGCACGGCGTACGGCGGGTCGGCGAAGACCACGTCGTACGGCCCACCGTCCGGACCGGCGGCCAGCACGGTGGCGACCTTCCCGGTGACCAGCCGGGCGGCGGGGGTGGCCCGCAGCGCGGCGATGTTCTCCCGGACCACCCGGGCGGCCCGTGGGTCGGACTCGACCAGCAGCACGTACGCCGCTCCCCGGGACAGCGCCTCCAGCCCGACCGCGCCCGAACCGGCGTACAGGTCGGCGAAACGCGCCCCGGCCAGGTCGACGTGGGCCTGCACGGCGCTGAACAACGCCTCCCGCACCCGGTCGGAGGTGGGTCGGGTGCCGGCGCCGGGCGGCGCGGCGATCCGCCGGCCACCGAGCGCCCCGGCCACGATTCGGGTCACCGCCTGCTCCTGCTCATGTCTCGACGCTACGCGACCGGATCGGCGGCACGGGAGACACCGGCGCCCACTGTCGGGGTCACGCCCCGATCACCGAACGCACATCGATGATATCGAATCAATAACATCATTCTGGGTGATTCCTGTGCGCTGTGCCGGCCGGCCCGGCGGCCGGCGGCATCGCCGTGGGCAAGGCGGCCCTACTGGCGGCCGGCGCGGTGTTCTTCGTCGTCGCCCGTCGTCGCCGGATCCGCTTCACCGCCTGACCTGTCGAGCCGATCTGCTCCGCTGAACTGATCGGTTCGTCCGAACCGCACGTACCCGCGGGGGGGGGGGCCCCCCCCCCGGCCCCCCCCCCGCGGCACCCCCCCCCCCGCCCCCCCCGCCCGCGTCGCATCCCCCACCCCACCCAGGGCTGTCCAAGCCGCCCAGCGCCGTCGACTGGAAGTCGAGGTTGAGCCAGACCGTGTCGTCGTCCTGCTCGATGGCTGGCCCGCCGGCTGCGCAGCCTGGTCGCCCGCCCGCCGGCTAGCGCGCCTCGACGATCGCCACCGCGTCCCGGTCGCCGTCGCCATGCCGGACCCCCTCGGCGAACCGGGCCGCCGCTGCGGCCGTGACCGGCAGCTCGTTGCCCCGCGCGGCAGCCTCCGACACCGCCAGGGCCAAATCCTTGTGCATCAGTCGGAGCCGGAAGTGCGCCGGCTCGGACCGCCGGCCGCGGACCATCTCGGCGCGGAAGGCCAGGGTCGGTGAACTGAAGCCGGAGGCGGTCAGGGCAGTGAGGAACATGTCGCGGTCGACGCCGGCGCCGTCGGTCAGCCGGACCGCCTCGGCCAGCGCGGCGATCTGGTTGCCGAGGATCAGGTTGAAGGCGAGCTTCAGCGCGGATGCGGAGCCGGGGCCACCGACGTGCCGGACCTCCTGGCCGATCGTGTCGAGCACCGTGCGCACCTCGGCGACGTCCTCCTCCCGGCCTGCGGTGAACACCCGCAGCGCACCGGACTGGGCCATCGCCGGGTTGCCGAGCACGCACGCCTCGACCCGCCGGACGCCCTCCTTGGCCAGTCGCCGGCCCGCCTCGATCGCGTAGGCCGGCGAGACGGTGGAGGTGTCCACGACGATGGCGTCCGCGCGCAGCCGACCGACGAGCTGCCCAAAGAGGATCTCCTCGACCGCCTGCTCGTCGCTGAGGCTGAGCACCACGACGCGAGTGCCGTCCGCCGCCTCCGCCGGGGAGTTCACCACCCGGGCACCCGCCGCGGCCAGCGGCTCGGCGCGGGACCGGGTCCGATTGAACACCGTGATCGAAAAGCCGGCCGTACACAGTGCGCGGGCCATCCCGCCGCCCATCGCGCCGAGACCGATGAAGGCCAGGTCCTCGTGGTTGCTCACTGGGTCTCCGTTCGCCGTGGCAATGCGGTGGTGAGGCCCCGATGGTGACGGGCCACGCTCGACTCCGGTTGGACCGCCCGTGGTGGGCGGACCGCGGCCGGCAGGTCGTCCGGCGAACGCCGGCACCGGCAAGTAACCTGGGGATTCGCGCCCACGGGTCGCGAGAGGGGATGGACGGCGATTGTTCCCCGCGGGTGTCGAGCTCGGCTCGAGCCGCCGCTGGGCCGCCGGCCGACCAGGTCCGGGCACCGGCGCACCGGCGCACCGGCCGGTCGTCAGGCAACGGAAGCGGTGGTCCCGGTGGCATCCACCCGGAACCGGGTGGATCGGCGCGGGACCGGCTGGCTCAGGCCGGCGGGCGGCGCAACCCGGCGATGTCCTCCAGCGCGTCGTCAGGCTGCTCGCGGGCGTACAGCCGGCTCAGCCGGTGCAGCCGATAGCGGGGGTCGCCCCGCCCCCGCCGCGCGCTCAGCTCCAGCAGGTGGCAGCCGACCAGCCGGCTGAACTGCGCCTCGACCGTGTCGAGCGACTCGCCGAGGAGCCCGGCCACCGTCGAGACGGTGAACTCCTGCGCGGGCAGCAGGCTGAGCAGGCGCAGTGCCCGGCGCTCGCCGACGCCCAGCTGGGAGTAGCTGCTGTCGTAGCGGGCCCGTACGTCGATCTCGGCGAACCGGAACTCGTCGATCGGGGTGACGCCGGAGGCGATCCGGGCGGCCAGCTTCCGCAGCGACCAGGTCGGGTTGGCGATCAGCCGGGTACCCACCGAACGCAGCGCAAGCGGCAGCCGCCCGCTGAGTTCGATGATCGCCTCGGCGTGGTCGTTCTCGGCCTTCACCCGGTCCTCGCCGATGATCCGACCGAGCAGCTCGACGCCCTCCTCGACGTCCATCGTGCCCAGCTCGATCGGGCGCGGCCCGGGCACGCCCTGTGGCCCGCACCGGCTGGTGATGACCACCGCGCAGGTCGGGGACGCCGGCAGCAGCGGCATCACCTGGTGGGCCGCGTCGGCGTCGTCGAGCACGATCAGCACCCGGCGGTTGTGGGTCCAGGTACGCCACATCTTGCCCCGCTCCCCGGCGTCGTCGGCACCGGGAATCTGGTGCTCCGGAAAGCCGGCCGCCCGCAGGAAGCCGGCGAGCACGTCGCTCGGCGAGGCCGGGCGGGTGGTCGCGCCGCGCAGGTCGGCGAAGAGCTGGCCGTCCGGGAACCGGGACCGCTCGAGGTGCCCGGCCCGCAGCGCCAGGGTGGTCTTGCCGACCCCGGGCATGCCGCATATCGACACCACCCGGGCGGTCGTGCGGTCCTCCTCCTCGGTGGTGATCATCCGGCGCACGTGGGCGAGGGTCGCCGGGCGCCCGGTGAAGTCGGGCAGGTCCGGCGGGAGCTGCGCCGGCATCACCGGCAGCGGCGCGTACGACCGTTCGACCACCACCGTCAGCGGCGCGGCGGCCGGCCCGGCGGCGTCGACTGGCTCGTCGGCGTCGCCGGTGTCGGCCGACAGCAGCGACTGGTGCAGCCGCTGCACGGCCGGCGACGGTTCGAGCCCGAGTTCCTTGGTGAACACCGCCCGCAGCCGCCGGTACGCCTCCAGCGCCTCGTGTCGGCGTCCGGAGCGGTACAGCGCGGTCATCAGCGCGGAGTAGAACCGCTCGTGCAGCGAATATGTGAAGGTGAGCATCTTGAGTTCGCTGATCAGCCGCTGGTGGTGGCCGAGCAGCATGTCGGCCTCGATACGCGACTCCAGCGTGCGCAGCCGCTCCTCCTCGAGCCGGGTCACGTACGCGGAGAGGATGTCGCCGGCCACGACCCCGGCCAGGGCCTGCCCGTGCCAGAGCCCGAGCGCCCGGGTGAGCAGCTCGGAGGCCCGCTCGGGCTCGTCCCGCTCGAGCGCGGACCGACCGGCGGACGACAGCGCGTCGAAGTCGTACGCGTCGATCGTCTCCTCTTCGATCTCCAGCAGGTAGCCCGAGGGCCGGGTGTGCACCCGGCCCAGGCCGTTCTGATCGACCACGTCCTTGCGGAGTTTGTAGATGTAGGTCTGCAGGGTGGTGAGCGCGCTCTCCGGCGGGCGATCCCCCCACAGCTCGTCGATCAACTCGGTCACCTGCACGAGATAGTTTCGGCGGGCCAGCAGAAAGGCCAGCACCTGCCGGATCTTTGGTGCGGTGGGGGTGATGTCGCGCCCGTCGTGCAGCACGGTCAGTGGTCCGAGCAGGCGGAAATGGTGCGCGCCGACAGACGCGATCTTCATCTGATCTCCCCCAAGATGTCCGGTCACCCGACGGCGCTGAAGCTATGGCCCACCGCTAGAAGACCACTCGAAAGATTGAACGTTCAAGATCGGTGTATGTCGATTAGATGAATCTTCCACCAATCGCAAGAAGTCCATTCTTCTTGAGTGGCAGATCAAATCAACCCATCAGGGTGACGGCGACGCTCGCCGACACCAACGCGACCAGCGCCAGCGCCGTCCGCAACAGATGCCAGCGCCGCCACGTCGGCCGCGGATCGGACCAATCCACCGGAATCGCGGCCGGATCAATCCGGTGCACCCGGCGGTTGATCGGCACGTTGCGGAAGTGCGACACCACCGAGACGCCGAGCAGCGCCACCGCCACGACCACCAGCAGGGTGCGGGCGGCCCCGGCGGGGGCCACGACGGCCAGCCAGACGCTGAGCAGCGTGCTGCTCAGCACGATCACCGGCATCGTCGGGTCCCAGTTGCGGCCCAGCAGGGTGTGGGTGGCGACGTACCGCCCCGGCGACATCGTCGCGAGCGCCGGCACCGTGCTCAGCGCCACCCCGAACAACACGCCGGCCACGGTGCCGCTGCCGACCAGCACCAGGACCGAGAGCACCCGCGACAGCGCGCTCACGGCAGTACCACCCGGGCAATCTCCTCGACCTGCCCCGGCTCCCCGACGCACGGGAACAGGATCAGCTCGTCGCAGCCCACCGCGCGGTATCCGTCGACGAACTCCCGCAGTTGGTCGGCCTCGGTGATCAGGCCCTTGACCGCGATCTCGGCCTTCCAGCCGAGAAAGCCGTAGTACTCCAGCAGGAACCGCTCGGCACGTTGGGACGCGTCGCCGCCCAACGCCACGTTCGCGATCGCCACCAACCGCGGCCGGTCCGTCCGGCCCGCATCCCGCCAGGCCTGTCGCGCCCGGTCCGCCAGGTCGCCGTAGCTCGATGCCGAACTACCTCCGGCGATCCAGCCTGAGGCGAACCGGGCGGCCCGCCGCATCGCCTGCGGCGTGTGCCCGCCGACCAGCAGGGGCGGGCCCCCGTCGCGGCGGCTGGGTCCCGGATTGAGCGGGTCCGGCCCGCCGGCCCACGTCCGCCGCAGGTCATCCAGCAGGTCATCCAGGCGACGACCCCGGTTCTCGTACGGCGTGTCGCAGGCCTCGAAGTCGTCCGGCCGCCCGCCCGCCGCCACGCCGACCACCAGCCGCCCGCCGCTGAGCCGGTCGATGCTGGACAGTTGCTTGGCCAGCACGGACCGATCCGAGCGGTAGGCGGCGATCAGGATGGTGGTGGTCAGCCGGATCCGGCGGGTGGCGCCCGCCGCCGCGGCGAGCGTGACCAGCGGCTCGTAGCCGTCGTACATCAGGCGGTCGAGCACGCCGAGCGAGGCGAAACCCCGCTCCTCCGCCCGGACCGCCGAGGCGAGCAGGTCCTCGCCGGGCAGCCCGGGAATCATCGTCGGCAGGCCGATGCCAAGATCCATGTCTGCACCCTCAGTCGGCGGAAGCTGTCGGCGTCCACCAGAGCGCAGCGCGCTGGTCGTTCGCTTGCGGAACGCCGGGGCCGGCCCGCGCCCCGGGTTCGCCGGCTCGAATCCGGCTCGAGTCCGGCCGTCGTTGAGCGGTCGTGGAGCCACCGGTCAGCCGGTGCTGGTCCAGTGACCCGATGCGGATTCTCTTCACCTGCTGGGCCTGGCCCTCCCACCTGTACGCCATGGTCCCGGTCGCCTGGGCCTGTCGGGCCGCCGGGCACGAGGTCCTTGTCGCCAGCCAGCCGGCGCTTAGCGACACGATCACCCGTACCGGCCTGCCCGCCGCCGTGGTGGGCCGCGACGTGGACGCCGAACAGGTCTTTCGGGACGTTGTCTTCACCCCGCCCGGCGCCGACGGCGGCGGCCCCCGGGTACTGAACCTGCTCTCCCAGCTCGCCGAGACGATGACCGGTGACCTGGCCGACCTCGCCCACCGCTGGGGCGCCGACCTGGTGGTCAGCGACCCGACCGCCTTCGCCGGGCCGCTCGCCGCCGCCGTGGCCGGGATCCCGGCGGTTCGCCACCTCTACGGCACCGACCTGATGAGCGCAGCCGGCCGGTTCCTGCCCGGCGTGCTCGCACCGCTGGCCGAGCGGCACGGCGTCGGACCGGTCGACGCCTTCGGGGTGGCCACCATCGACCCGTACCCAGCCGGTCTCCAGGTGCCGGTGGCGTCACGCCGGCTGCCGGTACGCCCGCTGCCGTTCAACGGCCCCGGCGCGCTGCCGCCCACGCTGCCGCAGCCGGCCGGACGGGCCCGGGTCTGCGTCACCTGGGGCACCACCCCTGGCCGGCTCGACCCCTCGCTCTTCCTCGCCGGCGACGTGGTCCGGGCGCTGCACGGCACCGGCATCGACCTGGTGGTGGCGGTCGCGCCGGAGCAGCGCGCCCTGCTCGGCACCGTCCCGGACGACGTGACCGTGCTCTCCTCGCCCCTGCACCTGCTGTTGCCCGAGTGCGACGCGGTGATCGGGCACGGCGGCGCCGGCACGCTGCTCACCGCCGTCACCCACGGTCTGCCCCAGCTGCTCGTGCCCCGGCTACCGGACCACGTCCGGCACGCCGACCGGGTCGCCGCGGCGGGCGCCGGGGTGGTGGTGCCCGCCCCGCTGGTCGAGCCGGCCGCGCTGGTGGCCGGGCTGACCGCCCTGCTCGACGACCCGGCGTACCGGGCCGCCGCGGTCCGGCTGCGCGACGAGGCAGCCAGCCAGCCCACCCCGGCGCGGCTGGTGGACGACCTGGCCGCACTACTCGCCCCGGCGCGGGGCTGACCGGCCCGGTTCGACCGGCCTGCGAGCCGCGCTCCAATCGGCACGGTGAAGGTCTTGAGGCACCGACCGAGACCCGACGACGCGCCGGGAGCGACCATGAAGAGCACCCCGCAGTTCGACCACGACACCTTCGCCCGCCGGCATCGGGGCGGCATGCTGCTCGAACGCCACGGCATCGACCTCTACCTGCACCCGTTCCTCGGGTTCACCCTGGCGCCCGGGCTGCGGACCGAGGCGATCAACACCGACGAGGAGAGCTTCCGCCTCTCCGACTCGCCGTTCGGCACCGTCGACTCCGAGCGGTGGCTGGCGGCCGGCGGTGGTGGCATTCTGCTCGGCAACTCGGTGGCGTTCTCGCTGGCGGCGAGCAACGATTCGACGACGATGGCCTCTCAACTGGCCCACCTGACCGGCACCCGGCAGCTCAACCTCGGGCTCTGCGCGGCGGTGTCGCTGCAGGAACTGGTGGTCGCGGTGCCGTTCCTGCACGCCGCGTCGACCATCACGGTCGTCGGCGGCGGACCGGACTTCGTCAACCTGATCGGCTCGCTCAGCCCGGCCGGCCGGTTCGGCACCGTGTCGTACGAGCGCACCTTCGACGAGCTCACCCACGTCCCGATGTTCGACCTGGCCACCCTGGCCGCCGGCAAGCCGGTGCCCGACCTGGAGCAGCAGCGCCGGCCCCGGCGCACCGAGCCGGCCTTCGACCTCGCCGAGGTGGGGTCCCGGACGGCGGTCGCGGCGCAACGGCGGCTGCGAGACCTGGCCGTGCTCGCCCGGGCGGCCCGTGACGACGCGCGCATCGTGTTCTGCCTCCAGCCGCTCGCCTCCACCCGGACCCGCCGGGTCACCCCCGAGGAGCAGGCCCGGTACGACTTCTCCGCGCCGGTCTTCGGAATGCTGCACAGCGCGGTCGAGGAGCACTGGGACGCGTACGCGGAACTGTTCGCCAAGGGCTGCGCCGAGCTGGGCGTGACCTTCGTCAACCTGGCCGCCGACCGCTTCGAGGGCGACTCGTTCGCCGACACCGTCCACTTCACCGACCACGGCAACCGGCAGGCGGCCGAGCTGATCCGGCAGGCCCTCGACAGCACGCCACCGGTGCGCGACGGCAGCCCGGTCACCCTGCCGGCTGCTGTGACGCCGGTACCGGCCGGGACGGCCACCGGCGTCGCCGAGGCGGCTCCGGTGGCCGCGGGCGGCGACGAGGAGCAGTGGCTCGACCAACTGGTGGAAATCGTCACCGAGTCGCTGGAGATCGAGCCCGGCGAGCTGACCCGCACCGGCAGCTTCGTCAACGACTACGGGGCGGACTCCATGCTGGTGATCGACATCCTGGCTCGGGTGGAGCAGGACATGGATGTGCGCATCCCGGACGCGGCGCTGGCCGAGATGACCGATCTCGAAGCGGTGATCGGCCTGGTGAAGCTGCACGGCGGGACGGCCGGGGTGGATGCCTGAGCCACCGGCGCCGGTCGGGCGGGTCGTGCTGGCCGGCGGCTGGCCGGCCGGGGACGTCGCGGCGCTGGCGGCGGCGGTCGTCGTGGTGGACGCCGCCGAGGCGCGTACGTCACCGATCGACTGGCTGCTGGCCGCCCCGGGACCGGACGGCGCCGGCCCGGTGCTGGCCCTCGCCACCGGCCTCCGCGCCCGCTCCCCCGCACTGCGGGTCGCCGTGGTCGACCCGGGTAAGCACTGGCCGGCCGGGACCGGCTGCGACGTGTACGTCGCCGGTCGGGTCCGGCCGGGCGAGCTGATCGCCGCGCTCCGGCTCGGCGACCGGGGCTTCCGGATCTGCCAGCCCTCGCCCGTGGGCCACGCCACCCGCGGCCAAGCCGACCCGTCGAGTGTCGGGCGGCCGGTGCCGGCCCGGGGCGGCGCGCTGGCGGGGAGGCCCGAGGCGCGAGGGCCGGCCGGGCTCACCGTGCGCGAGGAGCAACTGCTGCGGGCGTTGTGCGCCGGGCTCAGCAACGACCGGATCGCCCGCGAGCTCCGGATCTCCCGCAGCACTGTGGAGTTCCACCTGACCCGGATCTTCAAGAAGCTCGGCGTGACCAGCCGGGCCGAGGCAATCGTCCGGGTCCTGCACGACCGCGCCGCTGGCCCTGTCCTGACCGGCCCCGCCCGGCTGCACGAGGCGGCGGAGAGCGCCACCGGCCCGGTCGGGGACGCCCTCGACCTGCTCGTCCTGCACTGACCGAGGGCCGATCCGCCGGCCACAGCGTCAGGAGTCGCCCGGGCTGGCGGCCGGCGGGCGGACCAGGCAGGCCGCCACCTGCCCGTCGGGGTCGATCGAGGTGACCAGGGTGAGCCCGCCCTCGGGTACGGCCACGGCAGCGGCGACGCCGAAGGCCGAGGACGCCCCCCAGGTGTCGCCGACCACCGACGCCGGGTCGACGATCCGGGCGTCCGGCGCGAGCGCCGCCAGCACCGTGCTCTCCTGCCCGGCGAGCCGGCCGGGGCCCGGGGTGCCGCGGACCACGGTACGGATCTCGGCGGGCGTCACGCCGGCCTGACGCAGCGCCCGCTCGACGGTCCGGGTCAGGGTGGCCCCCGCCTCCGCCTCGGTGGCGAAGTACCCGGCCGTGGTCGCCAGCAGCTCGGCGAGCACCGGCCGGTCGGCGCGGCGCGCCGAGTCCGCGGTCTCCAGCGCGAAGACGCAGGCACCCTCGCCCGCCGCGATGCCGTCGGCCGACCGCCCGGCCGCCGCCTCGATCCGCAGCCGGCGCTCGGTCACCTCCTCGAAGGCGCCGGCGAGCATGATGTCGGCCCGGCCCGCCGCGACCAGGCGCCGGCCGCAGGTCAGCGCGGTCAGTCCGCTGGCCCGGCCGGCCGTCACGGTCACGTTCGGGCCGTGCAGGTCGAACTTCACCGCGGCCTGGCCGCTGGTGTAGTTCATGATCCCCGGCGGCATCCGGTTGTGGTCGACGAAGTACGGCTTGGCGCCGGAGAGCGAGCCCTTCGACACGATCATGTACGAGTCGATGCTGGCCATGGCGCTGCCGAGCACGATGCCGCGCCGGGCCGGCGGCGACGCCGACAGGTCCAGCCCAGCCAGCAGCTTGGTGACCGTTCCCACCGCCAGCACCGAAGAGCGCTCCCGCAGCCGGACCCGCCGGCTGGTGGCGAAAGCCTCGTCGTCCTGTTCGGACACCCGCGCCAGCGCTGCCGGCTCGCCGGGGGTTCGGCCGGCCGGCAGGCCGGCGGTGAAGTCCCCGGTGTCGGTGCCGAGGCAGGACACCACCGCCATCCCCGAAATGACCACGCTCATCGGACCGCTCCTCGAGCCGGGGTCGAGCCCGGCGTCTGCTCGTCGAATCGGCGCAGGACGACCGCGGCGTTGTTGCCGCCGAAGCCCAGCGAGTTGACCATGACGGTGCGCACCTCGGCCGGCCGGGAGGTGTTCGGCACACAGTCGATCACGCAGTCCGGGTCGGCCTCGCGGAAGTTCACCGTGGGCGGCAGGAAGCCGTGCCGCATGGCCAGCATCGCCGCGATGCAGGTGTGCGCGCCGGCCGCGCCCATGGTGTGCCCGATCATCGACTTCAGCCCGACCACCGGCGGCAGCTCCCGCTCACCGAACACGTCGCGCAGCGCCTTGACCTCCATCGGGTCGCTCGCCTTGGTGCCGGTGGCGTGGGCGAAGACCACGTCCAGCTCCGCGGGGTCGACCGCGCTGTCGGCCAGGGCGCCGGCGATGCACTCGGCGACCCGCTGCCCGACCGGCGCGGTCGGGTGGTCGGCGTCGCAGTTGAGCTGGAACCCGAGCACCTCGGCGTGGATGGTGGCGCCCCGGCGGCGGGCGTGCGCGAGGCTCTCCAGCACCACCACCGCCGCGCCCTCGCCCCACATCGTGCCGTCCCGGTCCCGGTCGAACGGCCGGCAGCGCTCCTGCGCCATCGCCCCCATCCGGAAGAAGCCGGAGAAGGCCATCCGGTTGACCGCGTCCGCACCGCCGCAGAGCGCGAAGTCGGCCTCGCCGGCCCGGATCGCGTCCAGGCCGTAGGCGACCGCGTAGTTGCCCGCCGCACAGGCGGTCGGGATGGTCAGCGTCTCGACGTCGCGCAGGTCCAGCTCGGCGGCGGCAGTCGCGGCGAGGCGGCCGGGCGACAGCAGCCGCGCCGTCTCCCCGGACAGCCGCACCGACTCGGCCCGCAGCTCGGCCTCGGCCACCCCGTCGAGCTCCAACGACTCGCCGCAGGTGGTGCCGATGGCGATCAGCCCGGTCTCGGCACGGGCCTGCGCCAGCACGAAGCCGGCGTCGTCCATCGCCATCCGGGCGGCGGCCGCGGCGAGCCCGGCGACCCGACCGGTCTCCTTCGGCTCGACCCGCTCCAGCACGGCACCGGGCTCGAAGTCGAGGACCTCGCAGGCCTGGTAATACGGGAAGCCACTGGCGTCCCACCGGCTGATCGGCTTGGCCCCACAGCGGCCCTCCCGCAGGCCGGCGAGGAAGCCGTCCCGCCCGGACCCGATGCTCGAGACGACGCCGAAGCCGGTGACGACGACGCGCTGTTGCTCGTCCCGCCCGGACGGGTTCCGCCGGGCCTGGTCAGTATTCGACAAAGCGGCCTCCGGAATAGGAGTGAGCGACCACCAGTGCCACTATCGGCGGCCCGCGCGACCGGTGCCACTAGGGCTATCCCGAGTTCGCCGGCGACCGGTTGCGCGTCGAGCGGCCTTCGACCGGGCGGATATCCGGGGCCCACATCATGTGCCGCGTACCCGACCGAGAGGGGCCCCGAAGTGCATCGCACGCTGATCGTCGCCCGGATGGCGCCGGAGAGAGCAGACGACGTCGCCGAGATATTCGCCAAGTCAGACGCCAGTGATCTGCCGCGGATGATCGGTGTCTCGCGTCGCACCCTCTTCCGTTTCCACGAGCTGTACTTCCACCTCGTCGAGGCCGACGAGAACATCTCGCCCCGCCTCTACCAAGCTCGTTCGCACCCGCTGTACGGGCAGATCAACGAGGAGCTGTCGCACCACATCCGGCCGTACGACCCGAACTGGAAAGAGCCGAAGGACGCGATGGCCAGCCCCTTCTACGTGTGGGAGGCAGACAAGTGAGCGAGACCGTGAAAGCACCCGCCACCGCACCTGTGGTCGCCGCCGCCGAGGTGGCGGCGAACCGGCGGCGCGGCGGTGACATCCGGGTCGTGCTCAGCCCGAAGACCGTCGGGTCGACCTCCGGGTTCATGGGCACCCTGACGTTGCGGCCCGGCGAGTACGTCACCGAGCACTACCACCCTTACTCGGAGGAGTTCGTCTTCGTCGTCGAGGGCACCCTCGTCGCGCGCGTCGAGGAGGTCGGCGTCTTCGAGGTCTCCGCCGGGGCGGGCTTCATGGTGCCCATCGGCGCCCGGCACCGGGTGTGGAACGACAGTGACACCGAGGTGCGGGCCGTGTTCCACCTGGCGCCGCTGGCGCCACGCCCGGAGCTGGGCCACGTCGACACCGAGCAGCTGCCGGCCGGCGGGGAGGGCATGAGCCAGCCCGACGTGGGAGCACCCCGCCGATGACCGGACAGCGGCGGGTGGTGGTGACCGGCATCGGCGTCGTCGCGCCGGGCGGCATCGGCACCAAGGCCTACTGGGAGCTACTCACCGCCGGGCGGACCGCCACCCGGCGGATCACGCTCTTCGACGCCACGAACTTCCGGTCCCGGATCGCCGCCGAGTGTGACTTCGACCCGGCGGTGCAAGGGCTCAGCCCACAGGAGACCCGCCGGATGGACCGCGCGGCGCAGTTCGCCGTCGTCTCGGCGCGCGAGGCGCTGGTCGACAGCGGGCTGGAGCCCGGCGACGTGCCGCCGGAGCGGATCGGGGTCAGCATCGGCAGCGCGGTCGGCGGCACCACCGGCCTCGAGGAGGAGTACGTGGTGGTCAGCGACGCCGGCAAACGCTGGCACGTCGACCCCGCGTACGCGGTGCCGCAGCTCTACGGCTACATGGTGCCGAGCACGATGGCGGCCGAGGTGGCCTGGGCGGCGGGCGCCGAGGGGCCGGTGGGGCTGATCTCCACCGGCTGCACGGCCGGGCTGGACGCGGTCGGTAACGGCAGCAACCTGATCTGGTCGGGCCGGGCCGACGTGGTGGTGGCCGGTGCCACCGACGCGCCGATCTCACCGATCACCTCGGCCTGCTTCGACGCGATCAAGGCGACCTCGCCGGACAACGACGATCCAGCGCACGCCTCGCGTCCGTTCGACGCGCAGCGGCGCGGCTTCGTGCTCGGCGAGGGCGCGGCGGTGATGGTGCTGGAGGAGCGCGAGGCGGCCCGGCGCCGTGGCGCGCACATCTACGCCGAGATCGCCGGGTACGCCAGCCGCAGCAACGCGTACCACATGACCGGCCTGAAGCCGGACGGCCGGGAGATGGCCGAGGCGATCCGGCAGGCGATGGACGCCGCCCGGGTCGACCCGGGCGACATCGACTACGTCAACGCGCACGGCTCGGGCACCCGGCAGAACGACCGGCACGAGACGGCGGCGCTGAAGCGGGCGCTGCGGGACCGGGCCTACCAGATCCCGGTCAGCTCGATCAAGTCGATGATCGGGCACTCGCTGGGCGCCATCGGCTCGATCGAGGTGGCGGCCTGCGCGCTGGCGATCGAGCACCAGATCGTCCCCCCGACGGCGAATTTGCACCACCGGGATCCCGAGTGCGACCTCGACTACGTGCCGCTGACCGCGCGGGAGCACCGCGTCGACGGGGTGCTGAGCGTGGGCAGCGGGTTCGGTGGATTCCAGACGGCCATGGTGATCACCCGGGACCGGGGGGCCGGCTCGTGAGCCGCGCCGCCGTGGTGACCGGCATCGGGATCACCGCCCCCAACGGCCTGGGCACCGAGGCGTACTGGGCCGCGACGCTGGCCGGGCGGAGCGGGCTGGGCACGATCACCCGCTTCGATCCGGCCGGCTACCCGGTACGGGTGGCCGGTGAGGTCTCCGATTTCACCGCCACCGCGCACGTGCCGAACCGGCTGATCCCGCAGACCGACCACTGGACCCACCTGGGGCTGACCGCGGCGGCCTGGGCGCTCGCCGACGCCGACGCCGACGGTGCCGACTACGGCGAGTACGAGAAGGCCGTGGTGACCGCCAGTTCCTCGGGCGGCACCGAGTTCGGCCAGCACGAGATCGAGCGATTGTGGACCAAGGGTCCGTCCTGGGTCGGGGCGTACCAGTCGATCGCCTGGTTCTACGCGGCCACCACCGGGCAGATCTCGATCCGGCACGGGATGCGCGGACCGTGCGGGGTG
This sequence comes from Micromonospora sp. RTGN7, assembly GCF_033804645.1. Classification (NCBI taxonomy): domain Bacteria; kingdom Bacillati; phylum Actinomycetota; class Actinomycetes; order Micromonosporales; family Micromonosporaceae; genus Micromonospora; species Micromonospora sp. RTGN7. The sequence continues at coordinate 314,988 of NZ_JAPZLF010000002.1, read as the reverse complement.
ATCTGCTCGGAGCAGGCCGGGGCGCTGGACGCCGCGGGCCAGGCCCGCCAGCTCATCCAGCAGGGCACCCGACTGGTGGTCACCGGGGGCACCGACGCCTCGCTCTGCCCGTACGGACTGACCGCGCAGCTGAGCACCGGCGCGCTCAGCACCCGCACCGATCCGCGCCGGGCCTACCTGCCGTTCGACGCCGACGCCGCCGGTTACGTGCCGGGTGAGGGCGGGGCGATGCTGGTCGTGGAGGACGCCGAGTCGGCGCGGGCCCGGGCGGTACCGCGGGTCTACGGGGTGATCGCAGGACACGCGGCCACCTTCGACCCGCCGCCGGGCTCCGGCCGGGAGCCGGGCCTGCGCCGGGCGATCGAGCTGGCCCTGGTCGACGCCGGCCGGCGGCCGGACGAGGTCGACGTGGTCTTCGCCGACGCGGTCGGCGTGCCCGAGCGGGACGCCGCCGAGGCGAAGGCCATCCGGGAGGTGTTCGGACCGGCGGGCGTGCCGGTCACCGCACCCAAGACGATGACCGGCCGGCTCTATGCCGGTGGGGCCGCACTGGACCTCGCCACCGCCCTGCTCGCGATCCGCGACCAGGTCGTCCCGCCGACGGTGGGGGTGACCGCACCGGTGGCCGGCTACGACCTGGACCTGGTTCCGGACACACCCCGGGAGGCGCGAATACGGACCGTCCTGGTGGTGGCCCGGGGGCATGGCGGTTTCAACGCGGCGGCCGTCGTCACGGCCGGCCTGGAGTGAGGAGTAGAGCGTCATGGCAGGACACACCGACAACGCGATTGTCATCAACGCGCCGATGCACCTGGTGTGGGAGATGACCAACGACGTGCCGTCGTGGCCACAGCTGTTCAGTGAGTACGCCTCGGCGGACGTGCTGGAACGCGACGGAAACACGGTCACCTTCCGGCTCACCATGCACCCCGACGAGGACGGCACCGTGTGGAGCTGGGTGTCGCAGCGCACCGCCGACCCCGACAGGCGGGAGGTACGCGCGCACCGGATCGAAACCGGGCCGTTCGAGTTCATGAACATCCACTGGACCTACGAGGAGGTCAAGGGGGGCGTGCGGATGCGCTGGGTGCAGGACTTTCACATGAAGCCGCAGGCACCCGCGAACGACGACGTGATGAGCGCGCACCTGAACCGCAACACCTTGATCCAGATGGATCGGATCAAGGGCCTCGTCGAGGCCGCCGCCAACCGGGCCACTACAGAGAAGGTTTCCTGATGTCCGACGAGAACGTGCCCGTACTCGTGGTGGGCGCGGGGCCGGTCGGCCTGTCAGCCGCCCTGTTCCTCGGCCGGCACGGCATCCGGGCCACGGTCGTGGAGAAGCGCTCCGCCACCTCCCGGCTGCCCCGCGCGCCGGGGTTGCAGGCGCGCACGATGGAGCTGTTCCGCGCGGCCGGGATCGGCAAGGAGATCCGGGCGCTGGAGATCGGTGACTCGCACCGGTTCTTCGAGGGCGGCATCCTGCGGGTCAACACCTACTCCGAGATCGACGACGCGGTGGTACTCGAGGCGCCGTCACTGGACGGCCCGGAAATCAGCCCGGAGCGGGTGATGGGCTGCGGCCAGGACCGCTACGAGGTGGTGCTCACCGAGAAGGCGGTGGAGGCCGGCGCGACGGTGGAGTTCGGGCAGCGCCTGGTCGCCGTCGAGCAGGACGACGAGGGCGTCACCGCGACGCTGGAGGACATCGGCACCGGCGCGCTGCGCACCATCCGGGCGCGCTACCTGGTCGGCGCGGACGGGGCGAGCAGCACCGTGCGCGGGCTGCTCGGCGTCGACCGGACCGGCCTGGGCACGGTCTTCAACGCACTGAGCATCTACTTCCGTGCGCCGGAGCTGGAGCGGATCCTCGCCGACCGGCCGTTCATCCTCTGCTACGCGACCGTGGGTGGCACCATGACCGGGCTGTCCCGGCTGCACGGCTGCGACCCGTGGCTGGCCGCGCCGGTCTACCACCCGGACCGGGGTGAGACGCCGGCCGACTTCACCGACGAGCGCTGCGTGGCGATCGTCCGGGAGGCCGCCGGCAAGGCCGACATGCAGGTCGAGGTGATGGACAAGGTGCCGTGGGAGGGCGCGCAGCTGGTCGCCGAGCGGTTCCGGGTCGGCCGGGTCTTCCTGGCCGGCGATGCCGCGCACGTACACCCGCCGGCCGGCGGGTTCGGCGCGAACACCGGCATCCACGACGCGCACAACCTGGCCTGGAAGCTGGCTGCGGTGATGCGCGGCTGGGCCGGCGACGACCTGCTGGACAGCTACCACGCCGAGCGGCACGCGGTAGGCAGCGCGATGGCCGAGCAGGCGATGGTGCGCAACCGAATCCGGCACGGCTACGCCGACGACGCCATCAGGGCGCAGATGGTCGACGACATCATCATCACGCTCGGCTACCGCTACCGCTCCGGGGTGGTGGTCGCCGACGACGCGCCGCCGGTACTGACCGCGCCGCTGACCCTAGCCGGCGAGCCCGGCACCCGGGCACCGCACGTCTGGCTGAGCACCGTGGCCGGGCGGCAGTCGACGATCGACCTGTTCTGGTCGGAGTTCGTGCTGCTGACCACCACCGAGGACACCGGCTGGGCGGAGGCCGCCGGGCGGGCGGCGCGGGCGGCGCGGGTGCCGCTGCGGGTGGTACGGATCGGGCCCGGCGGCGATCACACCGACCCGGACGGCAACTTCACCAAGGCGTACGGGATCTCGGTGCGGGGCGCCGTGCTGGTCCGGCCGGACGCGTTCGTCTCCTGGCGCAGCCCGGAGGGCGCGGACGACCCGGACCGGGTGCTGGCCGACGTGCTGGGCGCGGTGAGCGGGAACGGGCCGGTGGCGGCGGTGTCGTCGTCGTGACCACCGTGCGGCAGGCGTCCCCGGGCCGGACGGTCCCGGCGGCGCCCGCCGGGCGGGAGCCGGTCCGGCCCGCGCTGGAGCGGGTCGCCGCCCCGGTGCTGGACCGGGTCCGCGCCCACCCGTTCTGGCGGGGGCTGCGGGCGGGGACGCTGCCCGCGCCGGTGCTGTGGCACTTCGCCGAGCAGGACGCCCGCTTTCTGGTGCCGGCGTACGCCCGGGCACTGTCCCGGTGCGCCGCACTGGCCCCGCGGGACGCGCACGGGGAACTGCTGTCGGCGGCGGCCACCGCCACCTTCGGCTCGCTGCCTCGGCTGCGAGAGGAGCTGGCGCTGCTGGCCACGGCCGTCGGCGGGGCCCCGGCCGCGCCGGCGACGACGCCGGACCCGGTCGTGCACGCGTACGCGTCGTTCCTGCTGGCCGCGCCAGCGACGTCGTTCGCCGGCGCGGTGGGTGCCCTGCTGCCGATGTCCTGGTTCCACTTGGCGATCTCCGAGGAGCTGCGCCGGCACCCGGCTGGCGGTCCACGGTATGCCCGCTGGGTCGCGCAGTTCCGGGCCCATGACGGCTTTGCCGACTATCTGTCGGGCTTCGTCGGCCTCGTCGAGGCGGTCGCGGCGGGGTGCGTACCGGCGGAACGGACCCACCTTCTCGAGCTGTTCTCGACTGGTGCTGACTATGAGTTATCTTTCGCTGACTCAGCGTGGCAACTCGACCACTGGCCCGACTGAACCCGTTCTCCAAGATCGATTGTCGAGCGTCGAACCAGAGCACCGCATCACGCTCTGCAACAGCCGACCACCACCGGGCGGGACCGCCCGGACGGTACGTCCCTTCTTGGAGAAACCATGACCGAACTGTCACACCGTTCCCGATCAGGCCTACGGGCCCTGGCTCGCATCGGAGGTCGGATCCTCATGGCAACCGTCACCGGCGTCGCCACCCTCGCCATGGGGGCGACGGCGGCCGAGGCGACGACGAGCGGAACCGCGTACTACGTGGACTGCGTCGGCGGCAACGACGCCGCGTCCGGTACCGCGCCGAACAGGGCATGGAAGTCGCTGAACCGGGTCAACCAGGTGACCTACCGGCCGGGCGACTCGATCTCGCTGCGGCGCGGCACCACCTGCACCGGGGTGCTCCAGCCGAAGGGCTCGGGCACCCCCGGATCGCCGATCAAGCTCGGCGCGTACGGCAGCGGCGCCCGACCGAAGATCGTCGGCACCGGTGGTCGGGCCACAGTGCTGCTGCGCAACGTGCAGGGCTGGCAGATCCGGGACCTGGAGATCACCAACCCGGGCCCGGCCGACGGCACCCCCCGGGTCGGCATCTACGTGCAGCTGGAGAACTACGGGATCGGCCGCTCCTACCTGATCGAGAACGTGTACGTACACGACGTGCCCGGCTGCGACTGCCTCGATCCGACCCTGGAGAACAGCGGTGGCATCCTGTTCGAGGCGCTGGGCACCACCACGCCGACCGGCTTCGACGGCATCAAGGTGCTGTGCAACCAGGTCTCCGGGGTGGACAACATCGGCATCGGCACGCTGTCGCTGTGGTCGAGGCGAGACCTCTACCCCGGTGGCCAGAACAGCTTCGTCCCGATCACCAACGTCCGGGTCGCCGGCAACCAACTGTCCAACCTGGGCGGTGACGGCATCCTGCTGATGAACACCATCGACGGCCTGACCGAGGACAACAAGGTAGCCGGCTTCGGGCTACGCGCCACCCAGTCGCACGCCGCAGTGCTGGCCTACAACTCGGACCGCACCATCATGCAGCGCAACGAGATCACCGGCGGCGCCGCGTTCCCACCGTCGTTCTCCTTCAGCGTCGACGCCGCCACGAAGGACATCGTCTACCAGTACAACTACAGCCACGACAACAACGGGCCGTTCGTGCTCTACTGCGCGCCCACCGGCACATTTTCCGACGGCGCGATCATCCGCTACAACATCAGCGAGAACGACAAGGACGTCGACCTGGGTGGCTTCATCATTCCGGTGATCGCGGCCGGCTGCGACAACGCGGTGACCAACTCAAAGTTCTACAACAACACGGTGCACGCCCCGAACGCGGCGAACATGGTCGGCACCCTGCCGCCGTTCACCTCGATCGCCTTCACCAACAACATCTTCGCCGGCCGGGCCGAGGGCTCGACCATCCAGGATCCCGCTGGCGTCTACTCGCACAACCTGTACCACAACATCGGTCCGAACACGGTCAGCGACAACGGTGCCGTCGTCGCCGACCCGCGCTTCGTCAACCCACCGGGGCCGCAGCCGGCCGGCCTGCGGCTCCGGTGCGACTCGCCCGCCATCGACACAGGCACGCCGATCGCGAACAACGGCGGCCGGGACTACTTCGGCAACCCCGTCTCCGCCACCGCCAACCCGAACATCGGTGCCTACGAAGGGCCGTGCGTCTCCTGAACACGGCCACCACGGGCAGCCCCGCGCGGCATCCACCGCGCGGGGCTGTCCGCCCGTCTAGGGGCACCACCACTGCTATGCCGCACCATGGCCGGCGTCGAGCAGACCGCCGAGGAACGGCTACACGCGCATGCCTTCGCCGACCGGCCGCTGGCCCGCGACGCGGCCAGCACCCGCTGACGCCGGCCCGTCGATCGGTACACCACCGCCGCTGGACGCCGGATCGCCACCCTACCGACATGCGTGAATCCACCCAGATCCTTGTCATCGGCGGCGGCCCGGCCGGCGCCACCACAGCCGGTCTCCTGGCCAAAGCGGGGTTCCAGGTGACGCTCGTCGAGCGTGATCAGTTCCCCCGCTACCACATCGGGGAGTCGATCCTCCCGTCCTGCCGCCCCATCTTCGAGCTGCTCGGTGTCTGGGACAAGGTGCGCGCACACGGCTTCCAGCCCAAGGGCGGCGCTTTCTTCCACTGGGGCGAGGAGGAGTGGCAGGTCTCCTTCTCCGAGCAGGGCAGCGACAACACCAACGCCTGGCAGGTCATCCGCAGCGAATTCGACAAGATCCTGCTGGACCACGCCCGCGAGCTGGGGGTCGAGGTCCACGAGGGGGTGAGCGTCCGGGAGATCGAGTTCGATGGTGAGCAGGCCGTCGCGGCCCGCTGGTTCGAGACCAAGAAGCCCGAGGTCGCTGGCCGGATCGAGTTCGGTCACGTGATCGACGCGTCCGGCCGCGGCGGCGTACTCGCCACCCGACACCTGCAGACCCGACGGTTCCACGAGGTCTTCCGCAACGTCGCCGCGTGGTCGTACTGGAAGGGCGCCAAGCCGCTGGGCAAGGGCCCGGAGGGCGCGATCGCCGTCTGCTCGGTGCCCAACGGCTGGTTCTGGGCCATCCCGCTGCACGACGGGACGCTCAGCGTCGGCCTGGTCACCGGCCGGGACCTGTTCAACGACAGCCGCCAGCGGCTCGGCGGCATCCAGGCCGTCTACGACGAGGCGCTGGCCGAGTGCCCGACGGTGCTGGCCATGCTCGACGGCGCCGAGCAGGTCACCGAGATGAAGGTCGAGCAGGACTACTCGTACGTGGCGGAGAGTTTCGCCGGGCCGGGTTATCTGCTCGCCGGCGACGCGGCCTGTTTCCTCGACCCGCTGCTCTCCACCGGCGTACACCTGGCCACCTACAGCGGCATGCTCGCCGCGGCCAGCGTGAGCAGCGTGCTGCGCGGCGAGGTCGGCGAGAAGGACGCCTGGGGGTTCTACGAGACCGTCTACCGGCACGCCTACGAGCGCCTGCTCGTGCTGGTGTCGGTCTTCTATGACAGCTACCGGGGCAAGGACTACCACTTCTACAACGCCCAGCGGCTCACCGCCGACGAGCGGGACCGGCTCAACGTGCAGGCCGCGTTCGACCGGATCATCACCGGCGTCGCCGACCTCAACGACGCCGAGAGCGCCTACCAGTTGGTGCAGCAGCACCTCCAGGGCGCCGACAGCGGCGACCCGAACCCGCTGAACAACCTCAACCGGGTGCACGAGATGAAGCAGTCCCCGCTCGACCCGACCAACGCGGTCGGCGGGCTCTACCTGACCATGCAGCCGACGCTCGGGCTACGCGTCCGGCCCGGGCAGGAGTAGCAAGCACCACCGGAACGGATCGGGCACCGCTGCCGACGCAACGGTGCCCGATCCGGGTGCCGGCGGGGTCAACCGGCAGCCGAGCGCAGCCCGCGCAGGGTACCCAGCGGGTCGGCCAGCGGCGGCAGTGCCGCGAAGACGCCGGAGATGCCGGCCTCCTCCAGCAGCGGCAGGTGCGCCGACACCTCGGCCACGCTGCCGGTGATCCCGGTCATCCCCAGCGCCAGGTCGACCAGGCCCAACTCCTCCAACAGCTGCGCGTTCTTCCCGCCGACCGTGTGGTCCCACACGTCGTAGCGGCGCTCCATCTCCTCGACGGCGGGCAGCAGGTCAGCCGGCACCTGCGAGCGCATGTGCGGGCTCTTGAGCCGCAGCGCGACGTCCGAGGCGAGCGCGGCGCCGATCTCGGCGTTCGCCTCCGCCCGGGTGGCCCGCACCGAGATGAAGCTGAAGCCCCACACCTGCACCGCCGCCGGGTCCCGGCCGGCCTTCTCGGCCGCCTCCCGGACCACCGCCACCTTGCGCGCCACCCGCTCCACCGACATGCCGACGGTGGTCACCACGCCGTCGGCGAGTTCGCCGGCGAGCCGCAGCGTCGTCGGGTAGTCGGCGGCGACGAAAACCGGCATCTGCCGGGTACGGGTCAGCGGCTCCGTGTCGAAGCCGTCGACGTGCGCCGACTCGCCCTTCAGGATCGCCTGTACGGCCGTCAGGTAGTCGCGCAGCTCGTGCGGCGTGGCGACCGGGGAGCGACCGACGATCCGCCGGACGCTGCCGCCGTTGCCCAGCGCCAGCATCGTCCGGCCGCCGGTGAGGTCGTACAGGGTGGAGACCGCGGTGGCCGTCGCCGCGGGGTGCCGGAAAAACGGGGTGGTCACCATCGGGGTCAGCGTCGCGCTGCGGGTCTCCTGCGCCGCCACGGTCAGCGACACGTACATCTCGTAGGCCCGGGCCGGGCTGTCGCCGACTCCGACGACGTCGTAGCCCAGCTCGTCGGCGAGCCGGACGACATGGCGGAACGTCGCGAGGTCGTCCGCCCACTCAATGATCGCTCCGAGTTTCAGGGGTCGGTCCTCCAGGTCCGCGGCCGGCGACCAGGGCCGGCCGGTGCGTATGAGCCGAGGCTGTTTATGTCACGGCAGCCCGCAGAGCCGGTCGAGGTGGTGTCGAGCGGCCCGGCGGCCCGGCCCGCCACCGGCCGGGTGTCGACCGCGCCTCGACCGCTGCCCCAGACCGGGTCTGCAAGCTGGCCCCCGTTGAGACCGGACGCGAGGAGAGCCTGATGAATATCGGTGTCTGCCTGCCCACCACCATCCCGGGGGCGGAGGGCCGTCAACTGATCGAGTACGCCCGCCGCGCGGAGCGCCTCGGCTTCCACAGCCTGACGGTGGTGGACCGGATGGTCTACGACAACTACGACAGCATCGTCGCCTTGGCGGGCGCGGCCGGGGTCACCGAGCGGATCAAGCTGATCACCGCGATCCTGTTGGCCGCGTACCGGCCCAGCCCGGTCGAGCTGGCCAAGCAGCTGGCCAGCCTGGACCGGCTCAGCGACGGACGACTGATCGTCGGGGTCTCCTCCGGGATGCGGGCCGACGACTACGAGGCCACCGGCACCGACTACGCCACCCGGGGCCGCCGGCTCGACAAGACCATCGAGGAGTTGCGCGCGGTGTGGCGTGGCGAGGGCCCGGTCCCCGGGGTCGGCCCCCGGCCCACCAACGGTGACATCCCGTTCCTGGTCGGCGGCCAGTCGGCGGCGGCGCTGCGGCGCGCGGCGCGGTACGGCATCGGCTGGATTTCGCCGGGCGGGCCGCCGCACAAGTACCCGGAGCTGGTGACGAAGGTCAAGGAGCTGTGGGCGGAGGAGGGCCGCGAGGGCACCCCACTGATGGGGGCGAACTGCTACGTGTCGCTCGGGGAGAACGGCCGGCAGGTCGCCACCGAGCACATGCAAAGCTACTACGCCTACCTGGGCGAGTTGGTCCAGCACCTGGCCAAGGGCGCCGTCACCGACGAGGCCGTGCTGCGCGACGTGGTCGACGGGTACGCCGCCAACGGCTGCGACGAGTTGTTGCTGCTGCCGTGCAGCGCAGACCCGGCCCAGCTGGACCGGATCGCCGCCGTGGTGTTCGGCTGAGCCGGCTGACCCATGCGGACCTCCCACTCTCCCACCCGGACCCTGCGGGTGCTCGTGGTCGGCGCCGGTATCGGCGGCCTCTGCCTGGCCCAGGGGCTACGGCAGGCGGGCTTCACCGACATCGCGGTGTACGAACGCGACGACACCCCCGAGGGCCGGATGCAGGGCTACCGGTTGCGGATCAGTCCGGAGGGCGAGGCGGCGCTGCGCGCCTGCCTGCCCCGCCGGGCGCAGGAGCTGCTCACCGCCACGGCCAACGACCGGCACCAGCGCGGCCTGATCGCCTACGACGAGCACCTCCAGCCGATGCCGGCGCCCACCTTCGACGACCCGCGCGGCGACGACCCGGACAAGATCGACGCGGTGGATCGGGGCACGCTGCGCCGGGTGCTGCTCGCCGGCATCGGCGACGCGGTCCACTTCGGCAAGCGCCTGGTGAAGCACGAGCAGAACCCGGACGGGGTGGTGGCGCACTTCGCCGACGGCAGCTCCGCCACCGGTGACGTGCTGGTGGCCGCGGACGGTGCCAACTCGGCCGTCCGGGCCCAGTTGCGGCCCGGCGACGAGACCCGCGACATGGGCGTACGGGCGATCCTGTCCCGTACCCCCCGAACCCTGGCCCACGAAGCCGGCCTGCCGGAGGTGCTGCGGGACCGGTTCCTCAACGTCACCGGCACCGACGGCCTGCGGCTGGCGCTGATGCCGATGGTCTTCCGTACCGACCCGGCGCGGGCCGCCGAGCGGCTCTGGCCGGGCCTGGAGCTGGCCTCGCCCGGCGACTACTACATGTCGGTCTTCAGCGTGCACCAGGACCTGCTGGGACTCGACGATGCGCACTTCTTCGCCCTGAGCGGTGAGGAGCTGCGCCAGCTCGTTCTGGCCCGGACCGCCGGCTGGCACCCCGACCTGCGCGGCGTCTTCTCGCACTCGGAGCCCGCCGAGACGTACCCGCTCGCGCTGCGGGCGACCCTGCCGGTCGAGCCTTGGCCGACCGGCACGGTGATTCCCCTCGGCGACGCGGTGCACCTGATGCCGCCGACCGGCGGGGTGGGCGCCAACACGGCACTGCGGGACGCGGCCGGGCTCTGCGCGGCCCTGACCTCCGTGGCGGACGGGGAGAGCACCCTGGCCGAGGCGGTGGACCGGTACCAGGCCGAGCTGGTCCGGTACGCCACCGAGGCGATCACCATGTCCCTGCGGATCGCGCAATGGTCGATGAAGAAGATCAATGTCAGCGCTACCGAACTCACCACGACGTAAAGGCGGGCCGCTCACGTGAGCACGACTCCGATCGACACCAGCCGGCCGGCCGGGATCATCCGGCTCGCCAACTCCTTCTGCGACGCCAAGGCGTTGCTGACCGCCGTCGAACTCGGCCTCTTCACCATCCTGCGCTCGGGGCCGGCCACCGAGGATGAAATCCGCGAGAAACTGGGGCTGCACGGCCGCGGCCTCTCCGACTGGTTGGGCCTGCTGGTGGAGCTGTCCTTGCTGGAGCGCGCCGACGGCCGGTACCGCAACGCCGCTGGCGCCGACCGGTTCCTGGTCAACGGCGAACAGTCCTACATCGGCGGGTTCCTGGAGCGCTCCAACCGCAACCTCTACCCGGCGTGGGGCCGGCTGGCCGACGCGCTGCGCACCGGCCAACCGCAGTCCGGCAGCAGCTTCGACGCCGTGGTGCAGAACCCGCGCATCCTGTCCCAGTTCATCAACTCGATGGACGCGCTGACCCGGACGCTGGGCCCGCAGTTGATCAACGCGTACGAGGGCTGGGGCGACTACCACTCGGTGCTCGACGTGGGTGGCTGCCGGGGCAGCCTGGCCGCGCAGATCGTCACGGCCAACCCCAACCTGAGCGGGCACGTCTTCGACCTGCCGCAGATGGAGCCGTTCTTCACCGAGCAGGCCGCAGAGACGGGCCTGACCGACCGGCTCACCTTCCACGGCGGCAGCTTCTTCACCGACCCGCTGCCCAGCGCAGACATCGTGGTGATGGGGCACGTCCTGCACGACTGGGACCGCGAGCAGCGGGGCTTCCTGATCGAGAAGGCGTTCCAGAGCGTCAACCCCGGCGGCGTCCTGCTGGTCTACGACCGGATGCTCGACCGGGCGTCCAGCCGGGTGGAGAACCTGGTGATCAGCCTCGACATGCTGCTGGTCACCGACGGCGGCTCGGAGTACCCGGTGGACGAGGTGACCGGGCATGCCAACCGGGCGGGCTTCGCCCAGGTCGAGAGCCGGCTGCTGGGCGACGACGACACCCTGGTGGTGGCGCGCAAGGAAGGCTGACCGGTACCGCGAACAGGGGCCGGGACCACCACGGTGGTCCCGGCCCCTGTCCCGTGTGTTCAGGCCGCCCGGTCGCAGAGCACCAGCGTCTCGTTGGCGTCCAGCGGCTGCCGGCGCACCTCGGCGAAGCCGGCCGCCCGGGCCAACTCGGCCAATTCCTCGACCGGGTACTCTCCGCCGGCCTCGGTGACCAGGGCCATGGTGAGGCTGGCCAGCAGGTTGTCCACCCGCGGGTCGGCCGGGTCGAGCATCCGGTCGTGCACCAGCAACGCCCCGCCGGGCCGCAACGCGTCGAACGCGGCGCGGACCAACAGCTCCCGCTGCCTGGCGTCCCAGTTGTGCAAGACGTGGCCGAAGACGATCAAATCGGCCGGCGGCAGCGGATCGGTGAAAAAGTCCCCGGCGTGGAAGGTGACCCGCTCGGCGACGCCCGCCTCAGCCATCTGCTCGGCGAAGACCGGCTCCAGCTGGGGCAGGTCGAAGACATGCCCGGACATCCCGGAATGCCGGACGACCAGCTCGGCCACCAGGCTGCCCCGGCAGCCGCCCACGTCGAGCACCTCCGGGTACGCCGCCCAGTCCACGGCGTCGAGCAGCGGCTTCAACAGCGGGCGCAGCACGCCGTCCATCATCCGGGCGTACCGGCGGACCTCCGCCGGGTCGTCGAGCATGGCAGCGAAGGAGTCCGCCGCCGAGCGCGGCCGGCCGGTACGCAGCGTCTCGGTCAACCCGCCCCACACCGGGTAGAGATTGGCCTTCGCGCCGCGCAGGAACCCGCCGAGGTAGCCGGGCTCGCCGGCGACGAGGTGGCGGGCGGCGTCCGGACTGTTGCGGTACCGGCCGCCGGACTCGGTGAGCAGGCCGAGCCGGACCAGCAGGTACAGGAAGTCGCGGACGCCCCGGCCGGACAGGCCGAGCCGTTCGCACAGCTCGCGCTCGGTGGCCGGGCCGGCGCGCAGCACGGTGAACAGGTCCAGCTCGGCGGCTGTGAGCAGGGCCTGCGACTCGCAGAAGGCGTTGCCGAGCCGCAGGATCCACGGGCTCGGTTCGAGTGCCTGATCGGTCATGGGCGGTCCTCTCCGCGCCGGGGATGGTCTGCGCGCATCGTCTCCGGTGGGCGTCGCACCGTGCTGGAGAGTCCGGTGGGCGGCTACACCGAGGCTCGAGCCGAACCGTCCAGGATGGGCCCGGCCAGGGCCCTGCGGCCGGGCCGGCGGAGCGGATGACGGACGGAGAATCGTGATGCGGGTCAGTGCCACCAAGGAGACGTGCGCGGTCAGCAGCCTCTGCGTCTATCGGGCGCCGGAGGTCTTCGACCAGGACGAGGACGGCTACGTCGAGGTGCTGGACGCCGAGCCACCTGCGGATCTGCACGAGGACGTGCTGGTCGCCGCCCGAGGCTGCCCCACGCGCTCCATCCACATCCAGTAACATCTTGCTGACTATCCGCGCAGCCAACCGCCGGCCGACAGGGGTACGTCTTGGTCCAGCCGATCGAAAGCGCACCGGCCGAAGGCCCGCCGACCACTGCACCCGGAACGTCCCGGGGGCCCCGCCGGCTCACCCGCCGGAAGATCCTCAAAGCCGGGCTGATCGGCGTCCCGGCGGTGCTGGGCGTCGCCGCCGCCGGCACCGCGGCCGTCTACTTCGCGCACGGCGTGGACACCGTCGGGAAGGTCGACTTCGACCGCCCGCTCGCCATCCCGCCGCTGGCCGCCGCTCGCACCGAGGGGGGTCGGCGGGTCGTCGACCTGGCGGCCACCGCCAGCACCCGCCAGTTCCGCCCGGGGCGGCCCACCACCACCTGGGGTTTCGACCGGGGATTCCTCGGCCCGACGGTACGCGTCAACCGGGGCGACACGGTGCAGCTCAACGTGCGTAACGGGCTGACCGACCCCACCACCGTGCACTGGCACGGCCTGCACCTGCCGGCGGTGATGGACGGTGGCCCACATCAGACGATTGCGCCCGGCGCGGTCTGGCGGCCGTCCTGGCGGATCGACCAGCCGGCCGCGACGCTCTGGTACCACCCGCACCCGCACCTCACCTCGGCGCACCACGCCTACCGCGGCCTGGCCGGGCTCTTCCTCGTCGACGACCCGCCACAGACCGCGGCGGCCCGGCTGCCCGCGCAGTACGGCGTCGACGACATCCCGGTCATCGTTCAGGACAAGAACTTCGACGACGACAACCAGTTCGACGAGGGCTACTCCCGTCTTGGCAGCGTCGGCATCCTCGGCGACACCCTGCTGGTCAACGGCACCGTCGGGCCTTACCTGGACGTGGTGACCGAGCGGGTGCGGCTGCGCCTGCTCAACGCCTCGACCGCCCGGGTCTACCGGTTCGGCTTCTCCGACGACCGGTCGTTCGCCCTGGTCGGCACGGACGGCGGCCTGCTGAGCGCGCCGCACGAGACCGACCGGGTGCAGCTCTCCCCCGGCGAGCGCGCCGAGATCGTGGTCGCCCTCACCGCCGGCGAGCGGGTGGTGCTGCGCAGCTTCGCGCCGGAGCTGGGGCTCGACCCGCTCAACGAGCGGTTCACCGGCGGCGACGACGACCTCGACGTCCTCCAGTTGCGGGCCGGCGCCCAGCTGCGGCCCACGCCGGCGCCGGCGGCCACCCTCGCTCCGGCCCCGGCGCTGGTGGCCACGGCCGACCGGGTGGACCGCCGGTTCGAGCTGTCCGGCGAGCAGATCAACGGCCTGAGCATGGACATGACCCGGATCGACTTCGGGGTGACCAGGGGCACCACCGAGGTGTGGGAGGTCGTCAGCCCGTTCCCCCGCCCGCACAACTTCCACGTGCACGGGGTGCAGTTCCAGCTGCTGACGGTCGGCGGCACCCCGCCCCCGCCAGAGCTGCGCGGCTGGAAGGACACCTTCTACACCCCGCCCGAGGTGCCGTTCCGGATCGCCGTCCGGTTCGACGAGCACGCCAACCGCAACGCGCCTTTCATGTTCCACTGCCACCTGCTGCTGCACGAGGACCAGAACATGATGGGCCAGTTCGTGGTCCTCGAGCCCGGCGAGACGGTCGGCTCCCCCGGGCATCTGGGGCACTCCACCGCTCCGCGCTGACTCCGGCGCCGTCGAGCGGCCGTCGAGAGGGGCTTCAAGACCTCCCGGCAGGCTGCAGGCGAGGTCGGAGCAACCGGAGGAGATGGTATGTGCGGCATCGTCGGCTGGGTCGCCTTCACCCGTGATCTGACGAACGAACGGCCCACCCTGCAGGCGATGACGGACACGCTGGCGAACCGCGGGGTGGACGGCCAGGGGGTGTGGCTGCGCGAGCACGTCGGCCTCGGCCACACCCGGACCGCGATCATCGACGTGGCGGGCGGGGCGCAGCCGATGACCGCCGAGGGCGGCGACCGCCGGGTCGCGGCGATCGTCTACAACGGCGAGGTCTACAACTTCAAGCAGCTACGTACCGAGCTGCGCGATCGGGGACACCGGTTCGACACCCGCAGCGACACCGAGGTCATCCTGCGCGCCTACCTGGAGTGGGGGGTCGACTGCGCGGCCCGGCTGGAGGGGATCTTCGCCTTCGCGATCTGGGACGAGACCCGCGCCGAGCTGGTACTGGTCCGCGACCGGCTCGGCGTCAAGCCGCTGTTCTACACGCTGCGTCCCGACGGCGTGGTCTTCGGCTCCGAACCCAAGGCCCTCCTCGCGCACCCGGAGGTTCGGCCGGTGGTCGGTATCGACGGGCTCCAGGAGCTCTTCGCCACCGCGAAGCAACCCGGCAGTTCGGTGTTCCGGGACCTTCGGGCCGTGCTGCCCGGGCACAGCCTCACCATCGGCCGCGACAGAGCGGTGGACCGCACGTACTGGGAGCTGACCGCGCGGGAGCACACCGACGACCTGGACGGCACGGTGGCCCACGTGCGATCGCTGCTCGACGACATCGTGCTGCGCGAACTGGAGGCCGAGGTGCCACTCTGCACCGCGCTCTCCGGCGGGGTGGACTCCAGTGCCGTGTCTGCCATCGCGGCGGACTGGCGGTGGAAGCTCGGCGGCGAGCGGATCCGCACCTTCGTGACGACCTTCGACGACTACGCGACGAAGTTCCAGCCCGACGACGTCCGGTTCGCCCCGGACGAGGTGTTCGCCGCCGAGGTCGCCCGAGAGCTGCGCTCCGAGCACATACGCATCCAGCTGAACACCCAGGACCTGATGGACCCGGCGGTCCGACTCGCCGCGCTCCGCGCGCAGGACATGCCGACCACGCTCGGCGACATGGACACCTCGAACTTCCTCACCGCCCGCCGGATCAAGCAGCACTCGACGGTGGCGCTCAGCGGCGAGGTCGCCGACGAGATCTTCGGCGGCTACGGCTGGATGTACGACGAGCAGTTGCTCAGCGCCGACGTGTTCCCCTGGGTGGCCAAGGAGTTCCTCCAGCCCGGCTCGCCCCGGGGGCAGGGCCGGGCCCTCTTCGACCCGGCTTTCATGGACAAGCTGGACCTGGGCAGCTACTACGCCGACCAGTACGCGCAGGCGCTCGCCCGGGCACCGCACCAGGACGGCGAGAGCGCCGTGGAGCGGCGGATGCGCGGGATCAGCCACGTCACGCTCACCTGGTGGCTGCCGATGCTGCTGGACCGCGACGACCGGCTCGCCATGGCCAACGCCCTGGAGCTGCGGGTGCCGTACGGCGACCACCGGCTGGTCGAGTACCTCTACAACACGCCGTGGTCGATGAAGACCTTCGACGGCCGGGAGAAGAGCCTGCTGCGGGCGGCCGTGCGGGGCCGGGTGCCGCAGTCGGTGCTGGACCGGGTGAAGTGCCCCTGGCCGGTGACCCAGGACCCGGCGTACGCCGAGATGCTCCGCCAGGAGCTGGCCGCGCTGCTCGCCGACGGTTCCTCGCCGGCACTGCCGTACCTCGACCTGCCCGCGGCCCGCGCGGCGGTCGACCAGCCGTCGCCGATCGCCCACCAGTGGGTCAGCCGGATGAACATCGAGATGGCGCTCCAGTTCGACACCTGGCTGCGCGAGTACGACGTCGAACTGGCCGTCTGAATCCGAAGGGATGACCATGGACTACGCGGACGTGCTGCGCAGGCGCCAGATGGTGCGCAGCTACACCAACGAGCCGGTGTCGGACGAGGCGCTGGAACGGATCGTGTCGGTCGTCGACCGGGCACCCAGCGCGGGCTTCAGCCAGGGCTACCGGGTGGTGGTGGTGACCGACCAGAAGCTGCGCCAGGCCGCCGCCGACGTCGCCGAGGCGCGCTACGTGGAGCTGGGCTTCCCCCGCTGGATCGCCGACGCGCCGGTGCACATCTGGGTCGGCACCCGGGAGCAGACCTACCACGAGCGCTACGCCGGCCAGCCGGTCCGGGACGGCTGGTCGGAGGTGCCCTGGCCGGTGCCGTTCTGGTGGTTCGACGCCGGGGCGCTGTTCATGCTGCTCCAGCTCGCCGCGCTCAACGAGGGGCTGGGCACCGGCGTGTTCAGCTCGGTCTACACCGACGAGCTTCAGACACTCGGCGACGTGATCGGCCTGCCGGACGACGTCGGGCTGGCCGGGGTGATCACCGTCGGGCACGAGGACCGGTCCCGCCGGATGCCGATCCCGCCCGGGGCGGCCCGGCGCAAGCCCCGAGACGAGATCGTCGAGTGGCGCCGCTAGGCCCGCGCCCGCCGGTCGGCGGACCGGGCGCAGCGCCGACGGACGGGCGGGTCGTCGTGCTCGGTGGCAGCATCGCCGGGCTGGCCACCGCGCTGGCCCTGGCCCGGGCCGGCCGCCAGGTCCAGGTCATCGAGCGCGACCCGGCGCCGGCCGATCCGGCGGCGGACCCGTTCCTGGCCTGGCCGCGCCGGGGCGTGCCGCAGTTCCGGCTACCGCACGGTTTCTCGGCGCGCGCCCGCAACCTGCTGGCCGAGCGCACCCCGGACGTACTGGACCGGTTGCGCGCCAGCGGGGTCGGCGAGATCAACCTGTTCAAGCACTTCGTCCCGCCGGAGCGGTGGGAGCCCGCCGACGACGCGTTCACCAACATCTGGACCCGGCGGCCGGTACTGGAGCTGGCGCTGCGGATGACCGCCGAGGCGGAGCCGGGGATCATGTTCCACTGCCCGGCGATCGCCACCGGGATGCGGTTCGCGCCCACCCCGGACGGGCCGCCCCGGGTGCTGGGGGTGGAGCTCGCCGACGGCCGGTTCGTCGAGGCCGACCTGGTCCTCGACTGCGCCGGTCAACGCACGCCGGTGCCGCGCTGGCTCGCCACCCGGGGTATCGACGTGCCCACCGACGTGCAGGACTGCGAGACCGTCTACTACAGCCGCTACTACCGGTTCACCCCCGGCAGCGAGCTGCCCCGGCTGTCGGTCGCCACGCTGCGCGGCGAGTTCCCGCTGGGCTCCTGGATCGGCTTCGCCGGCGACGACGACACGTACGCGTTCGCGCTCGAATGCCATCCGGGCACGCCCGGGGCGCGGAAGCTGCGCGACGTGGCAAGCTGGGAGGCCGCCACCCGCGCCATCCCGGCGCTCGCGCCGTGGGTCGACCCCCGCAACGGCACCCCGCTGGACGACATTCAGGTGATGGCCGGCAACCGGAACCTGCGTCGGCACTACCTGTCCGAGGGGCGGCCCGTCGTGGTCGGCCTGCTGCCGGTCGGCGACGCCCTGTGCAGCACCAACCCGGCGTACGGCTGGGGCTCGGCGATGGCACTGACCTACGCGTACGCCGCAGCGGACGCGATCGTCGCCCACGCGCCGGACCTGGCCGCGGTGGCCCGGGCATACGACGCGACGAGCGCAGCCGAGGCCGACGCGGTCTACCGGGAGGCCGCCGCGATGGACCGGGCCCGCAGCTACCGGCTCACCGGCCGGCCGGTTCCGGAGCACGACCGGGCCGAGATGGCCCGCCAGGACGAGATCATGGCGGCGCTGGCCGGCGGCGTGCTGCGCGACGTCGAGCTGGGCCGGGCCTTCAACCGCAGGGTCAACCTGGTCGGCCCGGCGGCGGTGGTGCTGGGCGGCGACGACCTGCTCCACCACGCCCGCCGAGCCCGGACCCCCACCGAACCCTCCCTGACCGCCGCCCACCACCCCACCTCCTGACCTCCGCCCCCGCTCCGCCACGACGAGGGCGCCACCCACCGGGTGCCGCCCTCGTCCCCGTCCCCCCGCCTGCGGGCGGGGCCGGCGGGGTGGGTCAGTTGGGGCGCTGGTAACGGGAGGGGGGGACCATGCCGGCGTCGATGTGGATGTCGGTGCCGGTGACGCTGCGGATCCTGCCGGAGGCCAGCAGCAGCACCAGCTCGCCGATCTCCTCCGGCTCGATCAGCTGTCCGGTCGACAGGCCGGACATCTTGGTCACCATCTCCAGGAACTCCTCGGGGGTCACCCCCGCCTTCGCGGCCCGGGACGGGTCGGTCCAGAGGCGGGTCTTCACCGGGCCGGGCAGGATCGTGTTGACCCGGACGCCCTGCGGGCTGAACTCGGCCGACAGCGCCTTGCTGATGTTGGAAACCGCGGCCTTGGCGGCCGAGTAGTGGGCCAGCCGGGGATCGGCCATCGCGGCGTTCATCGAGCCGATGTTGACCACCGCGCCCTGCCGTTCGACCAGGCTGGGCAGCGCCGCCCGGGTGGCCCGGATCATGGTGAAGACGTTGAGATCGAGGGTGTGCCGCCAGGTCTCGTCGTCGATTTCGAGAAAACCAGCGGCCAGCTTGACCCCGCCGCCCACGTTGTTGACCAGGATGTCCACCCCGCCGAACTCGTCGAGGGCCCGCCGCACCAGCCGCTGCGGACCGTCCTCGGCCAGCAGGTCGACCTCCATCGTGTACGGGGTGCACTCCTTGAGTGCGGCGCTGACCGTGCGGGCGCCGCCGAGCACGTCGGCGCCGGCGCCGGCGAGCGCCCGGGTCACGGCCAGGCCGATGCCGGCACCGGCCCCGGTGACGACGGCCTTCTTTCCGGACAGGTCGAATCGCATCTCTTCTCCTGGGGTTCGTGCCATCGGTTAGTCCGATCCTGGGGTTCGTGCCATCGGTTAGTCCGAGCCGCGTCGCTCGGTGAGGAAGTGCCCGGTGGGGCCGCCGTCGGGCAGCGTCGCCACGTCGGCGATGAAGCGGGCTGCCACCTCGGGAGGGGTCTGCTGGGTGGGCATCATCCGGGTGCGGACCCGGCCGGGGTTGACCGCGTTGACCAGCACGCCGGTGCCGACCGTCCGGGCGGCCACCATCGTGGTGAGCCCGTTGAGCGCCGACTTGGACAGCGAGTAGCCGGGCGCACCGGTGAACAAGGCGCCGCCGAACTCGGCGGTGGTGCCGCTGGAGACCAGCACGACCCGGCCCCAGCCCTGCTCGATCATCGGCGGCAGGAACGTCTGCAGGACCCGCCAGGCGCCAAGCAGATTGATCCGTAGCGTCGTCTCGACCAGGTCCAGCGGGGTGTCCAGCGGGTCCGTGCCGGCGTCCAGCAGGACGCCGGCGTTGCAGACCAGGACGTCGACCGGGGCGAGCTGCTTACCGGCCTCCTCGACGTCGTCCGGGTCGGTGACGTCGAGCCGGTAGGCGGTGGCCCGGGGGCCGATCTCCGCGGCCGCGTCGGCCACGGCCGCGCCGTCGCGGCCGGTGAGGACCACCCGGCGCAGCCCGCGGTCGTGCAGCTCCCGGGCCACCGCCAGGCCGATGCCCCGATTGGCGCCGGTGACCAGCGCGGTACGGCCCCTCACCAGGTCACCGGCACCGCGCTGAAGCCCTCCATGAAGCCGCCCAGGGCCCGGGGCAGGCTCCCGGCGGGAACGGCCAGCCGAATGTCGGGGAACCGGCGTAGCAGCGACTCGGTGGCCACCTGGAGTTCCATCCGGGCCAGCGCCGCGCCCACGCAGTAGTGGATGCCGGCGCCGAAGGTCATGTGGTGGTTCTCCGCCCGCTGGATGTCCAGTGTGAACGGGTCCTTGAAGATCTCCTCGTCCATGTTGGCCGACTCCTCGGAGAGCAGCACGCTGGCGCCCTTGGGCAGGATGGTGCCATCGGCGAGCGGGATGTCCTCCAGGGCGATCCGCAGCGTGCCGATCGAGGAGCCCATGATCTGGGTACGCAGCATCTCCTCGACCGCCGAGGGCACCAGCGTCCAGTCCTGCTGGATCTGCTTCTTGAGGTCCTGGCGGTGCAGCAGCACAGCGGTGGCCGTACCGATCTGGCTGGCGGTGGTGACGTAGCCGGCGATGAGCAGGCTGCGGGTCCAGTGATGCAGCTCGTACTCGGAGAGCCGGTTGTCGTCCTCGTCGCGCACCTTGATCAGGCTGGTGATGAGGTCATCCTCACCCGGGTTGGCCCGCTTGTAGTCGATCAGCTCGACCAGGTAGTCCCAGAGTCCGGTGCGGCACTCCTCCACCTCGGCCGGGGGGAGCTTGCTCACCGACAGAAAGCCGTCGACCAGCCGCCGGAACTTGGTCCGGTCCTCCGGCGGAATGCCGAGCAGCTTGCAGATGACCAGGATGGGCAGCGGGAAGGCGAGCGCCTCGTTCAGCTCGACGGGCTTCTCGGCGGTGGCCATCGCGTCCAGCAGCTCGTCGGTGACCTGCTGCGCGTACGGTCGCAGCAGCTCGATGCGGCGGGCGGTGAACGCCTTGGTGACCAGACCACGCATCCGGGTGTGGTGCGGCGGGTCGCCGTCGATCTTCGGGTCGACGAACAGGTCGTTGTCCTTGGTGATCCGGGCGACGTCGGGCCGGGCGATGTTCTTGCTCAACCGGTCGTCGGCGAACAGGCTGCGCACGTCGGCGTACCGGGTGACGAGCAGCGCGGTGTCGCCGCTGGGCAGCCTGACCTCCACCAGCGCGTTCTCGCGCAGGCCCTGGAGCGCTTCGGGGACCTCCATGACGGGGGTCCAGGGGAACGGATAGGGGATGGCGCTCTGCGTACTCACGTCGCTGCGGCCTTTCTGGTCGGCTCCTCGTACGGAAGCTGATCGCGATGGGCCCCGGCCGATGCGGCGCAGGCCTCGGCGAACGCCCATTCGTAACGGACGCTGATGGAGAACTGCTCGATGATCAGGCGCCGCCCCGCCGGCCCGGCCGTCGTGCCGGCCCGGTCGACCATGTCCAGGAACGCCCGCACCGCGTGGCCGTAGTCCGCACCCGGGTGGTACGCCTCGATCCACGGCAGGTAGCGGGAGCCGGGCGTGGCCGCCGCGACCAGGTGGTCGGAGACCTCGGCGTTGAACCAGACCATCGGCAGCAGGGCGCCCAGTCCGGCGGGGAACGAGTCGGCGGTGGCGGCGGTGAGAAACGAGGCGTGGGCGCGGGTCGCCGGGTCGATCGGCGGCGCGTCCCGCCAGGGCGGGGCCGCGAGCCGGCCGGCCAGCTCGCGGTGGGCCCGGCGCAGCCGGTCGCGGGCGTCGAGCGTGCCGACGATCGAGTGCCCGAGCAGCAGCACGTCGTCGTCGCCGGGCGCGGCGGCCGCGCACCGGGCCAGCGCTCGGGCGTACGCCGGCAGCAGCCCGAAGGTGTCCTGCTCGACGAAGTGGGTCAGCGCCGCGCCGGGCAGCGTTCCGGTCCGCAGACCGGCCCAGAAAGGGTGGTCCTGCACCCGGCGCAGCACCGGGTTCCGGATCTCGCGTAGCTCCTCGTGCAACATCGGCGTCCTCTCGACGGGCGGTCGGCGGCGACGCTAGCCGGGTCGGCTTGACCCGCCCTGGAGCGACGGCCGAGCCGGCCGGCCCGGGCGGCTTCACGGCGAGCCGGCGTCGAGCCCGTTGGCCGAGGCTGGGGGGCCGTCAGACATGCCGGATGAGGAGTCAGGAGAACGCGATGGATCTCGGTTTGCAGGACAAGCGGGTGCTCGTCACGGGCGCGACCCGGGGGATCGGGTTGGCCACCGCGCGGGCGTTCGCTGAGGAGTCCGCCCGGGTGGCGGTCACCTACCACTCGGCTCGGGACGCGGCGGACCGGGTGGTGGACGAGCTGGGCGGGCCCGACCGGGCGCTGGCACTGCCCTACGACCTGGCCGACCCGGCCAGCGCCCGCGCGGCGGTGCGGGCCGTCGAGCAGCGTTGGGGTGGCGTGGACGTGCTGATCGCGAACGCGCAGACCTGGGTGTGGACCAATCCGGAGGAGACACCGGGATACCACGAGCTGCCGATGGAGTACTGGCTCGACCGGTTCCGGGAGAACGTCGAGGGGCACCTGTGGGCGGTACGCGAGGCGCTCGGCGGGATGCGCGAGCGGGGTTGGGGGCGGGTGGTCCTGCTCTCCTCGGTGACCGCGACGCACGGCAACCCCGGCTCGGAGCTGTACAGCGCGGCAAAGGCGGCGCTGCACGGCTTCGTCCGAGGGCTGATGTGGACCCGGCACGGGGTGCTGGCCAATGTGGTCGCACCGGGCGGAACGCTGACCGAGAGCCTGGAGGCGGTGGACCCGGCCCTGCTCGCGCGGGCCACCGAGGAGACCCCAAGCGGTCGGCTGAGCACCGCCGCCGAGGTGGCCCGGCTGGTCGTCTTCCTCGGCTCGGAGGCGAACGGCAACGTCAACGGCGAGGTGGTGCACACCGCCGGCGGCAGGTGACGCGACGGCGACGGCCGGGGCCGGCCGCCGTCGCGGCGACCGGCTCAGGCCGACATGGGCCGGATGAACTCGCGGTTCAGGCGCTCCCGGGCGTAGAGCCGGACGAGCCGGTGAAGCTGGTAGCGGACCGTGTCGGTGCCACGGTCGGACGTCGCCTCGAGCAGGTGGTAGTTGACCAGCCGCCCGAGCTGGTCCTCCACCGCGTCCGCGCCCACCCCGAGCAGGCTCGCCGCGGTGGCGACCGTGAAGGTGGGTGGCGGCAGCAGGCTGATCAGCCGGAGCGCGCTGCGGTCGTGCGAGGCGAGCCGGAAGTACGTCTTGTCCTGGCTGGCGCGGACATCGAACTCGGCGAACCGCAGCTGGTCCAGGGGGGCGGGGCCGGTCTCCAGCAGCGCGGCCATCCGGTGCAGGGTCAGCGTGGGCGCCGCGGCCAGCCGGGCACCGACGCAGCGCAGGGCCAGCGGCAGGTTGCCGCACCGGTGGATGATCCGCTCGGCCTGGTCGCGCTCCGCCGCGACCCGGTCCCGGCCGAGCATCCGGCAGAGCAGTTCGAGGCTCTCCTCGGGTCGCATCACGTCGAGCTTCATCACCCGTACCCCGGGCAGGTCCTGCAACCCCCACCGGCTGGTGACGACGACGCCGCTGGTGGGCGTGGCGGGGATCAGCGGGGCGATCTGGGACGCCGACAGCGCGTCGTCGAGCACGACCAGCAGCCGCTTGCCGTCGCTGACGGTGCGGAACAGGCTGCTGCGCTCCTCGATGGTCGGCGGCACCTGGTGTTCGGGCACGCCCAGGGCGCGCAGGAAGCCGGCGAGCACATCGGTCGGCGCGGCCGCACCGCGCGGGGACGGCCCACGCAGGTCGGCATAGAGCTGCCCGTCCGGAAACTGTGCCTTGTCGACGTGGGCGGCGTGCAGCGCCAGGGTGGTCTTGCCGACCCCGGCCATGCCGCAGATCGACACCGCGCGCGCCGTGGTGCCACTGCCGTGGCGGACGGTGAGCATCCGGCGCACCCGGTCCAGCATCTCGGTGCGGCCGGTGAAGTCCGGGGTGTCCGCCGGCAGTTGGGCCGGGACGACGGCCGGCGGGGCAGGGCGGGCGGTGCCGGTCCGCGACGGGCTGGCCGGCCCGTCGGCGGGTTCGGCGTGCAGCAGGGACTGGTAGAGGCGTTGCACCGAGGCGGACGGCTCCAGGCCGAGCTCGTCGGCGAGCAGGTCCCGTAGCTGGCCGTAGACCTCGAACGCCTCATAGCGGCGCCCGGAGCGATTCAGCGCGGTCATCAGGTTGGCGTGGAAGCGCTCGTGCAGCGGGTAGGCCCGGACCAGCCCCTTCAGCTCGCTGACCAGCTCCTCGTAGCGCCCCAGCAGCATGTCCCCCTCGATGCGCATACCCAGCACCCGCAGCCGCTTCTCCTCGAGGCGGGCGACATGGGCGGTGAGGATCTGCCCGGTGGTCACCCCGGAGAGCGCCCGGCCGCGCCACAGGCCGAGCGACTCGCTGAGCAGCTCGCAGGCGCGGGCGGTCTCCCCGGCCTCCTGCGCCGCCCGGCCCTGCCAGGACAGGCTCTCGAAGCGGCAGAGGTCGAGCTTCTCGTCGGCCACGTCGAGCAGGTACCCGCAGGACTGGGTGTGCAGGTTGGCCAGGCCGGACAGCTCCAGCACGTCCCGTCGCAGCTTGTAAATGTAGGTCTGGAGGGTGGTCATCGCGCTGCCCGGCGGGTTGCTGCCCCACAGCTCGTCGATGAACTCGCTGACCTGCACGATCTGGTTGCGTCTCACCAGCAGGAACGCCAGGACCTGGCGGACCTTGGGTGCGGTCGGCGTGATGTCACGGCCTTCGTGGCATACGGAAAGTGAACCAAGGATTGAGAACCCCACTGTGCTTCCCCCTCATCGCATTGGCCTCGGGGTTGCCTCACCGGTGACGCCCCAGCGGTTTCTTGCGGCGGCTCCTACACTTATTCCGCGGGTTGTCTGCTTAACGGTAGCCATTTGGCTATTCGTCGTCGGGTTACCGAATGGAAATTATCGAAGCCGGCACCTCAAGCGGAGTGCAGCCATTCTCGATCGATCGGCCGAATCACCCCATATGCCCGATAACCTCAAACACCGCCGACAACCAACGGTCATCAGGCAGACGTGGAGTGCAGGAACCGCCCTGAACGGTAAGCGTGACTGCGCGGGCAGTCAAGACCGGGCAGACCGTCAGGACGCCGACACCGCGTCCATTTCGAACCCATTCGCAGACGCCCACCCGACCTCGCCTCGGTCATTTTCAAGACACGTTTACAAACAGCCGTATGATTGACAACGATCACGATCGACGTCAAACCGCAGGCCACTGCTGTCGTCGAGGAACGCTCGAGCGCGGATCGGGCGTGACCGGGTCGGGTCACGGCGCCGCCAGCCGGGCACCAGCGCCCTCGGGTGTGCTGTCCGGGAGGCCGCCGGAGCAGCCGGCGGCCGGTTCCCGCAGCAGAGAGGACGGCGGACGATGTCCGATCGACAGACCGGGAAAGTTTCCGGCGGTGGATCCGACCCGGCGCGGGTACGGGTCCTCATCCACGCCGCCGCGCCGCCCACCGAGCCCGGCGCGGTCGAGCAGGCGTACCACCGGATCAGCGCCGAGCTGGCCGGCACGCCGGGGCTGCTCGGCAACGAGCTGCTCCGACTGGCCGACGACCCCGGCAGGTTCGTGGTGATGAGCGAGTGGGCGAGCCTGGCGGCGTTCCGATCCTGGGAGGCGGGGGCGAGGCACCGGGGCACCACCGCGCCGCTGCGCCGCTACCAGCAGCCGCCAGTCGACCGCCCGTTCGGCATCTACGAGGTCGCCGCCACGTACTGACGGCCGGCGGGGCCGGCAACGCCGGCCCCGCCGCACGCCGGGCTCAGAACGTTCCGGAAAGGATCTCCCGCAGCACGCCGGCCAGCACCTCAGCCCGGCCGTCGACCGGCCCGCCGCCCCGCCAGGCCACGTAGCCGTCCGGCCGGAGCAGCACCGCCCCGTCGGCCGAGCATCCGTAGCGGCTCTCCCAGACACCCTCCACGTCGGTCAGGTCCGTGCCGATCCGGTACGCGAGCAGCGGCACGCCGGTCCGCGCCGCGCAGCGCTGCGCCGCCCCCGCCCAGGCGCCGCCGGCAGCCCCGGTGAGCAGCACGAAGGAGTCGTGGCACAGGTCGTGCACGGTGATCCGCTCACCCGCCCGGTCGAGCCAGAGGTGCGGTGCCCGGGTGCCCGGCGCGGCGTCGGCCGGCAGGTCGGCACCGTATCCGCCGTCGTGCCGGACCCCCAGCATCGCGGTGGACCGGTAGCGCTGCCCCAGGGTGAGCAGCACGTCGTCGACGTCCTCGAAGCCGGGGTCACCCCCGCCGAAGCGGGCCCGCTGGCGGCGCACGGTGATGTCGGCCAGCGCCAGCGCGACCGGCCGCCGCTCGTCCTCGTAGGAGTCCAACAGCCGCTCTTCGGCCTGGCCTCGCAGCCGGGCGGCCAGCTTCCAGGCCAGGTTGTGCGCGTCCTGGACCGCCGCGTTGGCACCCATCGCGCCAGCCGGCGGCCAGACGTGGGCGCTGTCGCCCACCACGAAGACCCGGCCGTTGCGGTACCGGTCGGCGACCTCGACCGCCTCCTCCCACGCGGCCACGTCCAGCACCTCGACCGGCACGTCGACGCCGAGCACCTCGGCGGCGAGCCGGGCACACCGCTGCGGGGTGTAGTCGGCTCCGCTCTCGACCGCCGGGTCGTAGCTGACGCTGACCGCCCACTGGTCCGGCTCGGACGTGGTCAGAAAGGAGCCTTGGCCGATCCGGTCGTTGACCACGATCCAGAACATCGCCCGCTGGGTCACGATCGACGACAGTTCGGCGCGGATCACGAAGGTCACCCAGCTCTGGGTGATCCCGGGCCCCGCACGGGTGATGCCGTGGGCCGGGCCGATGGTCCCCCGAAAGCCGTCCGCGGCGATCAGGTAGTCGGCGCGGACGGTACCCGAGCCGCCTGCGGTGCCGAGCACAGCGGTGACGCCGTCGGCGTCGACGGTCACCGAGTCGCACCGGGTGCCGAACCGGATGTCGGCCCCCCGGTCGTGGGCCGCCCGGATCAGTAGCGGCTCGACGGCGCGCTGGTCGGCCATGCCGAACTCGCAGGCGGTCAGGTCGGGCAGCGGCTTGCGGGTGTCGTCGGCCAGCAGCCAGGACCACTCGCCGGCGAGCGTCTCGCAGCGCACCACCCCGGCCTCGTCGTCGAACGGACGGCCGGCCGCACGGATGGCCGGTTCCAGGCCGTACGGCCGGTACAGCTCCATGGTCCGCTGGTTGATCCCCCGCGCCCGGCCCTGCACCGAGACCGCCGGGTGCCGGTCCACCAGCAGCGTCCGCACCCCCTGGTGGGACAGGAAGAGCGCGGCGGCGAGGCCGGCATAGCCGCCGCCCACGATGAGCACCTGGGTACGTTCGTCCTCCGCCGGGGCGCCGACGGCGTCCGTCGGTTCGGTGTCGCTGTCGGCCAGCATCGCTTCCTCATCTCGATCGGGATCGCACGGTCGCCCGCCGGGGTCGGACCCGGCGTGGAGCGCGGCGCACCCGCCGGGTACGTCGCCCCCTGGCGGGGGACAGCATCGGCCGCCCGCCTCAAGGGCCGGTAGACGCCCGCGGTGGTCGACTCGAGGCGATTCAGCGCGCTTCCATCGACCGTTGAGCCGGTCAGGCCAACCTGCCGGGGTGAGCATCTCGACCCTTACCAGCGAGGCGGAGTGGATCAGCTGCGGCGGCTGCCGCGGGTTGATCTACGGACCGCGTTTCGACCGAGACCTCCGGGTGTGCTTCGGATGCGGCCGGCACGGCCGGCTCACCGCGGATCAGCGCATCGAACAACTCCTGGACCCGGGGACCGCACGGCGGCTCGACCCGCCGGAGGTCGCCACCGACCCGCTCGAATTCGTCGACTCCCAGCCGTACGGCCGGCGCCTGGCCCGGGCCCGCGACGAGACCGGCCTGCACGAGGCCGTCGTCTGCGTCACCGGCGAGCTGATGGGCCGGCCGGTGGTGGCCGCCGTGATGGACTTCCGCTTCCTCGGCGGGAGCCTCGGCATCGGCGCTGGCGAGGCCATCACGGCCGCCGCCGAGACCGCGCTGGCGACCCGCCGGTCGCTGATCATCGTCACCGCCTCCGGCGGCGCCCGGATGCAGGAGGGCGCCTTCTCGCTGATGCAGATGGTGAAGACCAGCCAGGTGCTCGGCGAACTGGACGAGGCCGGCATCCTGACCGTCTGCGTCCTCACCGATCCCACCTTCGGCGGGGTGGCGGCCTCGTTCGCCACCCTCGGCGACGTGGTCGTCGCCGAGCCCGGCGCGCGGGTCGGCTTCGCCGGCCGCCGGGTCATCGAGCAGACCATCGGGCACGCGCTGCCGGACAACTTCCAGACCGCCGAGTTCCTGCTGGAGCGTGGCCTGGTCGACGCGGTGGTGAACCGGTCCGCGCTCCGCCCCACCATCGGCGCGGTGCTGGAGACCCGCGACGGCGGCCCGCGCCCGGCCGCACCCTCGGGGGCGGTCGACCTGGTACGCGACCCGGGGCGGCTGCCCGAGGTGGCACCGGAGGAGGTCATCCGGTTGGCCCGGCACCCGGGCCGGCCGTCCATGCTGGACTACCTGGCCCACGTGACCGACGGCTTCCTGGAACTCAAGGGCGATCGGATCGGCGGAGACTGCCCCGCGCTGATCGGCGGGCTCGCCCGCATCGACGGCCGGTCGGTGGTGGTGCTCGGCTTTCAGAAGGGGCGAGACACCACGGAGCGGGTCCGGCGCAACTTCGCGATGGCGCTGCCCGAGGGCTACCGCAAGGCCGCCCGGCTGATGCGTCTGGCGGCCAAGCTCGGCCTACCCGTGGTCACGCTGGTGGACACCCCCGGCGCGCACCCCGGGATGGCGGCCGAGGAGGGCGGCCAGGCGTGGGCCATCGCGAATAACCTGCGGCTGATGTCCGGCCTGCCGGTGCCGATCGTCGCGGTAATAACCGGCGAGGGCGGCAGCGGCGGGGCGCTCGCCCTGGCGGTGGCCGACCGGGTCCTCGCCTTCTCCGGCGCGATGTATTCGGTGATCAGCCCCGAGGGCTGCGCGGCGATCCTCTGGAAGGACCCCGCCGCCGCGCCCCGCGCCGCCGCCGCCCTGCAGATCGGCGCCCGCGACCTGCTGCGCCACCGCATCGTCGACGCCGTCGTCCCGGAGCCCGCCGGTGGCGCCCACCAGGACCCGGTCGGCGCCGCCGAGCGGCTGCGCGCGGCGGTCACCGAGACCCTGCGCGAAGTCGCCGCCATTCCCTCGCACGACCTGGCAGCCCGCCGGCGGCGCCGGTTCCGGCAATACTGACGAGAGGGTCGAGGTACAGATGACAATCGAAACGACCGACGCCGCCCCACCCGGGATCGACGAGCTGTGCCGGTACGCCGAACGCCTCACCGAGTCGACGCCGGGCCCGCTGAAGAGCCTGCGGGTCCGCTCCGGCGACCTGCTGGTCGAGCTGGAGTGGTCGCGGCCGGAGGCGGTGACCGTCGCCGAGTCGGGCACCACCCTGGCCACCGTCGGGGTCACCGTGACCGCCGAGACGCCGACGGCGGTCGAGGACGGCACGTTCGTGGTGTCGGCGCCGCTGGTCGGCACCTTCTACCGCGCGGCATCCCCGAGCGAGCGCCCCTTCGTACAGGTCGGAGACGTCGTCGTGGCCGGCCAGCAGGTGGGCATCGTCGAGGCGATGAAGCTGATGAACCCGGTCGAGGCCGAACGGCCCGGCCGCATCGTGGACGTGCTGGTCGCCGACGGTACGCCCGTCGAGTACAGCGACGCGTTGATCGTGCTCGCCCCGGCGTGACCCCCGAGGAGGAACGCCCGTGTTTTCCACCGTACTGATCGCCAACCGGGGCGAGATCGCGCTCCGGGTGGCGCGGACCTGCCGCGAGATGGGCATCCGGACGATCGCGGTCTGCTCCGACAGCGACCGTGAGTCCGCCGTGGCCCGGTACGCCGACAAGTGCGTACGCATCGGGCCGGCGCAGCCCCGGCGCAGCTACCTCAACGCGGCCGCACTCGTCACGGCGGCCCTGCAGAACGGCGCCGAGGCGGTGCATCCCGGCTACGGGTTCCTCTCCGAGGATCCCGACTTCGCCGAGATCTGCGAGGCCAACGGGTTGACCTTCGTCGGCCCGCCGGCGGCGCTGCTGCGCCGGCTCGGGGACAAGGCGCAGGCGAAGGAGATCGCCCGGGCGGCCGGCCTGCCGGTGCTGCCCGGCAGCTCCCGCTCGTTGCTGACCGCCGAGGAGGCGCGGGAGGTGGCCGACCGGATCGGCTACCCCCTGATCGTCAAGGCCACCGCCGGGGGTGGCGGCCGCGGGATGACCGTGGTCCGGGACAGCCGCGACCTCGGCCGCGCCTGGGGGCAGGCCCGTGCGGTCGCCCAGGCCACCTTCGGTGATCCCCGGCTCTACATCGAACGGTTCCTGGAGAACGCCCGGCACATCGAGGTGCAGGTGCTCGGGGACGGCCGGGGCGGCGTCGTCGAGTTGGGCGAGCGGGACTGTTCGGTCCAGCGCCGCCGGCAGAAACTGATCGAGGAGACGCCGGCTCCCGGACTGCCACGGGAACTCTCCGAACGGATCCGGGCCGCCGCTGTGCACGCGGCCTGTGAGGTGAACTACGCCGGTGCCGGCACCTACGAGTTCCTGGTCGACGACGGCGACTTCGTGTTCATGGAGGTGAACTGCCGGATCCAGGTGGAGCACCCGGTCACCGAGTTGGTCACCGGCATCGATCTGGTCCGTGAGCAACTGCGGGTGGCCGCCGGCTACGGCCTGTCGGTGACCCAGGCCGACGTCCAGCTGCGTGGGGTGTCGATCGAGTGCCGGATCAACGCCGAGGACCCGCTGCGGGACTTCATGCCCACGCCCGGCACGGTCACCGAGTTCCTGCCGCCGAGCGGCCATTTCGTCCGGGTGGACACGCACGGCTTTCCAGGCTTCCGGGTCACCGCCGACTACGACCCGATGCTTGCCAAGGTCTCGGTGTGGGCGCCGGACCGCCGCCAGGCGATCGCCCGCGCCGACCGGGCCCTGCAGGAGTTCCGGGTGGTCGGCCGGGGTGTGCATACCACCCAGGAGTTCCTCCGCGAGGTGCTGCGGCACCCGGCGTTCCGGGCGGCCAAGCACACCACCGACCTGGTCGACACGATGAACCAGGAGCCGGAGCACGGCTGAGCGCGTCCGACGGCCGGTCGGCGGTCCCCCACCTCTCGTGGGCGCCGGCCGGCCGTCGCGCGTGCGCCGCCCGCCGGGAGGTGAATGCGGACACGCAGCAGGCAGCCACCGCCGGGTGGCGGTGGCTGCCTGCTGGGTCGAGCCGGGTCAGGCGGGCTCGGCGGGCGCGTACGTGTCGCGGGATAGCTGCGAGATGCAGCGCATGGTGGCGTTGCGGAAGTAGTGCTCGAAGCCCTCCACGTTGGCGGTGTCCCGCTGCTCGGCGAGGTACGGGGCGAGCTGCTGCTCCAACGAGTGCACGCCCCGCTGGCCCGCCATGTGCCGGCCGATGGCGGCGAAGTCGCCGCTGTAGTGGATCACCCGGACCATCAGGTCGTCCTTGATGAAGACCGCAGTGCCGAGCAGTTCGCCGACAGACTCGCCGGACCCGCCGGTGAGCACCGGCGAGTCGACCCGGCGGAAGTTCGCGAAGATCTCCGCGATCTCGTCCTCGTGACCGGGCTTCACGGAATAGGTGATGGCGGCGTATGGCATCAGATTCCTCCGTCCACGTGCAGGGTTGCCCCGCTCACGTAGCGGGATTCGTCACCGATCAGGAACAGCACGGCACCGGCCACGTCCTCCGGCGTACCGAGGCGGCGCAGGGCGGTCATGCCCTTGATGAGGTTCGCCACCGGCGGCGGCGGGCCGGGATCCGACTCGGTGACGATGACGCCGGGCGCGACCGTGTTGACCCGGATGCCCCGGTCACCGACCTCCCTGGCCAGGCTCCGCGCCAGACCGATCAGCGCGGACTTCGCCGCGGCGTAGTGGGCGCTGTGCGGCCGGCCGCGCAGCGCCGCCGAGGCGCCGATGTTGACGATCGAGCCGCCGTCGGCGAGCAGCCCCAGCGCGGCCTGGGAAACCAGGAACGCCGCCGTCAGGTCGATGTCGACGACCCGCTCCCACTCCTGGGGAGTCAGCTCCTCGATCGCCGCCCGGCCGTCCACCCCGGCGTTGTTGACCACGGCGTCCAGCCCGCCCAGTTCCTCACGGCAGACCGCCACCAGGCGCCGAACCTCGTCGGGGTCGGTGACGTCGGCCCGGACCACCAGGTGCGCGCCGCCGCCCTCCTTGAGCTCGCGGGCCGTCTCCTCGGCGCCGGCCTCGTCGTGGCCGTAGCAGACGACCAGCCGGGCGCCGCGTCGGGCGCAGGACAGCGCCGTGGTACGACCGATCCCCCGGGTGCCGCCGGTGATCAGGACCCGCTTGCCGGCCAGCGTGCCGGCTTCCTCCGGCGCGCTCATCCGACCGTGGCGGCGGTGCCGGTCATCCCGTACACCACCTGCATGGTTTTCATGGAACCGCCGGACCGGTACGGGTGCAGCTCGGTGCGGTGCTCGATGTGCGCCGGGCTGTGCTCGAAGGCGCGGAACCGCTCCTCGTCGACCCAGTCGCTGACCACGTAGTAGATCGAGCCCTCCTCGTCGGTGCTGCGCGACAGCCAGTGCCCGAGGTTGTCCGGGTGCTGGACGATCGTGCTGCCGACCCGGTGCCAGGTCTGCTCGAACTCCTGTTCCATGCCCGGGTGGATCACCATCCGCAGCATCACCCGGAAGGGGCCGGGCCGATCCTGATCCGCCATCAGATGCCCCCGTCCACGTTGATGGTCTCACCGTTGATGAAGCTGGCGTGGTCGCTGACCAGGAACTGCACGACGGAAGCGATCTCGTCGGTGCGGCCCAGCCGGCCCAGCGGGATCATCGTCTGGTAGCGCGCCAACACGGCCGGCGGTGTCTCGGCCTCGGTCTGGATCGGCCCGGGCGCCACCACGTTGATCCGGATGCCGCGCGGGCCCAACTCCTTGGCCAGCGAGCGGCTCAGCCCGATCAGGCCGGACTTGGCGGCGGTGTAATGGGCGCGCAGCGGGATGCCGACGGTCGCCACCCGGGAGCCCACGTTGACCACCGTGCTGCCCTGGCCCAGCAGCGGCAGCGCGGCCTGGATGATGCGGGCGGCGGCGGTCAGGTTGTTGTCGACGACCCGGCGCCACTCGTCGATCTCGAGCTCGGCGAAGGGGATGTGGCTGATGACGCCGGCGTTGTTGACGATCGCGTCGAGCCGGGTGAACCGCAGCCGGCACTCGTCCACCAGCGCGGCCACGTCGTCGGCGTTGGTGACGTCGGCCCGGATCACCTGGTGGTCCCCGGGGATCTCCTTGAGCTCGGCGACCAGGCTGGCCACCGCCTCGCTCTCGGTCCGGTAACAGGTGATCACGTTCGCGCCGGCCCGGGCCAGGCCCAGTACGACGGCGCGTCCAATGCCGCGGCTTCCTCCGGTGACGAGCACCTTCTTACCCGCAACATGCACGGTGTTTCCTCCTCGTGACTTGGTCGCGCCGCTACAGCAGCACGCTGACAGCAGCCAGGTTCGTGGCGAACGCCAGCACGGCGAGCGCCGTGCGGACGAGGTTCCAGTTGCGCCACCGGGTTCGCGGGTCCACCCGCGCCCAGTCGGCCGGCTCGGCGGCCGGGTCCAGCGACATGACGTACCGGTTGATCGGGACGTTCTTGACCACGGAGATGGCCATCACCACCAGCAGCAGCACTCCCGCGGTGCCGAACAGCGCCCGCGCGGCGGGTTCGTCGGCCCGGAACAGCAGCACCAGGTCCAGCAGGCAGGCCAGCGTGTTCATCGCCGGCATGAACGGGTCGTAGCGCTTCCAGAGGTACTGGATGGTGGCGACGTACCGCTCGTACGGCACCGCCAGGCTCATCGGCGCCAGGCCGATCACGGTGGAGACCATCACACCTACGGCGATCCCGTTGGCCAGCAGCGCGAGGGGAATCAGCAGTCGGTCCACGTCGTCCTGCCTTCCTGTGGGCCGGGGCGGTCAGCGGGACCTCCGCTCAGGTGGTGATCACCCGGACGTTGTTGACGTAGGCCACGACGCTGTCGGGTGTGGTCAGCTCTCCGACCTCCTCTTCCCGGATCTTCACGCCGTACTGCTGCTCGATCCGGGCGGTCAGTTCGAGCACCGCCAGCGAGTCGTAGCCCAACAGGGCGAATTCGGTACCGCCGATGTCGCCGTCGATGTCGACGGACTCGTCCACCCCGGCGCTCTCCCGCAGCACTCGCCGGATGTCGTCGATGTTCATCTCGTCCACGCTCTCTGTCGTCGGAGTGAGGGCCGCCGGCGGTCGCCTGAGCGGGTCGGCGGCCGGTCCGGCAAGGCTGTCGGCCGGGCGTCGGGTGTCACTGGAGTACGGCTGGATCGGGGGTGCCCTGCCCGTCGGCCGCGCCGGGAGAGGTCAGGAACGGCGCGCCGAGCCAACGGCGGCTGAGCACGAAGAAGACCGCCACCGCGCCGGCCACCAGCCCCAGCGAGAGGTAGTAGACGGGTGCGGAGAGCACGTCGATCAGGGCGGCGACCTGGCTGCTCAGCCCTCCGCCCATGGCCGCGAAGAGCCAGTAGACGCCGATCGCCTGGCCGAGGAACTCGCGCGGGACAAGGTCGGAGATGGCACTGATGCTGACCGCCGCGACGACGATCTCACCGCAGGCGTGCATCAGGTAGACGGTGAGCAGCCACAGCGGGGAGACCCGCTCGCCGTCTGCGGCGTCGACGGCGGCCAGCGCCATCACCAGGAAGCTGAGCCCGGCCACGGTCAGCCCGAAGGCGAACTTGGCCGGCACGCTGAACCGGGCGCCCAGCCGGGGCAGCTGCCAGGCGAAGAGCGGCGCGAGCAGCAGCATGAACATCGGCGTGGCACCCTGCAACCAGCTCGCCGGCATGGTGAAGCCGAGCACCTCGCGGTCCGTGGAGTCCCTGGCGAACAGCGTCAGCACCGAGCCGTCCTGCCCGGCCAGCAGCCAGAACACGGTCGCGGCCAGCAGCAGGCGGAGCATCACGGACAGCCGCCACCGGTCGTCCACGCCGAGCCGGGGGTGCCGGCGCAGCTTGGCGTACGCGCCCCAGGGGGCGGCGATCAGGCCGAGGCCGATCAGCATCAGCGCGGCCATCGGCGGCATCAGCCCGGTGCCGAGCGCGCCGACCAGCAGCAGCACCACGACGGCGACGACGGGTACGACGCGGCGGCGTATCCGGCGGGCCTCCTGCGGCGACAGCGGCCGGCTGGGTCGCGCGCCGACCGTCCCGTATGCCCGCAGACCGGCGTAGACGGCGGCGACGCCGACCGTGAGCACCACGCCGATCGTGGCGAAGGCGAGACTCCAGCTCACCCGTTCGCCGATCGAGCCAACCGCGAGCGGGGCGAGCAGGCCGACCACCTGGGTGCCGACGAAGAGCGCCGCGATCGACGCCTCGCGCCGCCCGGGGGTGCCGGCCAGCATGTTGATCAACGCCTGGTGGTTGGGCTTGAACAGGCCAAATCCGCAGGCGATGAGGAGCAGTCCGACCGGGGTGAGGGCGTCCGGCGGCAGCGCGAGCGCGAAGCAACCGGCCGCGATGAAGCCCGGCCCGAGCATGACGGCCCGCTGCTGGCCGATGACCCGGTCGGCGAACCAGCCGCCGGGCAGCGCCATCATGAAGGTGATGCCGATGTAGCCGCCGAACAGCGCCGCGCCACTGCCCTCGGCGAGGCCCAGCCCGCCCTCGTCGGCCGGAGCGACGGCGTAGAGCACCAGGATGGCCTGTACTCCGAAGAAGCCGAAGCGTTCCCAGAGCTCGGCCAGGAAGAGGTTGCGGAACCAGCCGGTGGAGTAGAGCCGGGCCTCCGGCGCCACCGGCGCGCCGACGGACGGATTGAGCGACGTTGTCCCGACCATGGGGGGCACCAGCCTTCCGGACCTGTCGTTGGACGTGGCACAGCGTCGGGCAGCCGAATCGAACCGGGATTGAGCGTCGCTTGAGCCGGCCACCGGCGCGGTACGCGACAGTCGATGACGAATACCTGACAGTCCGTAGGTATTGGTTGACGTCGACTGGTCGATCCTGCATGGTTGATATCGACTAAGGAGCAGTCAATGGATCGACGACGAAAGGTGCCAAACCCGCTGGCCCTGGTCGTGCTCGCCTGGCTTCTCTCCCAGCCGCTGCATCCCTACGAGCTGGGGCGAAGGTTGCAGGGCAGCGGCCAGGACCGGCACATCAAGTACACGCGCAGCTCGCTCTACATGGTGGTGGAGCAGCTCGCCCGAGCCGGCTTCATCACGGAACAGGAGACGGTGCGCGACGGCCAGCGGCCCGAGCGCACGGTCTACGCGATCACCGACACGGGCCGCACCGAGTTCTACGAGTGGCTGCGCGGCCTCGTCGCCGAACCCCAGGATGAGTATCCGCAGTTCGCCGTCGCCCTGTCCCTACTGAGCCTGCTCGCGCCGAGGGAGGCCGTGGCGCTGCTCAGAAAACGACAAGAGGCACTGACCACCAAGGTCGAAGAGACCCGCAAGCTCATGCAGGAGGCGATCGACAACGGCGTGCGGTGGATCTTCCTGGTGGAGGAGCAGTACGCGCTGGCCATGATGGACGCGGAAAGCCGTTACCTCACCGAGTTGACCAGTTCACTCACCGATCCGGGCTACATCAGGTCCTGGCAGGAAACCTTCGGGAGTATCACATGACAGCGGTAAGGACTGCTCTCGTCATCGGTGGCGGCGTCGCCGGCCCGGTGACCGCGATGGCACTGCGCAAGGCGGGGATCGACGCCACTCTCTACGAGGCCTACCCCACCTCGGCCGACGGCATCGGCGTCACCCTGACGCTCGCCCCCAACGGGCTCCGCGCGCTCGGCATCATCGGCGCGGACGAGGCGGTCCGCGCGATCGGCCAGCCGATGAACACCACCATCGTCACCGACGGCTACGGCGTGCTCATCGGCGAGACGCCCAACCCGGCGGTCGAGCCGGAGACCCTCGGCGTCTGGCGCGACGAGCTGTCCCGCGTCCTGCACGAGCAGGCGCTGGCCCAGGGCGTCCGGGTGGAGTACGGCAAGCGCCTGGTCGACGCCACGGAAACCGCCGACGGCATCACCGCGCACTTCGCCGACGGCAGCACCGCCACCGGGGACGTGCTGATCGGCGCCGACGGCATCCGCTCGAAGGTGCGCACCCTGATCGACCCGCAGGCGCCGACGCCCACCGTCATGCCGATCCTCAACTTCGGCGCGGCGTCGCGGTACGTGCCGCCGGCGGCCAAGCTCGACACCATGTACTTCTCGTTCGGCAAGAAGGCCTTCTTCGGCTACTGGGCGCAGCCCGACGGCCGTACCGCCTGGTTCGCCAACGTGCCCGACAAGCGTCCGATGACATACGCCAAGGCCAACGAGACGGCCAACACTGAGTGGATGGAGGAGCTGCGGGAGGCGTTCGCCGAGGACGTGCCGGCCCGGGAGATCCTCAAGCAGACCGACGCCGCCGATCTGGTGGCGATCGGTTCCATCGAGAGCATGCCGAAGGTGCCGCACTGGTACCGCGGCCGGATGATCCTCGTCGGTGACTCGGTCCACGGCCCGTCGCCGAGCTCCGGGCAGGGCGCGTCGATGGCGGTGGAGAGCGGCATCCAACTGGCCCGCTGCCTGCGGGACCTGCCGGATGTCGGCAGCGCCTTCGCCGCGTACGAGGGCCTGCGGCGGGAGCGGGTCGAGAAGATCATCCTGCGGGGTGCCCGCACCACCAACAGCAAGACCATGGGCGGCTTCGCCAAGACGATGATGCGGATCATGATGCCGCTGGCCATGAAGACATTCCTCAACCCGGAGAAGACGCTCGGTCCCGAGCAGCGCTACCGGATCGACTGGGACGCACGCGTCACCCCGTCGGCGCGGCCGACCGCCTCCCGGGCGGCCTGACCGGTCCGGCCGACGAGGCGCCGGCCGTCGTCCGGGCACGGCCGACCGACCCGCACGGAGCCGACCGACCCGCACGGAGCCGACCGACCCGCACGGAGCCGGTCAACGCGTTGCCCCCACCCCGGCTGCTGAGCCCGGCTGCCGGTCGATCACCCCTGGGCGCCGGAACGCGCGCCCGAGCACCAGTCGCCGATCCCGACCGGAGGTCCGCCATGACCGACAACGACTCCCGCCGCATCGATTCCTTTGCATGTTCCGGGCCCGCAGACATCCAGGCGCATCTCCAATGCGGTGAGCTGCTCGTCGAGTTGGTCGACACCGATGTGGTGGCCGTCGTCATCTCGGCCGTGACTGACCCGGACCGGCGCCTGCGGGACCTGCTCGGCCGAAACGCCGAGGCCGACACCGAGGCCGCAGCCGCGGCCGTACGCAAGACCAAGACCCACTTCACCCGCGGCCACCTCGTGGTCCAGGCGCCCAACGGTCGGCTGAAGTCCGTGCCGATGCGGGTCGTGGTGCGGGCGCCGCTGCGCTCCAAGGTCCACCTGACCGGCGGCGCCGCTCGGTTCACCGTGACCGGGCCGGCGGCCGACCTGCTGGCCACCTGGGACAGCGGTGACCTGACCGTCGCCGACTCCGTCGCGGGGTCGACCAAGGTCCGGCTCGGCGACGGCCGGGTCCGGCTGGGTGCTCTGCTGGGCGGCGCCGACCTGAGGATCGGCACCGCCACGCTGGAGGTGGGCCGGTTCGCGGCGAGCGCGACCGTGACCACCGGCAGCGGCACGGTCGAGTTCGGCACGATCGAGGCCGACGTGGTCCTCACCACCGGTGCCGGCACCATCACGGTCGCCGATGCCGCCGCCGGTACGCTGAAGATCAAGACGGGCCCGGGCTCGATCCGGATCGGCGTGCGGGACGGGGTGTCGGCCCGGGCCGACCTGTCCAGCCGCGGCGGGACGGCCCGCAACGAACTGCCCGCGCCGCGCGGGTCCGAGCGGGTGGGGCTGACCATCGACGCCGCCTCGACCAGCGGCGACATCGTGGTGACCCGGGCCTGACGCTTCCCTCCCGGCCCTCCCGAGCGGACCCCCGCCGCTCGGGAGGGCCTCTTCCTGCCCGGCGAGCCGCTGCCGGACCGCCCGGTCACCACTGGCCGCTTGGACGCCATCCGGCCCGGCCCCGCCACCGCGCGGGCTCGGCCCGCCGACCGGCCACAGCCGGGCCCGGCCCGGGCCGGCCACAGCGCGGGTCCAGCCCGCCTCGATCCGGAGCCGAGATGATGTCGGCCACCGAGGCGAACAGGAGAACCGAGGCGATGACGGCACCGAAGGTAGCGATGGTCAGCGGCGGATCGCGCGGCATCGGCAGGGCGACGGTCCTGCGGCTCGCCCGGGACGGCTACGACGTCAGTCTCTCCTACCGGCGGGACACCGACGCCGCCGCGCTGGTGGCCAAGCAGGTCGAGGAAATGGGACGGCGGGTGCAGGCGGTCCGCGCCGACATCGCCGACCGCGCGGCGGTGCAGGACTGGGCGGACCGGACGGAACGGGAGCTGGGTCCGGTCGACGTGGCGGTGGCCTCGGCCGGGGTGATCCGCGACCGGCCGCTGGCGATGATGTCCGATGAGGAGTGGCGCGACGTCATCGACACCAACCTTGGCGGCGTCTACCACCTGTGCCGGGTGCTCGTGCTCCGGATGACCCGGCGCCGCTCCGGCTGCCTGATCAACATCTCGTCGGTGGCCGGGGTGCACGGCGTCGCCGGGCAGACCAACTACTCGGCGGCGAAGGCGGGCATCATCGGATTCTCCCGGGCGCTGGCCAAGGAGGTCGGCCGCTACCAGGTCCGGGTCAACGTCGTCGCCCCCGGTTACATCGAGACGGACATGCTGGCGACGGTGCCGGAGGCGGCCCGGGAGAAGGCGCTGACCGCGGTGCCGCTGGGCCGCGCCGGCCGCCCCGAGGAGGTCGCCGACCTCGTCGCGTACCTGGCCGACGAGCGGGCGTCATACATCTCCGGGGCGGTGGTGCAGATCGACGGCGCGGTCGTGCTCTAGTCAGCCCTTCTCCAGGTACTCCGCGCGTTCGGCGTCGACCAGGGCAGCCACCGAGGCGGCCAGCGCCGGCTGGCGCTCCAGCTCCGGGTCCTCGTCGACCAGGGCGATCGCCTCGGCCCGGGCGTCCCGGATCAGGTCGGCGTCGCGTAGCAGCGACAGCAGCCGCAGGTGCGAGCGGCGGCCGGACTGGGTGGCCCCCAGCACGTCACCCTCGCGGCGCTGTTCCAGGTCCAGCTCGGCGAGCTTGAAGCCGTCCGTGGTGGACGCCACCGCGTCGAGGCGCTCCCGAGCCGATGAACCCTCGGCCGCCTCGCTGACCAGCAGGCAGAGCCCGGCCGCCGAGCCCCGCCCCACCCGCCCGCGCAGCTGGTGCAGCTGGGAGACGCCGAACCGGTCGGCGTCCAGCACGATCATCACAGTGGCGTTGGGCACGTCCACGCCGACCTCGATGACCGTGGTCGCCACCAGCACGTCCAGGTCGCCGGCGGCGAAGGTGCGCATCACGGCGTCCTTCTCATCGGCGGGCAGCTTGCCGTGCAGGACGCCGATCCGCAGCCCGTGCAGCGGCCCCTCGGCGAGCAGCGGGGCGACCTCGGTCACCGCCAGCGGCGGCCGGCGGCCGTTGTCGTCCTCCCGGGGCGGCTCCTCATCGCTCTGCGGGCCTTCTCCGATGCGCGGGCAGACCACGTACGCCTGGTGACCGGCGGCGACCTCCTCGCGGAGCCGGCGCCAGGCCCGCTCCAGGAAGGCGGGCTTCTCGCTGGCCGGCACCACGTGCGAGGCGATCGGCGAGCGCCCCTGCGGGAGCTGGGACAGGGTGGACGTCTCCAGGTCGCCGTAGACGGTCATCGCCACCGTGCGCGGGATCGGGGTGGCGGTCATGACCAGCACGTGCGGCGGTTGGTCGGCCTTGGCGCGCAGCGCGTCACGCTGCTCCACGCCGAACCGGTGCTGCTCGTCGACCACGACGAGGCCCAGGTCGGCGAAGTCCACCCCCTCGTAGAGCAGGGCATGGGTGCCGAGCACGATCCCGGCCCGGCCGCCGGCCACCTCGGCGAGGGCCTGCCGGCGGGCCGCCGCGCCGAGCGAGCCGGTGACCAGCTCGACCCGGGTGGCG
This sequence comes from Micromonospora sp. RTGN7, assembly GCF_033804645.1. Taxonomy (NCBI): domain Bacteria; kingdom Bacillati; phylum Actinomycetota; class Actinomycetes; order Micromonosporales; family Micromonosporaceae; genus Micromonospora; species Micromonospora sp. RTGN7. The sequence continues at coordinate 273,902 of NZ_JAPZLF010000002.1, read as the reverse complement.
TCGTCGGCGGCACCCAGCTCCCCGGCCCGCCCGAACGGGCCGAGCAGGTCGAGCATGCCCCGGTGGTGCTGGGCGGCGAGCACCTCGGTCGGGGCGAGCAGCGCCGCCTGGCCACCGGCGTCGACCACCTGGAGCATCGCCCGCAGCGCCACCACCGTCTTGCCGGAGCCGACCTCGCCCTGGAGCAGCCGGTGCATCGGATGGGCGGTGGCCAGGTCGGCGGCGATCTCCGCGCCGACCGTCCGCTGGCCGGCGGTCAGCTCGTACGGCAGCCGGGCGTCGAACGCGTCGAGCAGCCCGCCGGCGCGCGGTGGCCGGGCCTTCGCCGGCCAGGCGGCGGCCCGGTGCTTGCGCTGCACGAGGGTGAGCTGCACGGCGAACGCCTCGTCCCACTTGAGCCGGTGGCGGGCCCGGTACAGGTCCTCCTTGCTGGCCGGCCGGTGGATCTCGCGCAGCGCGGTGCCGATGCCGGCCAGCTTGCGGGTGGCCCGGACGGCCGCCGGCACCGGGTCCTCCGGCGGGGTGAAGGTGTCCAGCACCACCCGCACGCAGCGGGCGATCACCCAGGTCGGCACGGCAGCCGCGGCCGGGTAGACCGGGATCAGCGCCCCGGCGAACTCCTCGACCTCCTCGTTGGCCGCCGCCTCGCCATCGACGGCCTCGCCGAGCAGCACGTACTCCGGGCCGTTGAGCTGGCGCTTGCCCCGGAACTCGGTCACCTTGCCGGCGAACAGCCCCCACCGGCCGGGCCGCAGCTCCCGCTCCCGCCAGGCCTGGTTGCCGAAGAAGGTCAGGGTGAGCACCCCGCCGGAGTCGTCCCCGACGGTCACCTCCAGCAGGTTGCCCCGACGCTGGCGCATCGGCCGCACGGCGGTGCGCTGCACCTGGGCCAGCACGGTGACCTGCTCGCCGACGTCGAGCGAGCGGATGTCGGTGTGCTCGCCGCGCTCGTCGTAACGGCGGGGGAAGTGGTAGACCAGGTCACCCGCGGTGTGCAGGTCGAGGTGGTCGGCCAGGGCCTTGGCCGTCTTCTCCCCGACCAGCTTCTTCAGCGGCGTGTCGACCGTGGTCGGCTCGGACGTCGTCACTCGACCCCCACCAGAAGCGGATAGTGCGGTTGGCCGCCGGGGTACACCTGGACCTCCACGAACGGCCAGCACCGGGCGACGTGCTCGCGGACGGCATCGGCCAGCCCGTCGGGGGCGTCCGCGCCGCAGAGCAGGGTGACCAGCTCGCCGCCGCCGCCGAGCATCCGGTCGACCACGGCGGCACAGGTGTCGACGAGGTCGACGCCGATCAGGTGCACCTCCCCCTCGACCAGGGCGAGCACATCGCCGGGGCGGCACGGGCCGGCGACGGTCAGCGCCTCCCTGCTGGCCCAGCAGATCTCGGCGTACCGGCAGGCGCCGGCGGCCTCGGCCATGGCGATCACGTCGTCGGCGAAGCGGCGCTCCGGGTCGCGCACGGCGAGGGCGGCCAGCGCCTGCACCGGCGACCGGGTCGGCACCACGCTGACCTTCACCCCCTGGGCATGCGCCTCCCGGGCGGCGGCGCTCGCCACGGCCTGGGTGTTCGGATCGTTGGGCAGCACCACCACCCGCGCCGCAGCAGTGGCCAGGATCGCGTCGAGCAACTCCCGGGTGGACGGGTTGCCCGGCACCACCGTCGCGCCCTCGCCGGTGAAGAGCGCCGCGATGCCCGCGCCGGAGGCGACCACCACGGCCGCCCGACCGTCCGGGGCCGGGGCCGGGGCCGGGGCCGGGGCCGGGGCCGGGGCCGGGGCCGGGGCCGGGGCCGGCGAGGGCACCTGATCGGCGAAGCGGGTCACCGAGATCCCGTACGGCCGGCCGGCCACCACCCCCGCCTCGACGGCCGCCCCGACGTCGTTGACGTGCACGTGCACGTTCCAGGTGCCCGATTCCTGCGGTGCCGCCCCGTCGCCGACCACCACCAGCGAGTCGCCGAGCCCGGCCAGGGTCTCCCGCATCCGGGTGACCGCCTCGGCGTCGGCGTCGAGCAGGAACTGCACCTCGTACGCGTACTCCTCGGAACCGCTCTCCCGCGCGGCCGTGGCCGGCGGGCGGACCTGGCGGCGCGCGGGCGCCGGCCGCTGCGGGCTCTCCCCCGTGATCACCTCGACCAGCGCGTCGAACAGCAGGCACAGCCCCCGGCCGCCGGCGTCGACCACGCCGGCGCGGGCCAGCGCCGGCAACTGCTCGGGGGTACGGGCCAGGGCCCGGGCCGCGGCCCCGGCCGCCTCCCCGGCGACGGTGCACAGGTCGTCGCTGTCGGCCGCCTCGGCCGCCCGGGCCGCCGCCGCGATCACGCTGAGCAGGGTGCCCTCGACCGGGCGGGCGACGGCGGCGTAGGCGGCGGCCGTGGCGGCGCGCAGCGCGGCGGCCAACTGACGGCCCCGCACCACCGGCGCGGCGGCCAGGGCCTCGGCGAGGCCACGCAGGATCTGCGACAGGATCACCCCGGAGTTGCCCCGGGCGCCGAGCAACGCGCCGCGCGCCATCAGCCGCAGCGCGTGCCCGTGCGGGGTGGACCCGCCGTCGCCGACGGTCTCCAGGTCCATCGCCAGGGCCTGCTGGGCCGAGGTGAGGGTGAGCACCAGGTTCGTGCCGGTGTCGCCGTCGGGGACCGGGTAGACGTTGAGGTCGTCGATCTCCCCCTGGTGCCGGCGCAGCGCGGCCAACCCGCCCGCGCACCAGCGGCGCACCGCAGCGGCGTCGAGGGTGTCCAGCACGCGAGAAGCCTACTGGCGCACACCGACACGCGCCCGGGCCGGCGTGTCCACCACACCGCCGGGCGGCCCTCCGGCGACCGCCCGGCGGTGTGGCCACCTGCCCAGCCGCCCTGCTCGACAGGGGCCGGTTGGGCAGGCAGGGGGACATCGGGTAACCTGACCAGGTTGCCCGGGCGGTGCCTGGCGGCGACCTCATGAACGTATCAATCCCAGGAGTATCCCGTGGCTAGCGTGTGCGACGTCTGTGGCAAGGGACCGGGCTTCGGCCACAACGTGTCCCACTCGCACCGGCGGACCAACCGCCGCTGGAACCCGAACATCCAGTCGGTGCGTACCCCGGCCGGTGGTGGCACCACCAAGAAGTTGCAGGTCTGCACCTCCTGCATCAAGGCCGGCAAGGTCACCCGCGCCTGACGCGGTAACGCCGACCTCACCGCACGTCGAAAAGCCGGCGGCCCCTCGAGGGCTCGCCGGCTTTTCGTGTCCGTCGCGCGAGGCCCGCGCGTCAGAGGGTACGGGCGAAGGAGATGCAGCCCGGGGCGTCCCGGTAGAAACCGAAGTTGGGGATGCACTCGTACCCGGCCGAGGTGTACAGGGCGATCGCCTCGGGCTGCTTGTCGCCGCACTCCAACACGAGCCGCTTGCGTCCGTGCTGGCGGGCCGACCGCTCGACGGCCGCGAGCACCACCCGCGCCACGCCCCGCCCCCGCGCCGCGGGGCTGGTGTACATGCGCTTCAGCTCCGCGGTGTCGCCGGGACCGTCGCCGTGGCTGCGCCAGCCGCCACAGCCGACGGGCTGCCCGGCCAGGTACGCGATCAGGAAGACCCCATTCGGCGGCTCGAACTCGGCTGCCTCGACCGGGGTGTCGTCCCCGCTGCCCCCGTACCGCTGGCCCAGGTCCGTCAGGGCGGCCAGGATGAGCCGCTGTCCCTCCGGCGAGTCGAAGCGGGCCGCGCGGATCTCAATCTCACTCACGGGTTGAAGGGTACGGCCCTGACCAGCGCCTACCGGAAGTGGTCCCAGCCAGCCGGGCCCTCGTACGGTGCGCCGTCGACGGTCACCCCGGCGCCCTCGACCACCCGGCCGACCGGCCGCCACGGGGCGGGCAGCGCCACCGCCGGGGGGAAGCTCGCGGCCAGCGCGTGATCGTCGCCACCGGTGAGGATCCACGTGTACGGGTCGACCCCCAGCGCCTGCGCGGCATCGCGCATCTGCCGGGGCACCTCGAAGGCGTCCCGGCGCACGTCGATGCCGACCCCGCTGGCCTTCGCGACGTGCCCGAGGTCGGCCAGCAGCCCGTCCGAGATGTCGATCATGGCGGTGGCGCCGAGCCGGGCGGCGTGCGGCCCGGCCGGGTACAGCACCTCGGGTCGCCGGTACGCCTCGACCAACACCTTCGGGGTGCGAAAGCCCCGGGACAGCACGGTGTACCCGGCGGCGGCGTGCCCGCTGCGACCCGCCACCGCCACGACGTCCCCCGCTCGGGCGCCCGAGCGGACCACCGGGGCACGGCCACCCAGGTCGCCGAGGGCGGTGACCGCGATGGTCAGCGTCGGACTGGCGGACATGTCGCCGCCGACCACGCTCGCCCCGACCGTGGCGGCCTCGGTGGCGAGCCCGTCGGCCAGTTCCTCCGCCCAGGTGGGGTCCAGGTCCGCCGGCATGCAGAGCGCCACCAGCAGGGCGGTCGGGGTGGCCCCCATCGCCGCGATGTCGGCCAGGTTGGCCGCCGCCGCCCGGTGCCCCACGTCGCGGGCGCTCGACCAGTCACGCCGGAAGTGCCGCCCCTCGACCAGCACGTCGGTCGACGCGGCGACCCGGCCGTCCGGGGCGACCAGCACGGCCGCGTCGTCGCCGGGCCCGAGCAGGCAGGTCGCCCCCTGGGGCAGCCGGGCGGTCACCCGGTCGATCAACCCGAACTCGCCGATCCCCGACACGCTCATGCCCGTCCTCCGTCATGCCCGTGCCCGGCTCCGGCCCGGGACCGGGCCGCGTTCCACCTGACGTCGCGCCCGTAGCGCTCGCTCACCGCTTCTCCTTGACCACCGATAGGGAAAAGACCTGGTCCGTAAGGTAGTTTCACCCTTCGGGCCGCCCACGGGCGGCGACGGACGGAGGTCGAGTCGTGGTACAGGCGTACATCCTCATCCAGACCGAGGTCGGCCGGGCGCGTGACGTGGCCGACCTGATCACGGACCTTCCCGGCGTGGTCCGGGTCGACGCCGTCACCGGGCCGTACGATGTGGTCGTGCTCACCGAGGCGAACACGGTCGACGAACTCGGCAAACTCATCGTCAGCAACGTGCAGATGGTGCCCGGCATCACCCGCACCCTCACGTGTTCGGTGGTGCGCCTGTAAGTGGACGAGATCACTTCCCCCGCCGAGCGGACCAACGAGCAGGTCGGTGCCGAACAGACCGACGAGCAGGCCCGGCCCCGCCGGGACCGGGTCAACCGGAGCGCGGCGCTGCTGGCCACGCTGATCGCGGTGCCGGTCACCGTGGCGGTGGCCGGCTTCACGTTCGCCAGGTTCTCCCCGGACACCCCGGCGGCCGAGCCGAGCCCGTCGGCGCCCGGCGCCCGGCCGCAGTCCACCGCGCCGGTCGAGATGACCGCCCCGCAACTGGCCACGCGGCCGGCGACGGTGTGCCGCGCCCTGACGTCGCAGCTCCCGTCGGCCGTGCGGGACCTGAACCAGCGGCCGGTCACCGCCGGCCCCGAACAGAACGCCGCGTACGGCGACCCGGCACTCACCATCGCCTGCGGCGGCGCCGAGCCGACCCCGGGCCAGACCGACGACATCTGGATCGTCAACAAGGTCTGCTGGTACGCAGCCGAGGGGCCGGACGCCACGGTGCTCACCACCCTGGACCGGGAGACCGCCGTGCGGGTCACGGTCCCCCACCCGCACGGGTCCGCCCTCCAGTGGGTGAGCCCGATCTCCGACGTGGTGATCGCCTCGGTGCCCTCCGGCGGCACCGCCCCGGCCGGCTGCACGGGCTGACCGCCCCGGGCCCGCCCGACACCACGCCCGCAGTGCCCGGGACTCCTCAGTGCAGGCCGACGCCGCGCCGCTGGGCGGTGCGGATCAGGCGGTTGATCAGCTTCGGGTACTCCAGCCCGGAGGCGGCCCACATCAGCGGGAACATCGACGTGGGGGTGAACCCCGGCATGGTGTTGATCTCGTTGAGGTAGATGTCGAGCTCGGGGGTGACGAAGAAGTCGACCCGGGCCAGCCCGGCGCAGTCCAGGGCGGCGAACGCCCGGACCGCGTACTCCTGGACCTGCCGGGCGACGTGATCGGGCAGGGGCGCCGGCAGGTCGTACGCGGGCTCGGAGAGGTACTTCGCCTCGAAGTCGTACCAGTCGTGGTCGCCACCGGCACGCACCTCGGCCAGCAGGGACGCCTCGGCCGTGCCCCCCGCCTCGCCCTCCAGCACGCCGCACTCGATCTCCCGGCCGACGATCGCCGCCTCGACCAGCACCTTCGGGTCGATCTCGCGGGCCGTGGCGACGGCGGCCTCCAGGTCGGCCCAGGCGTCGACCTTGGTGATGCCGAACGACGAACCGGCCCGGGAAGGCTTGACGAAGACCGGCAGGCCGAGCCGCTCCTTGTCCTTCTCGGAGAGGGTGACGCCGTTGCGCAGCACCACGTACGGGCCGACGGGAATGCCCTCGACGGCGCAGAGCTTCTTGGTGAACTCCTTGTCCATCGCGGCGGCGGAGGCGAAGACGTTCGCCCCGACGTAGGGAACGCCGGCCATCTCCAACATGCCCTGGATGGTGCCGTCCTCACCGTACGCGCCGTGCAGCACCGGGAAGACCACGTCGACGTCGGCGAGCACCCGGGGCCCCTCGGCCGGGTCGAGCACCATCAGCCCGTTGCCCGTGGGATCGGCACGCAGCACGATGTCGACGCCGGCCTCGGCGGTGATCTCCGGCAGCCGCCGGGCGCTGATCGCCAACTCCCCCGGGTCACCGCTGGTCAGCACCCACTTACCGGCCCGGGTGATGCCCACGGGGACCACCTCGAACTCGTCCGGGTCGAGCGCGCCCAGCACACTGCCCGCGCTGACGCAGGAGATGCCGTGCTCGGGGCTCCGGCCGCCGAAGACGAGGGCCACACGGGTCTTGCCTGGGGTGGTCACTCGGTCACCCTTTCGTTCGCGACTGCGAGGCTCGTGGTGCTCACCCGGTTGACCTTACTGTGCGTGGCGGGACACCAAGACCGATACCCGGGGAGAGCGTCGATACACCGCAACCGGTCAATACCGCAAATACGCTACGTAATCATGCCAGCCCGGACACACAACGACGCCCGGTGACAGAAGCCCCCCACCGACCGCCGGGCACGACCATCCGGGAGGGCGGCGCCAGGTGCCAACCCTGGGCCCCGGCGCTGGGTACCCCCACCCCCCACCCCCGCCCCCACACCCGCCCCGCGCCCGCGATCTTGCACTTCCGGCCTCCACAGTGAGGCTTTTGCGGCTGTAGTCGGGGCCGGAAGTGCAAGATCGGCGAAGTCCGGGGGGAGGCGGGGCCGGAAGTGCAAGATCGGTGGGGGTGGGGGTGGGGGTGGTGGGTGGGGGCGCAGGGCGACTGGGCGGACTCACCAGCACCCCGCACCGCCGGGTGGTCAGACGCCGTAGCGGCGGCCCACGGCGATCACCTTCACCCGCTGGCGCCCGGCCCGGACCATGCCCAGGGCCATGAACGCGCCGGCTATCCGGTCGGCGGCGTCACGGCTGCTCGCGCCCACCACCTGACGGCGTCGCTCCGGCGCCCGCCGCTCGTCCCGGCCGACCCCGTTGACGGGTCGGACGTCGGTGAGGACCACCAGGAACCGGGTCATCGCCGCCCTCCAGGCTCCCGCTCCGATCGGGCGGACGGCACCTCGGGCTCCGCCGTGGCCGATCGGACGACCACCACCTCGGGCTCCGCCGTGGTTGCCGCCAGGCCGCCGGAGGAGTCCCGGCAGACGTAGGCCAGGCTCGCGTGGATCCACGCGTCGTCGTTGTCGCGGAGCACGGGATGCGTGCACCAGCGGCATCGCGACACCCGGGGCCAGCAGGCGATCACCGTCATGCGAGTCCCTTCCGGTGCGTTCCGGGAGGCGGCACGCGGCGATCGGGTACGGGGGAGAAAACCCGATCGCCACGCGCCCCATCCCCTCCGGTCACTCATCACCGCCGTCGCCACGACAACCGGCGATGAGGAACTGGTCACAGATTGACATGTGGACAAGCGTGAATGCAACTCTCATCGGCGTTCTCTCATGTACAACTTCCCGCGCATGTGTGTCACCATCAACGCATGGCTCCGAAGACCGCCCGGGCCCGACGGCTCGGCATCGCGCTGCGTACCCACCGGGAAGCGGCCGGCCTCACCCTCGAGGCCGCTGCCGACGAGATCAACAGCACCCGGAGCACTCTGTCCCGCTACGAGAACGCCCAGACCCTGATCAGGCCGGCCACGGTGCGCGCCCTGCTCACCCTCTACGGGGTGGGCCCCGACGAGCTGACCGCGGCCGTTCAGCTGGCCAAGGATGCCCGCCAGCCGGGCTGGTGGGTGTCCTACTCGTACCTGCTCGACCGGCGGACCATCGACTTCATCGCCCTGGAGGCGGAGGCGACCGGCATCGCCAACTTCGAGCCGTCGGTGGTGCCCGGCCTGCTGCAGACGGCCGACTACATCCGGGCGGTGATGCGGGGCGGCCCGCACACCCTCAGTGACGAGCAGGTGGAACAACGGGTCCACCTGCGACTGGACCGCCAGCAACGGCTCACCGACGAGGAGCCGCCGATCCTCGACACGATCATCGACGAGGGCGCGCTGCTGCGCCCGGTCGGCGGCCAGAGCGTGATGGAGGAGCAACTGCGCCACCTGCTCAAGATGGCCGAACTGCCCAACATCACCGTTCAGGTGATTCCACTCTCCGCCGGGTACCACCGGGGCACCCGCGGCTCGCTGCACATCCTGGAGTTCCCCGACCCGGAGGATCCGATCATCGCGTCGGTGGAGACGGTCGCCGGGCAGATGGTCCTGGACCGACCCGGTGACCTGCGTACCTGCACCAAGATCATGGAGCATCTGCGGACGGTCGCGCTCAGCCCCGCGGCCAGCCGGGAACAGCTCCACCGAGTCCTGAAGGGACGGTAGGAACCATGACCCCGACGACGAGGGCGGCGCTGGCCGCCGCGCGGTGGCGCAAGAGCAGCCGCAGCGGCGACGAAGGCGCCTGCGTGGAGATGGCGGTCGTGCCCGACGCCATCGCGGTGCGCGACTCCAAGGACACGGCCGGGCCGGCGCTGATCTTCCCGCCGGCAGCCTGGGCCGCGTTCGCCGCTGCCCCGCCCCGCCGCTGACCGTCGCGCCGGCCGGCCGGGGGGTCCCGCCCCGACCGGTCGGCGCGACACCACGGCCGGAACCCGACCGGCCCCCATCGTGGCCCACACGCCGCCCGGTTCGCACCACCGGTCGCGGCGGGTGGGCCACCTCCCGTTCCCGCACTTCCGCCAGCGATCGGGGGCCGCGGCAGCGGCCGGTCAGCCAGGACGGCGGGCGATCATTGCCGTGGCGTCGAGGTCCTCGTCGTGCACCACGGAGGGCACCAGGCCGAGATCGGTCAGCGTCGTGCGGAACGCGTCGACCTGGCCGACGCCGACCTCCACGGCCAGGTGCCCGCCCGGGGCGAGCCAGTGCGCCGCCGCCCGGGCCACCCGCCCCAGCACGACGAGCCCGTCCGCACCCCCGTCGAGCGCCACCGCCGCCTCGTGCAGCCGCGCCTCGGGGGGCATCAGCGCCACCGCGTCCGTCGGCACGTACGGGGCGTTGGCCACGACCAGGTCGAGCCGGCCCCGCCGTTCGACCGGAACCGGCTCGAACAAATCTCCCTGGTAGACCGGCACACCGAGGTGGGCGAGGTTGCGCCGGGCGCAGGCCACGGCGGCCGGGTCCAGGTCTGCGGCGGCCAGCCAGCGGGGGGCGAGCCGCTCGGCGAGCACCAGCGCGGCGGCCCCGGACCCGCAGCACAGGTCGAGCACCGCCGCCCCGGGCCGGGTGACCGCCGCAGCGGCCGAGACCAGCAGCGCGGTACGCGCCCGCGGCACGAACACGCCGGGGTCGACGGCGACCCGCAGCCCGCAGAACTCGGCCCAGCCGAGCAGGTGCTCCAGCGGCAGGCCAGCGACCCGTCGCTCGACCAGGTCGGCGAGCCGCTCGGCCGAGTCGGCGGCGGCGACGAGCAGTTCCGCCTCCTCCTCGGCGAAGACGCAGCCGGCGGCGCGCAGTCGGGACACGAGGGCGGGGCGGTCGGGGTGGAACTCGGTGGACGTCATGGGAGAGCCTCCTGGCGCTCGTCGGCGCTCCCTGGTCGGCCTACCGTCGCGGCGACACGGCCCGGGGCGGAGCGCCGGTCAGGTGTCGAGGGCGTCAAGGGCAGCGGCGATGTCGCCGACCAGATCGGCGGTGTCCTCCACCCCGCAGGAGAGCCGGACGAAGCCAGGGGCGGTGTCGTCGCCCCACTGGGCCCGGCGGTCCGCCGTGGTGTGCAGGCCGCCGAACGAGGTGGCTGCGGCCACCAGCCGGGAGGCGAGGAGGAACCGGGCGACCCGCTCGGCGCTGCCCAGGTCGAACGCCAGCACCCCGGGCACCCGACGCAGTTGCGCCGACGCCACCGGGTACGCGGGGTCGCCGGGCAGGCCCGGCCAGCGCACGCCGGTCACGTCGGGCCGGTCGGCGAGCAACCGGGCCAGCGCCGCAGCGTTGGCGGACTGCCGGGCCAGCCGCAGGTCGAGGGTGGCCAACGAGCGGTGCGCCAGCCACGCATCGAACGCCCCGGGCACCGCGCCGGTGGTCGTGCGCCAGGCGGACACCGGCTCCAACAGCTCCGGCGCGCGGGTGGCCACGTAGCCGAGCAGCAGGTCGGAGTGCCCGGTCAGTGCCTTGGTGCCGGAGGCCACCACCAGGTCCGCGCCGAGGTCCAGTGGGCGCTGGCCGAGCGGGGTGGCGGTGGTGTTGTCCACCACGACGAGGGTGCCGGCGGCATGCGCGTCCCGGGCCAGCGCGGCGATGTCGGCGACGTCCAGGCCGGGGTTCGCCGGGGTCTCCAGCAGCACCAGCCGCACCCCCTCGAACGACGGGTACGGCCCGGCGGTCGGCGCGAAGAGCACCCGCACACCGATCCCGGCGAGGGTGTCGGTGGCGAAGGCCCGCACCGGGAAGTACCCGTCGGCGGGGAGCAACACGGTGTCCCCGGGGCGCAGCAGCGCCAGCAGCAGGCCGGTGATCGCCGCCTGCCCACTGGCGAAGACCCGGACGTCACCGCCCTCCAGCTCGCCGATCGCCGCCTCCAACAGCCGCCGGGTGGGGTTGTCCGGCCGGCCGTAGCCGTTCGGGCTGGCCGCCGGCCCCTGCCGCGGGTCGAGGTGGTACGGCGCTGCGAAGACCGGGCCGGGCAGGAACGGATCCCCCGGCGCGGGCTCGGGCAGCCCGGCCCGGACACACCGGGTGCCGTCGCCGTCGCTGGTCGGTGCGGTCATGCCAACCTCACTCGTACGACTCGGGCTTGGCGGTGCGGCTCATCAGCACGTCCACGGCGAGCCGCGGGTCCATCCCCTCGTGGCAGATCCGTTCGATCTGCTCGGTGATCGGCATCTCCACCCCGTGCGAGCGGGCCAGGTCCCGGATGGCCAGGCAGCTCTTCACGCCCTCGGCGGTCTGCCGGGTGGCCGCCTGAGCCTGCTCCAGGGTCTCACCCCGGCCCAGGTGCTCGCCGAAGGTCCGGTTGCGGGCCAGCGGCGACGAACAGGACGCCACCAGGTCACCCATCCCGGCCAGGCCTGCGAAGGTGATCGGGTCCGCGCCGAGCGCCACCCCGAGGCGGGCGGTCTCGGCCAGCCCCCGGGTCATCAGCATCGCCCGGGTGTTGTCGCCGAAGCCCATCGCGGTGGCGATCCCGTACGCGAGGGCGATCACGTTCTTCACGGCCCCGCCCAGCTCGCAGCCGATCACGTCGTCGTTGGTGTACGGCCGGAAGTACGGCGTCCGGATCGACGACTGGACGAGCTGGGCCCGGCGGTCGTCGGTGCCGGCGACCACGGTGGCGGCGGGCTGCTCGGCGGCGATCTCGGGGGCGAGGTTCGGGCCGGAGACCACCACCACCCGGTCCGGGGTGACCCCGGCGGTCTCCACGATCACCTCGCTCATCCGCTTGGTGGTGCCCAGCTCGATGCCCTTCATTAGGGACACCAGGGTCGAGTCCGGGTGCAGGTGGCCGGCCCACTCGGCCAGATTGCCGCGCAGCGTCTGCGACGGCACAGCCAGCACCACGATCTCCGCGCCGGTGATCGCCTCGGCGGCGTCGCCGGTGCCGGTGACCCGCGCCGGCAGCCGCAGGTCCGGCAGGTACTCCGGATTGCGTCGGCGCAGCCGGATCTCCTCGGCCACCGGCTGCCGCCGAGCCCAGATCGTCACGTCCCGGCCGGCGTCGGCGAGGATCTTGGCGAACGCCGTCCCCCACGACCCGGCGCCCAGCACGGCCACGTGGCCGGTCACGCCACGCCCCCCTGGTTCCGGCGGGGACGGTCGACGATGGGGCGGGGTGGCCGCTCCCACAGCGGTGGCGGCGTCCCGCCGCGAATCTTGGCGAGTTGGTCGCGCAGGCACAGCATGATGGCCTCGGTCATCTCTTCCAGGGTGGCCCTGGTGGGCGTCGAGCCGGCCCACCGGCTCAGGTCGATCGGGGGCCCGGCGACCACGGTCACCGGGATGCCGGGCCGCAGGCTGAGCCGGTTGGTCCGCGGGTCGAAGATCTTCTCCGGGCCCCACATGGCGACGGGGATCACCGGGGCGCCGGTGGCCAGCGCCAGCCGGGCGACCCCGGTCTTGCCCTTCATCGGCCACAGCTCCGGCTCACGGGTGATGGTCCCCTCCGGATAGATCACCATCGCGCCTCCCTCGGAGAGGCCGGCGACCAGGGCGTCCAGCGACTTGACCGCGTCCACGCTGCCACGCTCCACCGGGATCTGCTTGCACCGGTGCAGGATCCAGCCCACCCCCGGCACCCGGAAGACACTGGCCTTGCCGAGGAACTGCGGCCAACGCCCCGCGTCGTAGACGAAGTGCGCGCAGACCAGCGGGTCGGCATGCGAGAGATGGTTCGGCACGATGATGATCCCGTCATCGCCGCGCAGGTGTTCCACGCCCCGCCAAGTGCGCCGGGTCCAGAGCGTGATCACGGGCTTCACCAGCAGCACGGCGAAGCGTTGCCAGAATCCCAGCCTGCGCCGTGTCACCCTGCCTCCTCGTAGCCCCGACCCCGCGCCGCAACCGCCCGCAGCGAAATCATGCCTGCTCGACCCGGGTACGGCCAGTGAGGGTACCGCCGTCCGACTGGCAGGATTGCGCCGTGCGGCAGTGGACCTGGACGGTGGTGGTACCGGTGAAGCGCCTCGGCACGGCGAAGAGCCGGCTGCGCGGGGCGCTGCTCGCCGTACCCCACGAGGAGCTGGCGCTGGCGCTGGCGGCCGACACGGTCGCCGCGGTGCGGGCGTGCCCGGCGGTCGCCGGCGTGCTGGTGGTCACCGACGACCCGAGGGTGGCGGCGGCGGCCGGCGCGGCGGGCGCGCGGGTCGTCAATGACGCGCCGGACGCCGGCCTGAACGCCGCCTTCCGGCACGGGGCCGAGGTCGCGACCGCCGGCGGCGGGGCGTGGGTGGCCGGGCTCACCGCGGATCTGCCGGCGCTGCGCCCGGCCGAGTTGGCCGCCGCGCTGGACGCAGCCGCCGCCGGGCCGGCGGGGGTACGCCGGTTCGTGGCCGACGCCCCGGGGACCGGCACCGTGCTGCTCGCCGCGCCGCCCGGCGTGCCGCTGGCCCCCTGCTTCGGGGTCGGCTCGGCGGCGGCGCACCTGGCCGGTGGCGCGCTGCCGCTGACCGGCGACTGGCCGACCCTGCGCCGGGACGTCGACACGGCCGCCGACCTGGCCGCCGCCACCCGGCTCGGGCTCGGGCCGCGCACCGCAGCCCTGGCCTCCGTCGACCGGTCGGCCGCCCGTCCGCGCCGACCCGCCCGCCCTCGACCGGCGGTGTACGGTGCTGGCATGCAGGGCACGGTGGCCACCTACGACGCGGCGACGCGCAGCGGCGTGCTGCTCCTCGACGACGGCACCGAGCTGGCCTTCCCGGCCCGGGCCTTCGACGCCTCCGGCCTGCGGCTGCTCCGGCTCGGGCAGCGGGTCCGGATCGACACCGACGCGGCCGGGGAGATCGTCCGAGTGACGTTGCCGACGATGCCGTAGCTGCCTGCCGAAGTTCATTTTGCGTTCACCGTCCTCGGGTGATTATGAGCGGGTGAGTACCCCTCGCGAACACCCCACCGGCCAGCCCACCGACCGACGACCCGCCGACGACCGTCCCGCCACCGGGCCGACACCCGGTGCCCCGACGCCCGCCCGGCGCGGTGTCGACGGCCGCTTCCGCCCCCGGGAGACCGCCGAGGACGAGCCGATGGCGGCCGGCCCCGCCACGGCGGCTGCCTCCACCGGGCTGGAGGAGGTGCTCGACGTCCCCCCGGACCGGCCCGCCACCGACGCTGACGACGAGCCGGTGCCACCGGAGCCACTGCCCGAGGACCGTTTCCTCAACCGGGAGCTCTCCTGGCTCGACTTCAACGCCCGAGTGCTGGCCCTGGCCGAGGACCCACGGACCCCGCTGCTGGAGCGGGCCAAGTTCCTGGCCATCTTCGCCGGCAACCTCGACGAGTTCTACATGGTCCGGGTGGCGGGGCTGAAGCGGCGCCTGTCGGCGGGGCTGCCGGTGCGCGGCGGAGACCGGCTGCCGCTGCGCACCCAGTTGGAGCTCGTCGCCGGGCGGACCGCCGACCTGGTCGGCCGGCACGCCGCCTGCTCCGTCGACGACGTGCTGCCGAAGCTCGCCGCCGAGGGCATCCGCATCCTGCGCTGGACGGACCTGGAAGCCCTCGAGCGGGAGCGGCTGCGCACCTACTTCCGTGAGCACATCTTCCCGGTGCTCACCCCGCTCGCGGTCGACCCGGCGCACCCGTTCCCGTACATCTCCGGGCGGTCGTTGAACCTGGCCGTGGCCGTGCGGGACCCGCACGGCGGTGCGGAGCTGTTCGCCCGGGTCAAGGTGCCGAACAACGTGCCCCGGTTCGTCCGGGTCGACCGGGATGCCCCGGGCCTGCGGGTGATCCCGGTCGAGGAGCTGATCTCGGTGCACCTGGGGCAGCTCTTCTCCGGCATGCAGGTGGTCGAGTGCCACCTGTTCCGGGTCACCCGCAACACGGAGGTGGAGGTCGATGAGGACCGCGACGAGGACCTGCTCCAGGCCCTGGAGCGGGAGCTGGCCCGCCGCCGGTTCGGCCCGCCGGTACGACTGGAGGTGGCCGCCTCGATCTCCGAACACATGCTGGATCTGCTCGTCCGCGAGCTGGACATGGACGGCCACGACGTGCTGCGGGTGCGCGGCCTGCTCGACCTGTCCGCGCTGTGGCAGCTGTACGGCGAAGCCGACCGCCCCGACCTGAAGGACCCACCCTTCGTGCCGGCCACCCACCCCCGGCTCGCCGAGGGCGAGGTGCCGCGCAGCGTCTTCGCCACCCTGCGGGACGGGGACGTGCTGGTGCACCACCCGTACCACTCCTTCGCGACCAGCGTGCAGCGCTTCATCGAGCAGGCGGCGGCGGACCCGGACGTGCTGGCCATCAAGCAGACCCTCTACCGCACCAGCGGGGACTCGCCGATCGTCGACGCGCTGGTCGACGCGGCCGCCGCCGGCAAGCAGGTGGTGGTGCTGGTGGAGCTGAAGGCCCGGTTCGACGAGGTCGCCAACATCGGCTGGGCGCGCACCCTGGAACGCGCCGGCTGCCACGTGGTGTACGGCCTGGTGGGCCTGAAGACGCACTGCAAGACCGCCCTGGTGGTACGCCAGGAGGGCAACCAGATCCGCCGGTACTGCCACATCGGCACCGGCAACTACCACCCGAAGACCGCCCGGCTGTACGAGGACTTCGGCATGCTCACCGCCGACCCGGAGATCGGCGCCGACCTGACCGACCTGTTCAACGTGCTGACCGGCTACAGCCGGCAGACCGGGTTCCGGCGGCTGCTGGTGGCTCCACAGGGCATCCGGCGTGGGCTGATCGAGCGGATCGAGCGGGAGATCAGCCACGTCCGGCTCGGCAAGCCGGGGCTGGTGCAGTTCAAGGTGAACTCGTTGGTCGACGAGGAGGTCACCGACGCCCTCTACCGGGCCTCCCGGGCCGGGGTCCACGTGGACCTGCTGATCCGGGGCATGTGCACGCTGCGCCCGGGGGTGCCGGGGCTGTCGGAGAACATCCGGGTCCGCTCGATCCTCGGCCGGTTCCTGGAGCACTCCCGGGTCTTCCGGTTCGGCAACGCCGGGGCGACCGAGTTCTGGATGGGATCGGCCGACCTGATGCACCGCAACCTGGACCGCCGGGTGGAGGCGCTGGTGCGGGTGAGCGATCCGGTGGCCCGGGCCGAGCTGGACGAGGTGCTCACGGCCGCGTTCAGCCCGGACGTGGAGGCCTTCGATCTGGCCGGGGACGGCTCCTGGACCCGCCGGGGCGGCACGGCGCAGGCCCCGCTGACCCATCTGCAGGACCTGCTGTTACGGCGCGTCGGCGGCACGGCCGGGTGAGCCTAGGCTGGGCGAATGTCGGAGCGGGAACAAGTGATCCGGGCGGCGGGCGGGGTGGTCTGGCGCCCGGACGGGGATGGGGTGCTGGTCTGCCTGGTGCACCGCCCCCGGTACGGCGACTGGTCGCTGCCCAAGGGCAAGCTGGAGGCGGGCGAGCACCCGCTGACGGCCGCCGTCCGGGAGGTCGCCGAGGAGGCCGACGTCCGGGCGGTGCCGCAGGTACGGCTGCCCACCGTGAAGTACCGCAGCGAGGGCCGACCGAAGGTGGTCGACTACTGGTCCCTGCGGGCGGTGGCCGAGGGCGGCTTCCAGCCCGACACCGAGGTCGACGACATCCGCTGGCTACCCGTCGAGGAGGCGGTACGCCTGGTCAACTACCCGCACGACGCCGAGGTGCTGGCCACGTTCGCGGGCCTGCCCCCGGTCACCGCGACCATGATGCTGGTCCGGCACGCCGAAGCGGGAAAGCGCGGCACCTGGTCGGGCCCGGACACGGGCCGCCCTCTCGACGACACCGGCTGGGCCCAGGCGCATCTCCTGGCGCCCCTGGTGGCTCTGCTCCACCCGGCCCGGCTGCTGTCGGCCTCGGCCCGCCGCTGTGTGCAGACCCTGGACCCGGCGGCGGCCCTGTTGGACCTGCCGATCGAGGTGGCCGGTGACCTCGACGAGCCGCAACCCGGCCAGGACCTCCACGAGCGGGCGTTGGCCGCCGCGGCCTGTCTCGCCGAACTGGCCGCCGCGGGGGGCTCGGCCGGGGTGTGCAGCCAGGGCAACGTGATCATCGGGGCATTGGAACGCCTCACCGGCCGCGCCGACGACTTCACCACGGCGAAGGGCGGCGGCTGGCTGCTCGCGTTCGCCGCCGACCGCCTCCTCACCACCGACCGCCTGTAAGGAAGGGCACCTTCTCCACGCCTTCGGTAGAGAAGGGTTCCCCTATCCATCAGCCCTCGGCGGGCAGGTGTCAGCCGGCGGCGGTGGGCGGCAGGATGAGGGTGACGGCCACCGGCAGGTGGTCGGAGGCGGTGCTGCGCGGCGCCACGGGCCCACCGGCCAGCACGCCCGGTGAGACCAGGACGTGGTCGATCTGCTGGCGTGGGTCGTCGGCCGGGCTGGTGGGCAGGGGCCGGGCTGCGGCGAGCGCGTCCACCAGCCCGACGCGGGTGAACTCCGCGTATGCCGGGGCGCCCGGCTCGGTGTTCAGGTCCCCGGCGACCACGAGGGGCCGGCCGGCGGCGTACCGCAGGGCGAACCCCGCCACGGCGCGGGCCTGCGCCACCGGCTCCCGCCCGGGCGGCGGTTGCAGGTGGGTGGCGACCACCGCCAGGAGCGCGCCGCCGCCGAGGTCGACGGTGACGCCGAGCGCCTGGGCGCCGGTGGGCGCGCCGAGGGCCGCCAACTCCACGGTCCGGGCCGACTCCACCGGGAACCGGCTGAGCACCGCGTCACCCCAGAGCGGGTCGGCGGCGGGCGCGAAGACGTACGGCATGTGCAGCCGCGCCGCGAGCAGGGTGAGGGTGTCGTGGCCGCCGTTGAGCAGCCAGCCGCGGTCCACCTCGCTCAGCAGCACCACGTCGGGCCGCTCGGCAGCGACCACCCGGGCCAGTCCGTCCGGGTCGAACCGCCCCTCCATCCCGAACCCCATCCGGACGTTGTACGCCACCACCCGGACGTTGCCGGGCGGTCCGTCAGGCCGGCCCGGGGACAGGACATCGGAGGGCAGCCCCGCCGCGACGAAGGTGATCAGGGCGGCGACACCGGCGACACGCAGCGGCCCCAGTCGCGAGCCCGTTCGCCGCTCGGCCGTTCCACCCCGGAGACCGCCCACGACGGACACCACTGCCACGAGGCCGGCCACGACGACCGGCACCGCCGCGTTGGGGTAGCCGAGGTCGTAGGCGGCGTAGTAGGCGACGGCGGCGACGGCGAAGAGCAGCATGCCCAGCACCGCCGCAAGGGCCGACCGGGCGGGGGGCGTACCGACGGGGACGGCGGATCCGGCTGACGTGTCGACGACACCCGGGACGGCTGTGACCGCACCCGAAACACCGGCGGCGGCCGGAGAAATGGCTGCCGGGACGGCTGCGGCCGGGACAGCGACGGGCGGAGCGGCGACGGGCGGGACAGCGACGGTTGGAACAATGGTGGCGGTCGGGGCGGTTTCGGTGAGGCGCAGGCAGGCCCCGGTGCCGACGGCGGTCAGCAGGACCGCTGGTGCCAGCCCACCGGGCTCACCGACGGCGAACAGTGCCGCCCCCGCCACCAGCGTCAGCGGGCCGTACAGCCGCGCGTATCCGCGGGGTGGCCGGGCCAGCGCGGAGAACAGGAAGAGAGCGACGGCCAGACCGAGCAGTCCTGGGACGTCACCGGCGTCCGGCGGCGCGGCGAGCCCGTCACCGGGCCCGCGCCAGTAGGAGGACGCGCTCGCCGCCACCGCCGGGGAGAGCGCCACCATCCCGGTCAACAGCAGCGCCGGGCCGGCGAGCAGCCACGCGCGGGCACCGCCGCACGGTTCCGCCGACGGCGCTGGGCGGGCCGTCCCGGCCAGGAGGAGCCCCACGAGGACGATGCTGCCGGCCCACCCGGCCCAGCCACTCCTCCAGACCAGGTCGTACGTGCCGAGCGAGGCGTGCACGACCGCGCCGAGGACCAGCCCCAGCGCCAGCCCGGGAACCGGCCGGTCGGTGGCGGCGGCGGTGCCGGCCAGCCAGAGCAGCCCGGCGATCAGGCCGGCGGTGGCCAGCCAGAGTTGCGCCCGACCGCCCGGGGCGGCGGTGAGGGCGAGCCGTACGCCGGCCAGCGCCACGGCGGCGACGAGCGTGACCGGGCGGGCGCCGATTCGACGGACCAGCGCCGGGAAGGCCAGGGCGAGCACGAACCAGCCGAGCGCGAACGCTCCCAGCAGCTCAGCGGGGGTCGCCGCGGCCTGCCCGAAGATGGTGATGACCGACGGTAGGAAGACCCGCAGCACGTCGGTCAGGACGACGATGCCCAGGGCGAGCGTGGCGGTGTGGAGGTGGCGGTAGCGCATGGGCTGCCTTTCGCCGACCGGGGAGGGGGTCCGGCGATTCTGCGCGCGCCGCACGCCGTCGGTCAACGGCCCCGGCCGTCCGTGGCGCCCCTGAACGCGTCGCGGACCGACCGGAGCCCGTATGGCGACGCGCAAAAGGGGCGCCCACCGGTCCGGTGGGCGCCCCTTCCGAAGGTTCGGCCGGTCAGCGCTTGGTAGCCGCCTTCTTGGCCGGAGACTTCTTCGCTGGCGCCTTCTTGGCCGCCGCGCTCTTGGTCGCCGCCGCGGTGGTCTTCTTCGCCGTGGTCGACTTGGTCGCCGCCACGGACTTCTTCGCGGGGGCAGACTTCTTGGTGGCGGCCTTGGCCGTCACCGTCTTGGTCGCCTTGGCCGGTGCCACCTTCTTCGTCGCGGCGGTGGCCTTGGCACCGGTGGCCTTCGTACCCGCTGCCTTGGCCGTCGTGGCCTTCGTGCCCGCAGCCTTCGTGCCGGTGGCCTTGGTGCCCGCAGCCTTGGTGCCGGTGGCCTTCGTGCCGGTGGCCTTGGTGCCCGCTGCCTTGGCCGTCGTGGCCTTCGCACCGGTCGTCTTGGCACCGGTCGCCTTGGCGGCCGTGGTCTTGGTGGCCGTGGTCTTGGCGGCGGCCGTGGCGGTCTTCTTCGCCGCCGCCGTGGCCTTCGGCACCTTGCCGCTGGCCACCATCTCCTTGAACCCGGCGCCGGGCCGGAAGGTAGGGACGGATGTCTTCTTGACCTTCACCGCCTCGCCGGTCCGCGGGTTGCGCGCTGTTCGGGCTCCTCGGACGCGCTTCTCGAACGCTCCGAATCCGGTGATTGCCACCTTCTCGCCCTTGGTGACCGTCGCCTGGACCTCAGCGAGAACCGCGTCGAGCGCGGCCGTCGCCGTCTTCCGGTCCCCCAGGCGAACGGCGAGGGCCTCGATGAGCTCGGCCTTGTTCACGACTTCCTCCCGATTGTGCAACTGACTCGACGCGAGCCATTCTGCGCGCACGGTATGCCCTGTGCTGCCTGGACACAAACATTCGGTCGAAAAAAGGCCTTGTGTCGTAACGGATTCACCCCCACCGAGCGCGCCGGTGGGGGCGAAAACCGATGCCGGATCGGGCGTACGGCTATGCCACGGCGGGCAGGAAGGGCCGTCGACCGCGCTCGTAGGCGGTGATGTCGGCCTCGTGGCGGAGCGTGAGTCCAATGTCATCCAACCCCTCCATCAGCCGCCAGCGGCTGAAGTCGTCGAGGGGGAACGACCAGGTGGCATCCCCGGCCCGGATTTCGCGGGAGCTCAGGTCGACGGTGACGGCGGTGGTGGGGTCGGACTCGACGAGGCGCCACAGATCCTCGACGGCGCTCAATTCCAACTCGACCGGCAGCAGCCCCTCCTTGAGGGCGTTGCCGCGGAAGATGTCGCCGAACCGAGGCGAGACCACCGCCCGGAACCCCCAGTCCCGCAGCGCCCACACGGCGTGCTCCCGGGACGATCCCGTGCCGAACTCCGGGCCGGCCACAAGAATCGAAGCCCCGGAATACGACGCATCGTTCAACACGAATGAGGGGTCCTCACGCCAGGCGTTGAACAGCCCGTCGGCGAATCCGGTACGAGTCACCCGCTTGAGGTACACGGCGGGGATGATCTGATCGGTGTCCACGTTGGAACGGCGCAGCGGCACGGCGGTGCCGGTGTGCACGGTGAACTTGTCCATCTGTCGTGGCTGCCCTTCTACAGGTCGGCGGGGGCGGCCAGTCGGCCGACCACGGCGGTGGCGGCGGCGACCGGCGGGGACACCAGGTGGGTACGTCCGCCCCGGCCCTGGCGGCCCTCGAAGTTGCGGTTGGAGGTCGAGGCGGATCGCTCACCCGGGGAAAGCGTGTCCGGGTTCATGCCCAGGCACATCGAGCAGCCGGCGAACCGCCACTCGGCCCCGGCATCGGAGAAGACCCTGTCCAGCCCTTCGGCCTCGGCGGCCTCCCGGACGGCGGCGGAGCCGGGGACCACGAGCATCCGTACCCCGTCGGCGACCCGGCGCCCGCGCAGCACGTCGGCGGCGGCGCGGAGGTCCTCCAGCCGGCCGTTGGTGCAGGAGCCGACGAAGACCACGTCGACGGAGAGGTCGCGCAGCGGGGTGCCGGGCGCGAGGTCCATGTACTCCAGGGCCCGGCGGGCCGCGACCCGCTCGCCGTCGGTGCCGAACGCGTCCGGGTCCGGCACGGTCGCGCTCAGCGGGGCGCCCTGGCCCGGGTTGGTGCCCCAGGTGACGAACGGCGTGACCCGGGTGGCGTCGAGGGTCACCTCGGCGTCGAAGGTCGCCCCCGCGTCGGTGGGCAGCGTCCGCCAGTGGTCGACCGCCGCGTCCCAATCGGCTCCCTGCGGGGCGTTCGGCCGTCCCTTGAGGTACGCGAAGGTGGTCTCGTCCGGCGCGATCATGCCGGCCTTGGCACCCCACTCGATCGACATGTTGGCGACGGTCATCCGCCCCTCCATGGACAGCGCGCGGATCGCCTCGCCCCGGTACTCCACGATGTGCCCGCGCCCGCCGCCGGTGCCGACCTGGGTGATCAGGGCGAGCACCAGGTCCTTCGCGGTGACGCCGGGGCCGAGCTGACCGGTGACGTTCACGGCCATCGTCTTCGGCCGGCTCTGCGTCAGCGTCTGGGTGGCGAGCACGTGCTCGACCTCACTGGTGCCGATGCCGAACGCGAGGGCACCGAAGGCCCCGTGGGTCGCAGTGTGCGAATCGCCACAGACGATCGTCATGCCGGGCTGGGTGACGCCGAGCTGCGGGCCGATGACGTGCACGATGCCCTGGTTGGCGTCGCCGAGGGGGTGCAGCCGCACACCGAACTCGGCGCAGTTGCGGCGCAGCGTCTCGATCTGGGTGCGGGAGGTGGGGTCCGCGATCGTGAGCAGGTCGCCGCGCCGCTGCTGGAACGCCGGATCCGCGTACCCCGTCGGGGTGTTGTGGTCCTCGGTCGCGAGCGTGAGGTCGGTACGGCGCACGGGGCGGCCGGCGAGCCGCAGCCCGTCGAAGGCCTGCGGACTGGTGACCTCGTGCAGCAGGTGCAGGTCGATGTAGAGCAGGTCCGGTTCGCCCTCGGCAGACCGGACGATGTGTGCGTCCCAGACCTTCTCGGCCAGGGTCCTCGATCGAGTGACTCCCACCATCTGGACATCCTAAATTCTGGGAGGTAAGTTTCGGCTTGTGGGACACAGTATGAGCGGTGTTGGCGTCCTCGACAAGGCGGTGGTCATCCTGGCCGCCTGCGTCGACGGCGCCAGCCTGGCCGAACTCGTTGAACGCACCAAGCTGCCCCGGGCCACCGCGCACCGGCTGGCGCAGGCGCTGGAGATCCACCGGATGTTGGTCCGGGACACCCAGGGCCGCTGGCGCCCCGGCCCCCGGCTCGGTGAGCTCGCCAACGCCGCGCCGGACGTGCTGCTGACGGCGGCGGAGCCGCTGCTGGCCGCGCTGCGCGACGCCACCGGGGAGAGCGCCCAGCTCTACCTGCGCCGCGCCGACGAGCGGATCTGCGTGGCCGCCGCCGAGCGGGCCAGCGGCCTGCGGGACACCGTCCCGGTGGGCTCGGTGCTGCCGATGACCGCCGGTTCGGCGGCGCAGATCCTGCTGGCCTGGGAGCCGCCGGAGGCGGTGATGCCGCTGCTGCCCCGGTCGAAGTTCACCGGTCGCACCCTCGCGGAGGTGCGCCGGCGCGGCTGGGCGCAGAGCGTCGCCGAACGGGAGGCGGGTGTGGCGAGCGTCTCCGCCCCGATCCGCGACCGCACCGGGCGGGTGATCGCCTCGATCAGCATCTCGGGCCCCATCGAGCGCCTCGGCCGCCGCCCCGGCGAACGCCACGCCATGGCCGTGGTCCGGGCCGGCCAACGCCTCTCCGGTCTCTAACCCCCCCCCCACCCCGGGCCCCAGGGGTGGGGGTCGGAATGGGGGAAGCCCGTCTCAGCGGAGTGAGACGGGCTTCGGGTGGTGTGTTTGTAGCCCCGACCGGATTCGAACCGGCGCTACCGCCTTGAGAGGGCGGCGTCCTGGGCCACTAGACGACGGGGCCAGAACTTTTCTGCTTCGCCGCCCTATGCGGACGACGCCGCTGTAGTCTAGCGACGTGCCCCGGGCAGGCTGCGCAGGGGGTGGGCGGTCCATCACGAGCACCGCGACCACGAGCGCAACTCCGGGCAGGCCCTGCAACGCCGCGATTCCGGGCGAGTCCGCAACGCCCGCGTCTGGCCCCGGACGACCGACCCCGGATGCGAAACAGCCCGCCTCACCGAAGTGAGACGGGCTGGACAAACTGTAGCCCCGACCGGATTCGAACCGGCGCTACCGCCTTGAGAGGGCGGCGTCCTGGGCCACTAGACGACGGGGCCAGAACCTTTTCCTCCGCACCGGCCCTTGCGGGCGGTGCAGCCGAACACTACCAGAGATCTTTCCGGCCCCCTTGCGGGCGATCGGAGCGCTCTCCGGCGGGATCCAGCTATCGACGTTCTCGCGAACGCCGATTGCTGGGGTACCAGGACTCGAACCTAGACTAACTGAACCAGAATCAGTTGGGCTGCCAATTACCCCATACCCCATTGGCACCTCGCGGTGCCGTTCAGCGCCTTGCGGCACCGGAGAGAGACTTTACCCTCCCCGACCGGGCAAGACCAAATCGGGGGCCCGAGACCGGTGCTGAGCTGCGGCTCGGGCTCCCGACGAGTCAGCCGACCGGAACCACCTGGTTGGTCAGCTCCCCGATCCCCTCGATACTCACCGTGACGGTATCCCCCGCCACGATCGGGCTAACCCCCGCCGGGGTGCCGGTGAGCACCACGTCGCCGGGCAGCAGCGTCATCACGTGCGAGACGTACGACACCAGGGCCGGGACGTCGAAGACCATGTCCCGGGTCCGGCCCAGCTGCCGCACCTCCATCTCCTCCGGATTGCGGCCCACCTCGCACCGGATCTCCAGGTCGGTGACGTCCAGATCGGTGGTGATCCAGGGGCCGATGGGGCAGAACGAGTCGAAGCCCTTGGCCCGGGTCCACTGCCCGTCGGAGCGCTGCAGGTCCCGGGCGCTGACGTCGTTGGCGCAGGTGTAGCCGAAGATGGCCCGCGCGGCGGCGGCCCGGTCGGCGCGGCGCGCCCCCTGCACCCCGATCACGACCGCCAGCTCGGCCTCGTGCTCGACCTGCTTAGAGAAGATCGGCAGCCGGATGGCGTCCCGGGGCCCGATCACCGAGGTGGACGGCTTGAGGAAGAGCAGCGGCTCCTTGGGCACCTCGCTGCCCTGCTCCGCGGCGTGCTCGGCGTAGTTGCGGCCGACGCAGACCACCTTGCTGGGCAGGATCGGGGAGAGTAGCCGGACATCGGAGAGCGCCCACCGGGCGCCGTTGAACTGGAGCTGACCGAACGGGTGGCCCTCGATCTCGGCGATGGTGAGGGCCTGTGGGCCCGCCTCCAGCTCGCCCTCGACGACCCCGAACGACATTCCCTTGGCATGAGCGAAACGAGCGATACGCACCAGGCCAATCTAGCCCCGTCGCGGGAGCGCGGCCGCGTCGGCGGCACATCGGGAGCGGCCGGAACCAGCCCGGAGGCGTCGAGGGGACGCGCCGCCGCGCCGGAAAGTGGCCCCGGCGGCGCGACAGCGTACGTCGTCCGTCCTCGCCGCGGGCCGACTTCGCGGCTTCGTACCCGCACGACGTGTCACCGCCCCTAGCGTCGGCTACCGGAGGTGCGTTCGTATGCCTGCATCGACACGACACCACAGGGCCCTCGCAGTGTTCGTACACTGTCTCGGCATTCTCGCCGCTGTGCCGGCACTGCCCGCGGCGGCACCCGAGGCGGCGATCACGCCGCCGCCGGTGGTGGTCCGGCCGGCTGCGGCCACGCCGACCCCGACACCCACGGACCCCGCGACGGGTTCGACGCCGGCGGGTCCGGCGCCGCCACCGCTGGTCTCGCCGTCGGTGGTGGTGCCGACCCGGGGCGCGCCATCGGTGGTGAAGGTGGCGGTCACCCCGGCCGGCACGCCCTCGCCGGGCTACCAGGTGCAGGTCCGCAACACCGGGAGTCTGCCGGTAGCCACCACGGTGCGCCAGGAACTGCCGGCCGGGACGTCCGCGACCTGGATCACCCCCGGGGGGCGGGCCACCCGCTCGGCGAGCACCACGGAGGTGAGCTGGCAGCTCAGCCTGCCCGCCCGGAGCACTACGACGCTGCACACCGCGCTCACCGCCGCCGCGCCGGGCCGCCCGCTGACCGCGCCGGCCTGTGCCTTCACCAGCAACGGCGATCGGCCGTACGACTGCGCGACCGCGACCTGGAAGGCCTCGGCGCCGGGGACCGAGGTCACCGCGGCGCCGGCGTGGCGTCAACCCCCGGCGCTGCTCGCCGCGCTGGCCGGGGTCCTCCTGCTCACCCTCGGCGGGCTCTGGTGGTGGCAGCGGCGGCGGCGCCGGGCCGCCGCCGCACCGGCCGGCACCGCCGAGGCCACCGGGACAGTAGGGATGGCCGAGGCCGGCATGTCGGCGGCGGGTGACCGGGGCACCGTGTACCCCCGGTCGGCCACGCCGACGACCGCGACCCGCCGCCGCAAACCGCCGGTGTGGCTGGTGGTCGGTGCGGCCGTAGCGGTCCTGGCCGGGGTGGTCCTCGCGGCGGCGGTGACCGCCACCCAGCGGGTCGCCGCGATCGACACCACGACCAGGCAGCCGACCAGCGGCGCCTGGGTGGGGCGGAGCGCGACAGGGGTGGTCGGCGTGCCGCTGCGCGAGCAGGCGCTGGAGTTCACCGTCTACCGGGTCGCCTGCCCGCCGACGTCGGTCGCCGCGGGCCGGCAGTGCCAGGCCACCGTCGGGGTCCGCAACGTCAGCGAACAGCAGCAGACCTGGCACGGCCAGATGCAGCGGGCGTACCTGCCGAACGGCACCTGGGTCAGCACCGACGAGACCGCCACCCGACTGGCCAACGAAGGGCGGGACGTGTTCTCCCAGCCACTCGCCGCGGGTGCCCGGATGGTGCTGCCGCTGGTGTTCACCGTCGACGGCACGGCCCAGCCGCAGCAGTTGGAGCTGCGCAGCGGGGTGTTCTCCGCCGGGGTCCGGGTCGACGTGCCCTGACGCCCGGGCCGAGGGGCGGGCGGCGGTCGTACGCTGGTTCGGTGACCGCCGCCTTCGCCCCCGCCGCGCCGCTCGACCTGGCCCACTGGAAGGCCCGGCGGCGGGCCCACGAGGAGCGGGCCGACGGGTGGCTGACCCCGCACCTGGCCCGCCGCCGCACCGGCGCGAAGCACCCGGTGGAGGACTTCCTCTTCACCTATTACTCGCACCGTCCCGCCCAGCTGCGCCGTTGGCACCCCGGCGCGGGAGTGGTGCTGCGCGACGCGGATCCGGCCGAGTTCGGCCGCGACTACCGCGCCACCGCCGCCGGGCTCACCCTCGACACCGATCTGGTACGCGCCCGGCGGGCCGGCTCGGTCGACTGGATCCGCGACCTGCTCGCGGCGACCGCCGGTCGACCGGCACACCTGGGCTGCTTCGGGATGCACGAGTGGGCGATGGTCTACCGGCAGACCCAGGAGGAGGTACGCCACAACGCGTGGCCGCTGCGGCTGCTCCCGGCGGAGACCGCCGCCGTCGTCGAGGAACGGGGCGTGCGGTGCAGCCACTTCGACGCGTACCGGTTCTTCACCGCGCCGGCCCGGCCGCTGAACCTGCTCGCCCCGACCCGGGAGAGCCAACACGACCTGGAGCAGCCGGGCTGTCTGCACGCCAACATGGACCTCTACAAGTGGGCGTACAAGCTCTCCCCGCTGGTCTGCTCCGAACTGGTGGCCGACTGCTTCGCGCTGGCCCGGGAGATCCGCGCGCTGGACATGCGGGCCAGCCCGTACGACCTCGCGGCGCTCGGGTACCCGCCGGTGCGGGTGGAGACGCCGGAGGGCCGCGCGGAGTACGCCGCCGCGCAACGCGGCTTCGCCGAGCGGGCCGGGGCGCTGCGCGCCCGCCTGCTCGCCGAGCTGGGCTGAGGGTAGGGCCCCTGCTCACCGTCTCCGGTGGAGAAGGGGCCCTACTCAGCCCGCCCTGAACTCAGCTCGCCGTGCAGCTCGGGGTGGGGACGGTGGGCGTGCCGGTGGTGCTGCCGAGGAAGCCGAAGGTGGCCTCCGCCCCGGGGGCGAGCGCCCCGTTCCAACTCACGTTGCGGGCGGTGACAGCGCCGCCGGTCTGGGTCAGCTCGGCGTTCCACGCCTGGCTGATTCGCTGGCCGTCGCCGAGGGTGAGGCCGACCGTCCAGCCTGCGGTCCGGACGGTGCCGGTGTTGCGGACGGTCACCTCGCCCTGGAAGCCGCCCTGCCACTGCCCGACGGTCCGGTAGACGGCCGCGCAGCCGCCCCCGGAAGTGGGGCTCACCGTCGGCGTGGCGGTGGGGGTCGGCGTGGCCGTCGGGGTGGGCGTGGGGGTTCCCGTGGGGGTGGGGGTGGGGGTGGAGAGGGCGGCTACCAGCGCCGGGTACCAGCGGTCGGACATCTTCTGATCACCGGCGGCGTTGGGGTGCACCCCGTCGTAGGTGTCGGTGGCGGTGCTGAAGCCCGTCCACTGGTCGACGACCACGATCGGGGACCGCGCCGTGGTCTTCCCCGCCGCCCAGCCGTCGATCCCGCTGTTGAACGCGACCACCCGCTGCCCGCACTCGGCGCAGCTCGCCGGTGCCATCGGAATGATCTTCGCGACGATCACCCGCATCGCCGGGTTGCTGGCCCGCATCTGGTCCACCAGCTTCGAGTACGCCGCCAGGATGGTCGCCGGCGCGATGTTGCTCCACACGTCGTTGGTGGCGAAGTGCATGAGCACGATGTCCGGCTGGGTGGCGGAGAGCCAGCCGGGCAGCAAATTCTGGTTGGCGACGTTCGTCACCAGGTACCCGCCGTGGCCCTCGTTGTCGCCGTCGTACGGCTGCCCGCAGCCCTGCGGGCCGAGGGTGCCGACGAAGTCGATGTTCGGGTGGCCGGTGGACTGGAGGCGGTTCCACAGGATGGACCGCCAGCAACCGGGCGAGCCGGTGATCGAGTCGCCGAGCGGCATGATCCGTACCGGCGCGGCGGCGGCCGGCGCGGCGGTCGCGGGGAGGGTGGGCGCGGCGGCGACCAGCCCGATCAGGAGGGTGAGGGAGGCCGCTGCCAGGGCAGCGAGCAGGGGCGCAACGATTGGCCTTCGGAGCATGGTGAAGGGACTCCTGTCACGTGACGTCGTGCGGTCGGTGACGGCCCGGTTGCTCCCAGGGCTATTCCATCAGATCGCCGCCCGTCCCTCAACGGCCTCCCGCATACCGGCCTCCGGCCGCGCCGGGGTCGCCCACCGGCGCGGGCCCGGCCGGGGGCTCGACGCGGGCCGTCGTGGCCCGGGTCAGGGGTGGCCACGATGCGCGGCCCACTCGGGGGCGAGGATCGACATCACCGTGGCGTCCACCCAGTCGTCGCCGTCGCGCAGCACCTGGCGCAGCACCCCCTCGGCGACGAAGCCGACCTTCTCGTAGACCCGCCGGGCCCGAGGGTTGAGGGCGAACACCTCCAGCGAGATCCGGTGCAGGCCGAGCCGCTCGAAGCCGTACCCGACGACCAGCCGCACCGCCTCAGTGCCCAGCCCTCGGTTCCGGCCGGCCGCGGCGAACAGGGTGCGGAAGTTGCAGGCGCGGTTCCACCCGTCCCAGTCGTTGAGGACGACCTCGCCGACGCAGCCACCGGTGGCCCGGTCGACCACCGCGAGGTCGAGCCGGTCCGTCTGCGCGTTACGACTGCCGTACCAGTCGCGCAGCCGCCGCTCGTCGAATTCCTCGGGCGGGCTGCCGGTCAACCGGCGGGCTTCGGGGTCGGCTATGGCGGCGCGGAGGGCCGCCACGTCGTCGTCGACGAACGGGCGCAGGACCACGCGATCTCCGGTGAGGGTGGGCTTGACGGAGAAATCGCTCGCCGGGTCGGTGCTCATGTCCGGGAACCCTACGACCGGTCTCCTCCGCGCCGCCCGCCATTTCGCCCGCCCCTGGCGGCAGACCGCCGCGATCGGCACCGGACCGGACCGTTGCCGGGCTGGATCGCCTCCGGGCCGGCCGACGCCGCCCGACCACCCCTTCTTGGCCCCCTAGGAGCGGCGAGCACTACCCGGTTCGGAGGATCGACGCAGGGCGGAGACCGACGTCAGTCGTCGTCGGTGCGGCGGTCGCGTTTGCGCTGGGACTGGCGCTTCTTGTCGGCGAGGCGGCGCTCCTTGGCACCCCGCGACGGGCGGGTCGGGCGACGCGGCGGGGGCGGCGGGGCCACCGCCTCGCGCAGCAGCGCCGCCATCCGTTCCCGGGCCGCCTCCCGATTGGCGAGCTGGGCCCGGTGTTCGCTCGCGGCGACGGTGAGCACCCCGTCGACCAGCCGGCCGGCCAGGCGCTGCAGGGCCCGGGCGCGCAGCGACTCCGGCAGGCTCGGCGAGCCGGCCAGGTCGAAGCTCAGCTCCACCCGCGAGTCGGTGGTGTTGACCCCCTGCCCGCCGGGGCCCGACGAACGGGAGAACCGTTCGCGCAGCTCGGCTGCCGGCAGCAGCAGCCGGTCGGTCACCCGCAGTCCGTCGTCCACGCCACGAGGCTAGCGCCCCGCCCGGGCGCCACGGGTGGCCGTCGGGGTCGCCGAGGAGCCCGGGGCCGGTCCGGCCCGGTCGTCGTCCGGGCCGGCGGCGGCGTACGCGACCGCGCCGACGAGCAGCAGCGCGATCATGCCGATCTTCGTGGTGGCCGCCGAGATCAGCCCGACGGCCGCGCGCCGCGCCCCGGGGACGGTGTTCCGCGCGGTCTGGTAGTCCCGCCACCCGCGCCGCGCCCGCGCGTACGCGGAACCGACTGCGGATCCGACGATCAGGCCCACCACCAGCAGGGCCGCGATGAGAGCTCGCTCCATCCTCGGCAGTATCCATACTCACCGGTGACATTTCCGTGGGGCGATGGTCCCACGTCCGGGATCCGCCAATTCTCCCCTCCGCCCGCCCGTTTGCGCAGTTCAGCCGCCCTTGCCGATGATGGTGTCGGCGGTCTGCTGCACCTGGTCGATCGGGATGGCGAAGCCGATGCCGATCGAGCCGCTGCCGTCGATGGTGGCGATCGCGGTGTTCACCCCGACCACCTCACCGCGGGCGTTGACCAGCGGGCCGCCGGAGTTGCCCGGATTGATGGACGCGTCGGTCTGCACGGCCCGGTGCCGGTTGGTGCCGAGCCGCACCTGACGGTCGAGCGCGCTGACGATGCCCGCGGTGACGGTGCCGGTGAGCCCGAGCGGGGAGCCGACCGCGAGCACCGGTTCGCCGACCCGGGTGGCGCCGGGCTTGGCCAGCGGCAGCGGGGACAGCCCAGCGTCCGGGGGCACCCGAAGCACCGCCAGGTCGCTGCCCGGCTCCCGGCCGACCACCTCGGCGGGGAACCGCCGGCCGTCCGGCAGCTCCACCGTCACCTCTCCCCCGCGCCCCTTGGCCAGGATGTGGTCATTGGTGATCAGGTGCTGCTGGTCGTCGATGGCGAACCCGGAGCCGGTCGCCGAGGGGCCGGAGGCGCCTCCGACCAGCACCGACACCACCCCCGGCACGGTCCGCTCGGCGGCGGTCACCAGTTCGGCCGGCACCGGCGCCGCAGACGCCGCCGACGGGCCCGGCACGCCCACCTGGCCGGCGACCCAGGCCCCGGCCGCCGCGCCGGAGAGGGTGGAGAGCGCGACCACGCCGGCTGCGGCCAGCAACCGACCTCGCCAGCCTCGCCGCCCACCGTCGCCCCCTCGACCGGGTACGTCCCACCCGTTCCACCCGCCCCGCCCGTCCGGGCCGAGCTCGGGTGAGACGAACCACGGTCCGCGCGGTTCGCCCAGTCCGGTCTGCACTGCCATCCGTCCGCTCCTCACGTCCTCGTCACCGCGGCTGTCCGGTCGGTCATCCACGGTCGGCGGCCCGCTGACCCCTGGGCGCTCGGGGGCGGCCGGCTAGGCCGCAGGCCGGTTTCAGGGCAGCCGGGAGAACCACCGCATCGACCCCGCGGCGGCCCCCATGGCCAGGACCAGCCCGAGCCCGATGAACCGGGCCGAGACGTCCTGCCGTTGTTTGCGGTAGCCGACCGAGGTGCCGATGTCGTCGTAGACCGCCCGCAGCTCCGCGCTGCTGGTCGCCTCGTGGAAGCCACCCCCGGTGGAGTCGGCGACGGCCTTGAGGGTCTGCCCGTCCACCGGCACCTGGATCGGCCGGCCGCCCCGGTCGACGAACCCGGACGGGGTGCCGAACGAGATCGTGTGCACCTGGACCTTCGACGCGACCGCCTCGGCAGCGGCCTCCAGCGGGTCCAGGCCGGAGGTGTTCGCCCCGTCGGAGAGCAGGATGATCCGGGCCGGCGGCGGCTCCGTGGCCGCCTGACTGTCCAGCCCTTTCACCGCGCCGAGCGAGGTGCTGATCGCCTCCCCGATGGCAGTGCCCTGCACCCCGGTGGCACCCTCGACGAGGCGGTCGATCCCCTCGTGCAGGGCCTCCCGGTCGGTGCCGGGCGGGACCAGCACCGCCGCGCTGCCGGCGAAGGCGACCAGCCCCACGTTGAACTCGTCGGGGAGGCCGTCGACGAACCGCCGGGCGGCCTTCTTGGCCGCGCTGAGCCGGTCGGGCTCCACGTCGGAGGCGAGCATCGAGGTGGACACGTCCACGGCCACCATGACGGTGGCCCGTTCCCGGGGCACCCGCACCTCGTCGTGGGGGCGGGCGAAGCCCACCACCAGCAGCGCGAGCATGGCCAGGAAGAGTCCGGCCGGCACGTGCCGCCGCCACGCGGGGCGGTGCGGGGCGACCCGGTCGAGCAGGCGAAGGTTGGTGAAGCGGACGGCGTACCGGCTGCGGCGGCGCTGGGCCAGCAGGTAGCCCACGGCCAGCGCGGCGACCCCGAGCAGCAGCCAGAGCCGAGCGGGCGACTGCCAGTTCACGCGGCACCTCCACGGGGTGCGACGGGGCGCCGGGCCGGACCGCCGCTCGCCGCCGGGGCCAGGGCGAGCCGGCGCTGGGCGTGGACGTGCCGGACGATGTCGGCGCACCAGTCGCGGTCGGTGCGCAGCGGCAGGTGGGTGGCCCCGCACCGGCGCAATGCCTGGCTGACCTGGTCGCGCTGGGCGGCGGCGGCCATGGCGTACCGCCCGCGCAGCCCGGCGTCGCCGGTCCACACCTCCCGCCGCCGGCCGGTCTCCGGGTCGACAAGGGTGATCAGGCCGACGTCCGGCAGCTCCAGCTCACGGGGGTCGGTCACCTCCACGGCGAGCACCTGGTGCCGCACGGCGAGCCGGCGCAGCGGCGGCTCCCAGGGCGGCGGGTCGGCCGGGTCCTCGGGCAGCCCGTCGAGGAAGTCGGAGACCACCACGACCAGGCCCCGTCGAGTGGCGACCCGTCCCACCGCGGC
Source organism: Micromonospora sp. RTGN7 (assembly GCF_033804645.1). Classification (NCBI taxonomy): domain Bacteria; kingdom Bacillati; phylum Actinomycetota; class Actinomycetes; order Micromonosporales; family Micromonosporaceae; genus Micromonospora; species Micromonospora sp. RTGN7. The sequence continues at coordinate 241,006 of NZ_JAPZLF010000002.1, read as the reverse complement.
CAGCCCGTCGGTCAGGTCCGGCGGGGCGAGGGGCGCGGTGTCCGGGTCGTACCCGCCGACGCGGGGCGCGGTCAGCAGCGTCCGGAGCAGCCCGAGCAGGTGGGTCCGGCCGCTGCGGGCGGGAAAGCGGCGCAGCCCGGCCGGGCCGAGCAGTTGGGCGCCAATCCGGTTGCCGGAGCCGGCGGTGAGGAAGCCGACCGCCGCGACGGCGGCGACCGTCAGCTCGCGCTTGTCCAGCTCGGCGGTGCCGTACTCCATGCTGGGACTGGCGTCGACCAGCAGCCAGGTGGTCAGCTCCCGGTCGGCGTCGACCTGGCGGACGTGCGGGACGGCGGTCCGGGCGGTGACGGCCCAGTCCATCCGGCGCACCTCGTCCTCGCCCGGCCGGTACTCGCGGCTGCCCGCGACCTCGCTGCCCACCCCGGGCAGCAGCCCGCGGTACTGGCCGTGCAGCAACCCGTCGAGGCGGCGGGTGACGGTCAGTTCCAGCCGGCGAAGCCGCCCGTCGGGCACGAGGTCAGCCAGGGTCGGGCCGGCGGGCGTGGTCCCGCCCGGTGCCCGCGTGGTCCCGGTCCGCGCAGGCTGCGCGGCACGGCCCCTCACGCCGCCGCCAGGTCGGCGACGTGCCCGGGGTGCCGGGAGGCGACCCGGGGCGGCGGCACGGCGTCGACCAGTCGGCGCACCACCTCCTCGGCGGTGATCCCGTCGGCGACCGCGTCGAAGGAGAGCACCAGCCGGTGGGCGAGGACGTCGACCGCCAGTTCCCGGACGTCCTCGGGCAGCACGTGGTCCCGGCCGCGCAGCAGGGCCTGGGCCCGGGCGGCGGCGACCAGACCGAGGGTGGCCCGGGGGCTCGCGCCGTACGCGAGCAGCGGCGCGACCTCGGGCAGCCCGAACCGGCCCGGGTCCCGGGTGGCCAGGATCAGCCGGACCACGTACTCGGCGAGGGCGTGGTGCACGAAGACGTCGCCGGCCCGGCGCTGGAGTGCGCGCATCCGGCCGGCATCGAGGACCTGGCGCGGGGTCGGCCGGTCGGTGCTCATCCGGTAGAGGATGGCCAGTTCGTCGGCGTCCCCCGGGTAGTCCACGACGATCTTGATGAGGAAGCGGTCGCGCTGGGCCTCGGGGAGCTGGTACACCCCCTCGGACTCGATCGGGTTCTGGGTGGCGAGGACCAGGAACGGGTCGGGCACGGGCCAGCTCCGCCCGCCGATGGAGACCTGCCGTTCGGCCATCGCCTCCAGCAGCGCGGACTGGATCTTGGCCGGGGCCCGGTTGATCTCGTCGGCGAGCACGAGGTTGGCCATGATCGGGCCGAGCTCGACGTCGAAGCTCTCCCTGGAGGCCCGGTAGATGCGCGTGCCGACGATGTCGGAGGGAACCAGGTCCGGGGTGAACTGAATCCGGGAGAAGGTACCGCCGACCACGGTGGCCAGGGTGTGCGCGGCGAGGGTCTTGGCCACGCCGGGAACGCCCTCCAGCAGGCAGTGGCCGCCGGCGAGCAGCGCGGTGAGCAGACGCTCGACGAGCCGATCCTGCCCGACGATCACGCGTTTGACCTCGAAGAGGGTCTGTTGCAGCTCGGCGTCGGTCGCGTCTGGATCGACCGGGCTGGGCAGGCTGGCCAGGGTGTCCGAGATGTCCGTCACGGTGCTTGCTTCCCGTGGGGGCGGTCCGACAAACGTCGGAATTTACGCCACTCGGGGTACCTTCCGGGCCCTAACCGGGACGACCGTCGCCAACGACGCGAGCCGCGCCAGGGACAAGTCCGGCGGCAACGACGCCGACCCCGGGCGGGGTCGGCGTCGTCCACTCAGGCGCTCAGGGGGTGAACACCGCGAGGTGGAACGGCCGGTCGGCCGCGACGCCGGCCGAGCTGTGCGTCTGCACGAAGATGCCGTTCGGCGTGGCGAGGCGCGGTGCCGCCGAAACCTCGCCAGCCGGCGGGAGGCAGCAGTCGGTGGTCGTGCCGATGGTGGCCACGTACCCGCCCCGAAGCAGGCTGCGGTTGAAGATGACCTGGTACTGGCCGGGGCCGTACTTGGTCACCGAGACCACGTCGTGGCCGCGGAGCAGAACCCCGGCACTGCTCACGACCGCGAAGGACGTGGAGCCGGCGACGAACGACGGGCTCACGTCCTTCTTCGCCTTCAGCGCTGCCTTGGCCTGGGCCGCCTCGGCCGCCGTCGGCACCGGCTGCCCGGACTGGACTACCGCGCGGGCGCCCGGCTGCTCGGTCTGGGCCGCGGGCTTGACCGCCGTCGTCTGGGCGGCGGCGATGCCGCCACCGGCCAGCGTCAGCGCCAACACGCCGAACGTGACCGCGACCGCCCTGCGGGAAATGAACTTGGCCATAACAGGTCTCCCCTTTATTGACCTTGGTGACACGACCGACTCGTCAGACAACGAGCCGGATTGTTTCCGAGCCTGTTCGGTGCTGATGAGAAGCGTCGGCGCAGCCGCAGCCGGCGCATTCACGATGCCGATCGGGCGGCCAGAGCACCACTGCTGAACAGGGCTTACTACCGAGAGTGTCGGGTTTGGAACCAGGTGGAAAGTAGCATCGAAAAAAGCGCGAGGTCAATAGCTGAGGGTGGTGTCTAAGACTGATTCAGGGTGCCAGGAAATTGTGAAACATGAAGGCTCGACAATTCACTCGAGGCCGCCGAGGCGCAGTGGCGGACGGCGGTTGGGCCGCCTCAGGCGCTAACGTGTCGCCATGATCACGTCACCGGATGCCGGACCCTCGATCGGCCGGGCCGCCCGGGTGCGCACGTTGCTGTGCTGGGCGGCCGTGACGCCCGGGCTGGCCTGGGCGGCGCTCCGGCTGCCCGGCCTGGAACGGGGCCCCCTGGTCCAGGCGGTCGCCTTCACCCCGTACGTCGCGGCCTGGACGCCCGTGCCGCTGCTACTCGCGCTCGCCCTGCGGCGCCGCTGGCCGGCGGTGGTCGCGGCCCTGGCCGCGGCGGCGCTGGTCGGGGTGGTCGCACCCCGGGCGTTGCCCGGCGGGCAGCCCGCCGCGCACGGGCCGGAGCTGCGGCTGCTCACCGCCAACCTGCTGGCCGGCGCGGCCGACGCCCGCACCCTGGTCGACCTGGTCCGGGCGCACCGGGTCGACGTGCTGACCGTGCAGGAGTTCACCCCCGACACGGCGACCGAGCTGGACCGGCTCGGCCTGGCCACCCTGCTGCCCCACCGGCAGCTCAACCCGCAGGTGGGCACCGTCGGCTCGGGGCTGTACGCCCGCTTCCCGATCACCGGGGGCGGCATCCGGCAGAACCGTGGCGGCTGGGGATTCAGCCAGGCGTACGGCACGGTGACCCCACCGGGCGCACCGCCGGTACGCATCGAGTCGGCCCACCCGGCGGCCCCGTACGCGGTCGACCAGGTCGAGTTCTGGCGCACCGACCTGGAGGCGCAGCCGGCGGCCACCCCGCAGGCGGGGCTGTCGATCCTGGCCGGGGACTTCAACGCCACCCTCGACCACGCGCCGCTGCGCGCCCTGCTGGCCACCGGGTACGTCGACGCGGCCGACGCCGCCGGTGACGGGCTCACCGGCACCTGGGGCCCGTACGACGGCGACCCGATCCCGCCGGTGACGATCGACCACGTGTTGGTGGACCGGCGGGTCGCCGTCCGGTCGGTGGCCGTGCGGCCGGTGCCGGGCAGCGACCACCGCGCGGTCCTCGCCGAGCTGCGGCTGCCCGCCGTCTGAGCGGGGCCGCCTCCGCAGGTCGACAAGGGCCGGCACGCCGCCGCCGGCGCGGTGAGAGGGGAGCCCTTCTCTACCGGCGGCGTTAAGAGGGTGCCTTCCTTACACGCGGGCGAGGTTGAGGCCGTAGGTGAGGGCGTCGACGAGCGCGTGCCAGGACGCCTCGACGACGTTGGGGTGCACGCCGACGGTGGTCCAGTCCCGGCCCGCGCCGTCGGCGGTCTCGACCAGCACCCGGGTCACCGCGCCGGTGCCGAGGCTGCCCTCCAGGATGCGCACCTTGTAGTCGGCCAGCTCGAAGTCGCGCAGCTGCGGGTAGTGCCGGCACAGGCCGACCCGCAGCGCCTCGTCGAGGGCGTTGATCGGGCCGTTGCCCTCGGCCGTGGCGATCACCCGCTCGCCGCGTACCCGGATCTTCACGGTGGCCTCGGAGACCACCGCGCCGTCCTCGCGGTGCTCGACCAGCACCCGGTACGACTCCAGCGTGAACGGCCGGACCGGGGCGGCGCCGGGCAGCTCGGAGCGAACCAGCAGCTCGAACGAGGCGTCGGCGGCCTCGAAGGACCAGCCCTCGGCCTCCAACTCCTTCACCCGGCTGGTCACCCTCGACAGGGTCTCCGGATGGCCGGCCAGGTCCAGGCCCAGTTCGCGGCCCTTCAGCTCGACGCTGGCCCGGCCGGCCATCTCGGTGATCAGGATCCGCATGTCGTTGCCCACCACCGTGGGCTCCACGTGGTTGTAGAGCAGCGGATCCACCTTGATCGCGCTCGCGTGCAGCCCCGCCTTGTGGGCGAAGGCGGCGGCCCCGGCGTACGCCTGGTGGGTGTCGGGGGCGATGTTGGCGATCTCGGCGATGGCGTGGGAGACCCGCACCATCTGCTCCAGGCAGCCCTCCGGTAGGACCGGCAGCCCGAGCTTGAGCTGGAGGTTGGCGGCGACGGCGAAGATGTCGGCGTTGCCGGGGCGCTCGCCGTACCCGTTGGCGGTGCCCTGGACGTGGCGGACCCCGGCCTCGACGGCGGCGATGGTGTTGGCCACCGCGCACGCGGTGTCGTTCTGGGCGTGCATGCCGAGCCGCTCGGGAGCCACCCCGGTCCGCGCGACGAGGTCGGCGATCACGGCGGTGACCTGGGAGGGCAACATCCCGCCGTTGGTGTCGCAGAGCACCATCACCTCGGCGCCGGCTTCCAGTGCGGTCTGCACCACCGCCGCCCCGTACGCCGGGTCGTGCCGGTAGCCGTCGAAGAAGTGCTCGCCGTCGACGAAGACCCGCCGCCCCTCGGCGACCAGGTACGCGACGGTGTCCCGGATCATCGCCAGGTTCTCGGCGGCGGTGGTGCGCAGCGCGCGCTCGACGTGCCGCAGATCGGCCTTGGCGACCAGCGCGACGGCCGGGGTCCGCGCGTCGAGCAGGGCCCGGACCTGCGGGTCGTCGGCAACCGCGAGGCCGGCCTTGCGGGTCGCCCCGAACGCGACGAGCAGGGCGTGCTTGAGGTCCAGCTCGGTGCGGGCCCGGCGGAAGAACTCGGTGTCCTTCGGTACGGCGCCCGGCCAGCCCCCCTCGATGAAGCCGACCCCGAACTCGTCGAGCAGCCGGGCCACGGCCAGCTTGTCGACCACGGAGTAGGTGAGTCCCTCGCGCTGGGCGCCGTCGCGCAGCGTCGTGTCGTAGACCTGGAACGTCATGGGGAAGGTCCTTTCGGGCGCGGGTGGGGCGGACGGGGCGGCGGGGAGCGGCCAACAAAAAGACCCCCCGGGATACGGGAGGTCTGCGCGCTCGGCGGAGGGAAGGCCGGGCGCGCTAGGTGCCGATAATCAGGAGGCTGCTGGTCACGATCGCCACTGTGCCACTCGACCCCCGTTTTGGGAGGCATAATCCACATCCCGGGACGGTGATCCGGGGTTCCGATACCATCCGCGCTCACCTACGCAGCCCGAATCGTCGCTGGCGGGGCTGCGGACCGCCGTCGTCGTGCAGGCCGCCGCGTCGGCGTCTGCGCCCTTCGGTGTGTACGGCTGCCCGGACGTGGGTAGGTGTGTTTCGGACACGAGAACGCCTTCTCTCCGAAACGACTACGTCAGTCGAGGCAGGAGCACCCCATGGACAGGCTCGATCCGCACGCCACGCACGGCACCCCGGAACCGATGCTCGCCGGCGGCCAGGACGCGATCGCCGGCGGTGCCCCCGCCGGTGCGTTCGACCCGTGGAGCTACCGCGACCACGCCTCGGTGGCCGACGCCGACCTGGTCGGCTACAAGGTCGAGGCCACCGACGGCAGCATCGGCAAGATCGACAGCGCGAGCCACGAGGTCGGCGGCAGCTATCTGGTGGTCGACACCGGCCCGTGGATCTTCGGCAAGAAGGTCATGCTGCCCGCCGGCACGGTCAACCACGTCGACCACGACGAGCGCAAGGTGCACGTCGACCGCGACAAGGACCAGATCAAGGCCGCACCCGAGTACGACGAGGAGGGCCACAGCGACCCGGCCTTCCGGGACAGGATCGGCGGCTACTACGACGAGAGCTACGGCAACCTGCCCCCGGGCACCGCGCGCTGACCTGTTCGACCGTAACGGCCGGTGGAGCTCTGCTCCACCGGCCGTTACGGTGTCAGCGTGGATGCGATCGAGACCAACCGCAGGATCCCCTTCTCCGCACTGTTCAACTTCCGCGATGTCGGCGGCTACCCGGCCCGCGACGGGCGCGCCGTGGCCTGGGGCCGGCTCTACCGCTCGGACTCCCCGCACCGGCTCGACGGCGCCGACCGGGACGTCTTCGTCGCCCTCGGCGTCCGTACCGTGATCGACCTGCGCCGCCCGAAGGAGGTGGCCCGGGACGGCCGGGTGCCGGAACTGGCCGGGCTCACCTACCGGCACATCCACCCCGAGCACACGGACTGGGCGGAGGCGCAGTACGAGCCCGGCTCCAGCCTGGCCCGGTTCCTCGCCGACCGATACGCCGACCTTGCCGGCACCGGCGCCGCCGGGCTGGCCGAGGCGGTCGGGCTGATCGCCGACAGCGCCACCGCGCCGGTCGTCGTGCACTGTGTGGCCGGCAAGGACCGCACCGGCATCGTCTGCGCGCTGACCCTGTCGGCGCTCGGGGTGAGCGACGCCGACATCGCCGCGGACTACGCGCTGAGCACCGAGGCGTCGGAGCAGTTCAGCGCCTGGGTGGCCACCACCACGCCCGACGCCAAGGAACTGCCCCCGCCCTACCTGGCCTCCCCGGCGGAGGCGATGACGCTCTTCCTGGCCGAACTGCGCCTGGGGCACGGCTCGGCGGAGGGTTATCTGCGGCACGCGGGCGTCACCGACGCCCAGCTCGCCGCGCTCCGCGACCACCTGCTGGAGTAGGCCGCGCGCCCCGACCTTCAGAGGACTCGGCTGACCCAGCCGTGCGGGTCGGCGGCCCGGCCGCGCTGGATGTCGACGAGCCGCTGCTGCAGCGCGGTGGTGACCGGGCCCGGCTGGCCCCCGCCGACGAGGAAATCGCCGCCAGGGAAGCGGACCCCGCCGATCGGCGTGATCACCGCGGCGGTGCCGCAGGCGAAGGCCTCGCGCAGCCGCCCGCTCGCCGCGTCGGCCCGCCAGTCGGCGAAGCTGACCGGCCGCTCCTCGACCTGGTGGCCGGCCTCGGCCGCCAGGGTGAGGAGCGCGTCCCGGGTGATACCGGGCAGGATCGTGCCGCTCAGCGGCGGGGTGACCAGCGTGTCGTCGTCGTAGACGAAGAAGACGTTCATCCCGCCCAGCTCGTCGACGTACCGGCGTTCCACGGCGTCGAGGAAGACCACCTGGTCGCAGCCGGCCTCGATCGCCTCGGCCTGGGCCACCAGCGAGGCGGCATAGTTGCCACCGCACTTCGCCGCGCCGGTGCCGCCCGGGGCGGCCCGGGTGTAGTCCGGCGAGACCCAGACCGTCACCGGTCGGACGCCGCCGGAGAAGTACGACCCCGCCGGGGAGGCGATGACCACGTAGAGGTATTCCCTGGCCGGCCGGACACCGAGGAACGCCTCACTGGCGATCATGAACGGGCGCAGGTAGAGGCTGCCCCCATCGCCCTCGGGGATCCACTCCTGGTCGATCTCGACGAGCCTGCGCAACGACTCCACGAAGAGCTCCGGCGGCAGCTCCGGCATCGCCATCCGGCGGGCCGAGGAGGCGAACCGGGCCGCGTTGGCCGCCGGCCGGAACATGGTCACCGCGCCGTCGCCGACGCGGTACGCCTTCAGGCCCTCGAAGATCTCCTGGGCGTAGTGCAGCACGGCGCTGGCCGGGTCCATCGGGATCGGCGCACGCGCGGAGATCCGGGCGTCGTACCAGCCCTTGCCCTCGGCGTACCGGATGGTCACCATGTGGTCGGTGAAGACCCGCCCGAAGCCCGGGTCTACGAGCAGGGCGGCCCGTTCGGCGGCGGACACCGGCGCGGGGTTCGAAATGATCTCGAAGTCGAGCATGTCACCGCTCATCGCGCGGGCCTCCCTGCCGAACGGCGGCGCGCGGGAGCGCACGCCGGATCTCGCTGTTGTCTGAAACCTACCCCGACCGGTCGTTGCGCCGGTAGCGCGGTGCCGGCGGGCCGGACGCCCCGGGCGGGTCGTTCCGGCTGATCGGACGCCCTCTCCCGAGGGGCGTCGGGCGGACCCGCGTCAGGCCACCGCGTACCCGGCGAGCCGGTCGCCCACCTCGGCGGTGCGCAGCGGCGTGCCCGGGGTACGGCCGGCCAGTTCCGTGCCGACGGCGGCGGTCACCCGGGCGGCGGCGTCGGCGTGCCCGAGCTGGTCGAGCAGCAGGGCGGCGGAGAGCACGGCGGCCACCGGGTCGGCGACGCCCTGGCCGGCGATGTCCGGCGCGGAGCCGTGCACCGGCTCGAACATCGACGGGTACGCCCCGGTGGGGTTGATGCAGCCGCTGGCGGCGAGCCCGATGCCGCCGGTGATGGCGGCGGCGATGTCGGTGAGGATGTCGCCGAAGAGGTTGTCGGTGACCACCACGTCGTACCGCTGGGGCTGGGTGACCAGGAACATCGCGGCGGCGTCGACGTGCTGGTACTCCGTGGTGACGTCCGGGTGCTCGGCGGCCACGGCGGCGAAGGCACGGGCCCAGAGCGAGCCGGCGTGGGTCAGCACGTTGGTCTTGTGCACCAGGGTGACCTTGCGCCGCTCCCGGCGGGACGCCCGGGCGAACGCGTCGCGGACGACCCGCTCCACCCCGTGCCGGGTGTTGAGGCTCTCCTCGGTGGCCACCTCCGCCGGGGTGTCCCGGTGCAGGGTGCCACCGGCGCCGGCGTAGAGCCCCTCGGTGCCCTCCCGGACCACCACCAGGTCGACCTCGCCGGGCTTGACGTTGGTCAGCGGGCCGACCACACCGGGCCACAGCCGCGACGGGCGCAGGTTGACGTACTGGTCGAAGGCGAACCGGAGCTTGAGCAGCAGGCCCCGCTCCAGCACACCCGGCGGGACCGTTGGGTCGCCGACGGCACCGAGCAGGATCGCGTCGTGCCCGGCCAGCTCGGCGAGGACGGAGTCCGGCAGCACCTCACCGGTGCGGTGGTACCGCGCCGCGCCGAGGTCGTACTCCGTGGCCTCCACCCCGGGTAGCACGGCGTCGACGACCTTGAGGGCCTGCGCGACCACCTCGGGTCCGATCCCGTCCCCGGCCACCACCGCGATCCGCGCCACGTCCGTCAACTCCCTCGCCTCGTCGTCGTCTTCCGCAACGGTACGACCCCGTCCCGCCTCCCGGTACGCTCCTTCCACATTTCGGGAACCGCTAACGCACAGCAGGCTCCCAGGTGGGATTCATGGTGTGGTCAACTTCGCTGCCTAGGGTCGGTGGGGAGCGGGTCACCGGGCCCGGACGGAGTTCGCCGCGGTGTTGCGGCGCCGTCAGCGAAGGAGCAGCGTGATGCGGATCGACGAGCAGCCCCGGCACCGGTGGACCGACGAGCAACCACGCACCCGGTGGGTGGACTCGTCCTCCTTCTCCAGCCGCCGCCCCGACCTGCGGCTGGGCGGCCACACCCACCGGCTCGACCGGGTCGGCGCCGCCGCCGCCGACCGGATCGCCGTGCAGCACAGCGTCCACACCAGCACCGCCGAGTACTCGCTGCTGCTCAACGCCCCCGACTGGCTGGGCCGGCGCGCGGTCGGCGAGGCACTGGCCGACGCCGTCGCCGAGTTGCGCGCCATCGACCTCACCTACGGCCCGGCCCGCCCGGACAGCCTGGTGTCCCGGCTGCGCCGGGGAGAAATCAGCCCCGAGTCCTATCCGCCGCTGGCCGACCTGGTGGACCGGTGCGCCGCGATGCGGGCGGTGACCGACGGCTGGTTCGACGCCTGGGCGGTGCCCGGCGGCTTCGACCCGGGCGGTCTGCTCGGCGGCTGGGCGGTGGAACGGGCCGCGGCCCGACTGCGCGTCGCCGGCATCCACGACTACGCGGTGATCGCCGGCGCCGACCTGGTGGTACGCGGCAACGCCGCGCACGGCGGCCCGTGGCGGGTGGCGGTGCACCATCCGACCGACTCCCGCCGGGCACCGCTCGTGCTGGAGATGACGGCCGGCGCGGTGGGCACCTCCGGGGTGACCGGTCGGCGGGGGCACGTGGTCGACCCGCACACCGGGGCACCCGCCGACCACCTCGTCGCCGCCACCGTGATCGGGCCGGACCTGGCGGTGGCCGACGCGTATGCCACCGCGCTCTACGCTGCGGGCCCGGCCGGGCTGGCCTGGTTCCGCAACGGGTCGGACTACCGGGCGCTGTTCGCCCACAACCGGCGCTGAACCGCCGGGTCACTCCGAACGCGGGCCCGCGATCGGCCCCCACGGTCTCGGCAACGACCATGAGGGCCGGTCAGCGACGAATGCGCGTGGCTCGCACAATCGAGGGGTACGGGCCGATCGGGCCGGACGCCCGGCCTCGCCACCCGAAGGCGGGCCGTCGCCGAACTCAACCAGTGACCGCACGAGTACGCTAGCGAATCGACGCAACTCGCCGCAAGGGTCCTCCACAGCGGACCGTACTCCGAGGACCGTCGAAGGTTCCCGACTGAGCTGCGGCGGGGCCACAGTGACTTCCCGGGCGCGGGATGGCACGCTGTCCGCCGTGAGTTTCGATCTGAGCGTGTGGGCCCTCCCGGACGGGGCCACCCCCGCAGACGTGCGGACAGCGGTGCAACAGTGCCGACAGGGACAGCACGGCGAACGCTACCCGGACCCGCGGGTCGTCGGCTTCTACCGGGCGATCACGGGCCGCTATCCGGACCGACCGGCCCGCCCGGATTCCCCGTGGGAGGTCGCGCCCCTGCACGCGACCAGCGACCACATCGAGATGAACCTCAATCCGGCCTGTGCGGATCAGGTTCTGCTCGACATCGAGCGGCTGGCCGGCGAGTTCGACCTGATGCTCTTCGACTTCCAGGACGGGTCGGTCTACCCGCCACCGGCCCGCGTTCGCCGCTGACCCGACGCCGCCGGGTGGCGGCGGGTCGCGCACGACGAGGGGCCCGGCCTTCCCGGCCGGGCCCCCGATACGTCCTGCGTGGACCCGCCGCGCGGGTCGTGGGTGGACCTACTCGTCGCGCAGGTCGGCGGCGCTGGCCGAGACTGCGCCGATCGACTCGGCAGCCGAGGTGAGCAGGTCCGCGCCGAGCGCCTGGTCGACCGTGAGGGTCATCAGGGTCTCGCCGCCGGCCTCCCGGCGGGCCACCTGCATCGCCGCGATGTTGACGCCGGCCTCGCCGAGCAGGGTGCCGACGGTGCCGACCACGCCCGGCCGGTCGGCGTAGCGCAGGAAGAGCAGGATGCCCTCTGCGGCGATCTCCACGTCGAAGCCGTCCACCTCGGTGAGCTTGATGACGTCGCGGGTCCCGGTGTGGGCTACCGTGCCGGAGACGCTGACCGTGCGGCCGTCGGGCAGCGCGCCGCGGACGGTCACCAGGATCGGGTGGTCGACCGTCTCGGCCTCGCTGGTCAGGTTCACCTCGACCCCCCGCTCGGCGGCCAGGTGCGGCGCGTTGACGTAGGTGACCTGCTCCTCGACCACCGAGCTGAACAGCCCCTTGGTGGTGGCCAGCTTGAGCACCGAGACGTCGTGTTTGACGATCTCACCGCGCACCTCGACGGTGACGCTGGCGGCCACCCCGCCGGCCACGGCGGTGAACGCCCGGCCGAGCTTCTCGGCCAGCGGCAGCAGCGGACGCACGTCCTCGGCGACCACGCCACCGGCCTGCACGTTGACCGCGTCCGGCACGAACTCGCCCTGCAGCGCGAGCTTGACGCTCTTGGCCACGGCCAGGCCCGCCTTGTCCTGCGCCTCGGCCGTGGAGGCGCCCAGGTGCGGGGTGGCCACCACGTTGTCGAAGGCGAACAGCGGCGAGGAGGTGCAGGGCTCCTTGACGTACACGTCGACGCCGACGCCGCCCACCCGGCCATCGGCGAGCGCGTCGGCGAGGGCCTGCTCGTCGACCAGTCCGCCGCGGGCGGCGTTGACGATCCGCACGCCCGGCTTGACGATCGCCAGTTCCTTCTCGCCGATCAGGCCCAGGGTCTCCGGGGTCTTCGGCAGGTGGATCGAGATGAAGTCGCTCTCCCGCAGCAGCTCCTCCAGCCCGACCAGACGCACACCGAGCTGGGCGGCACGGGCCGGCTGGATGTACGGGTCGTACGCGATCAGCCGGGTGCCGAACGCGGCGATCCGAGACGCGAAGAGCACACCGATACGGCCGAGGCCGACCACGCCGACCGTCTTGCCCTGCACCTCGACGCCGGTGTACTTGGACCGCTTCCACTCGCCGGCCTTGAGCGCGGCGCTGGCGCTGGCGGTGTTGCGGGCCACGGCGAGCAGCAGCGCGACGGCCTGCTCGGCGGCGGACACGATGTTGGAGGTGGGGGCGTTGACCACCATGACGCCCCGCGTGGTGGCGGCCGGCACCTCGACGTTGTCCAGACCGACACCGGCCCGGGCGACCACCTTCAGCCGCGGAGCGGCGGCGATCGCCTCGGCGTCGATCTGCGTGGCACTACGCACGATCACCGCATCGGCCTCGGAGAGCGCGGAGAGCAGGGCCTGACGGTCGGTGCCGTCGACGTGACGGACGTCGAAGTCGTGGGCGAGCACCTCGATGGCAGCGGGGGCGAGTTCTTCGGCGATCAGTACGACAGGAGTCATCGGTCCTCGTAGGTCGTGTGGCGGTCGGCCGGGGCGCCGGACGCCGCGCTGCGCCCTGCGCTGAAACATGTCATGGCCGTCAGGTGCCGGCTACGCACCTACGGCGATCGTAGGTGCGAAGCCGGCCGGCGTGCCCCGGCCCGTGGGGTGAGGGCCCTCACAAGCCGGACATGTCATCGGGATCCCGGACGGAAGAAGGACAGCAACGGCCCGCCCGACGCCGGGGCGGGCGTCGGGCGGGCCGTCGTGGGCGGGGTGGCTCAGGCGGTCTCGGTGATCGGCCGGTCGACCCAGCTCATCATAGACCGCAGCTTCTGGCCGGTCTCCTCGATCGGGTGCGCCGCGCCCTCGGCCTGCCACTTGGAGAAGTTCGGGCGGCCGTTGTCGTCCTCGGCGATCCACTCGCGGGCGAACTCGCCGGACTGGACCTCGGAGAGGATCTTGCGCATCTCCTCCTTGACCCGGGCGTCGACGACGCGCGGGCCGCGGGAGAGGTCGCCGTACTCGGCGGTGTCGGAGATGCTGTAGCGCATCTTCGCGATGCCGCCCTCGTACATCAGGTCGACGATCAGCTTCAGCTCGTGCAGGCACTCGAAGTAGGCCACCTCGGGGGTGTAACCCGCCTCGGTGAGCACCTCGAACCCGGTCTGCACCAGGGCCGCCGCGCCGCCGCAGAGCACCGCCTGCTCGCCGAAGAGGTCGGTCTCCGTCTCCTCCTTGAAGGTGGTCCGGATCACGCCGGCCCGGGTGCCGCCGATCCCCTTCGCGTAGGCCAGGGCCAGCGCGAGGGCGGTGCCGGTGGCGTCCTGCTCGACGGCGACCAGGCAGGGCACGCCCTTGCCGTCGACGTACTGGCGGCGGACCAGGTGGCCCGGGCCCTTCGGGGCGACCATCGCCACGTCCACATCGGCCGGCGGCTTGATCAGGTCGTACCGGATGTTGAAGCCGTGGCCGAACAGGATCGCCTTGCCGGGCGCCAGGTTCGGCGCGATCGACTCCGTGTAGAGGGTCCGCTGGGCGGTGTCCGGGGCCAGGATCATGATCACGTCGGCCTCGGCCGCGGCCTGGGCCGGGGTGAGCACCCGCAGGCCCTGCTCCTCGGCCTTGGGCCGGCTCTTCGAGCCCTCCGGCAGGCCGATCACCACGTCGACGCCGGAGTCGCGCAGCGACAGCGCGTGGGCGTGGCCCTGGCTGCCGTACCCGATCACCGCCACCTTCTTGGCCTGGATCAGACCCAGGTCGGCATCGTCGTCGTAATACACCTCAACGCTCATTGACTTCCCTTTCGTACGACGGCCCGGGTGGCCCGTCGTGGCTTGTGCGGTTGGTGGCGAGGGGAGGTTCAGGCGGCCCGCAGAGCCGGACCGGCGGTGATCGAACGCGAGCCGCGCCCGATCGCCACCGTGCCGGACTGGACCATTTCCTTGATCCCGTACGGTTCGAGGTCGCGCAGCAGCGCGTCCAGCTTGTCGGGGGTGCCGGTGGCCTCGATGGTCAACGTGTCGGGCGCGACATCGACCACCCGGGCGCGGAACAGGTTGACCGTCTCCAGCACCTGACTGCGGGCCGCGCGGTCGGCGCGGACCTTGACCAGCAGCAACTCCCGGGCGACCGAGACCTGCGCGTCCAACTCGACGATCTTGAGCACGTTGACCAGCTTGTTGAGCTGCTTGGTGACCTGCTCCAGCGGGGAGGACTCGGCGTTGACCACGATGGTGATCCGGGAGACGTCGGGATTCTCGGTCTCGCCGACGGCGAGGCTGTCGATGTTGAAGCCACGCCGGGAGAACAGCCCGGAGACCCGGGCCAGGACGCCCGGCTTGTTCTCCACGAGCACGGACAGGGTGTGCAGATTCATTGCAGTACCTCTCTTGTCATGCCCTCATGGCCCTCGCTGCGCTCGGTGCATTCGGTCATGAAGCTGCCATCCTTGCCATGCCCTCATGGCCCTCGCTGCGCTCGGTGCATTCGGTCATGAAGCTGCCATCCTCGTCATGCCCTCATGGCCCTCGCTGCGCTCGGTGCATTCGGTCATGACTACATGTCGTCCTCGTCGAAGGCCGGGCGGACGCCGCGGGCGAACATGATCTCGTCGTTGCTGGTGCCGGCGGCCACCATCGGCCAGACCATCGCGTCCTTGCCGACCACGAAGTCGACCACGACGGGGGCGTCGTTGATCGCCATCGCCGCCTCGATGGTGGCGTCCACGTCCGCCGCGTTCTCGCAGCGCAGGCCGACGCAGCCGAGCGCCTCGGCGAGCTTGACGAAGTCGGGGATGCGGTGCTTGTGGGTGCCCAGCTCGGTGTTCGAGTACCGCTCGTTGTAGAACAGGGTCTGCCACTGCCGGACCATGCCGAGGTTGCCGTTGTTGATCACGGCGATCTTGACCGGGATGCCCTCCAGCGCGCAGGTGGCCAGCTCCTGGTTGGTCATCTGGAAGCAGCCGTCGCCGTCCACCGCCCAGACCACCGTGTCGGGCCGGCCGACCTTGGCCCCCATGGCAGCCGGGACCGCGTACCCCATGGTGCCGGCGCCGCCGGAGTTGAGCCAGGTGTGCGGCTTCTCGTACGAGATGAACTGCGACGCCCACATCTGGTGCTGGCCGACCCCGGCGACGTAGACGGCGTCCGGCCCGACGATCTTTCCCAGCCGCTCGATCACGTACTGCGGGGAGAGGGTGCCGTCGGCCGGCTCCTCGTAGCCCAGCGGGTACCGGTTGCGCAGGTCGTCGAGCTGGGTCCACCAGTCGGCGAGATCGGCGGCGTGGCCGGCGGCCCGCTCGGCGGTGACGGCGGCGATCAGCTCGTCGATCACGTGCCGGGCGTCGCCGACGATCGGGACGTCCGCGTGCCGGTTCTTGCCGATCTCGGCCGGATCGATGTCGGCGTGCACGACGGTGGCGTCCGGGGCGAAGGAGTCCAGCTTGCCGGTGACCCGGTCGTCGAACCGGGCGCCGAGCACCACGATCAGGTCCGACTTCTGCAGGCCGTAGACCGCCGACACGGTGCCGTGCATGCCGGGCATGCCCAGGTGCTGCTGATGTGAGTCGGGGAACGCGCCGAGCGCCATCAGCGTGGTGACCACCGGGATGCCGGTCATCTCGGCAAGCCGAAGCAGGCCCTCGGTGGCCCCGGCCTTGAGCACGCCACCGCCGACGTAGAGCACCGGCCGGCGGGCCGAGGCCATCAGCCGGGCGGCCTCCCGGATCTGCTTGCCGTGCGGGTGCAGGGTCGGCCGGTAGCCGGGCAGGTCCAGCGTCGGCGGCCAGGAGAACGTGGTCTGCGCCTGGAGGACGTCCTTGGGGATGTCCACCAGCACCGGGCCGGGACGGCCGGTCGAGGCCAGGTGGAACGCCTCGGCGAGCACCTGCGGAATCTCCTCGGGCGTCTGCACCAGGAAGTTGTGCTTGGTGATCGGCAGGGTGATGCCCTGGATGTCGGCCTCCTGGAAGGCGTCCGTGCCGATCGCCGGGCGGGGGACCTGACCGGTGATCGCCACGATCGCCACCGAGTCCATGTACGCGTCGGCGATCGGGGTCACCAGGTTCGTCGCGCCCGGCCCGGAGGTGGCCATGCAGACGCCGACCTTGCCGGTGGCCTGGGCGTATCCGGTGGCCGCGTGGCCGGCGCCCTGCTCGTGGCGGACCAGGATGTGCCGGACGGCGGAGTCGTAGAGCGGGTCGTACGCCGGGAGGATCGCCCCGCCCGGGATGCCGAAGACGACGTCGACGCCGAGCGCCTCGAGGGACCGCACGAGCGAACCGGCCCCGGAGATCTGCGCGGGCACGGTCTGCCCTACCCCGGGGGCTGCCGGGACGCTGGCGGGCGGCGCGACCTGGTCGGCGGCCGCCGGCTCGGCGCCGGCACGGGCCCGGCGGGCGGAGTGGGCGAGGGTCTCTGGTGTGGGTCTCGTCATGACGGTTCAGGCCTCCGGCTGGAGTGGCTGGTGCTCTTCAAGCGGTGCGACGCGGGCGGTGCCCGCCCCGATGGGATCCGATGGCAATAAAAACGGCCCTCGTGCAGATGCACGGGGCCAGCGCACTCTCGACGACGGAGAGTGCGCTTAGGTAAGTACTCGCGGAGACCGGTTCGACGACATGTGTCAAGCCTGCCGCATCTCACGCGATGAGTCAACTGATCCCACATTGTGGTTCACGGATGTCGGCAAGGCACCCTCCGACCCGCCCCCTCCACCCGACCCGAGCTGCGCGGACGCCCCCTCGTTGGAGCGCTGGGCGGGCATCGACGGCAATCGCCGGGGACGCGCCGACGCGGTGGGGGTCGGTGGGGCGCAAAGGTGCCCGCCGGGCGGCGCCGACACCGGGGCGGGCGGCGTGGCCACCGGGGCGGGCCGCGCGCCGACCGACGTGGCGGCCTCCAACATCGCCTCCAGGTGTTCGGCCGGCACCCCCCAGCCGAAGAGCGCGCCCTGGCCGAACCGGCAGCCCGCGGCGACCACCGCGGCCAGTTCGGCGGGGGTGGTCACCCCCTCGGCGATCACCTCCAGGCCCAACTGGTGGCCCAGTCGCATGACGATGTCGACCATCGGGGCGAACGCCGGGCCGTCGGTGTCCACCGGGCGGACCGGCTCGTGCTCGGCGACCAGGCTGTGGTCGATCTTGAGGATGTCGATCGGCAGCCGGCGCAGCTGACCCAGCGACGAGTATCCGGCGCCGAAGTCGTCGAGGGCGATCCGGACACCCGTGCGTCGCAGCGCCGTCAGCCGCCGGACCAGCTCGTCCAGGTCGGTGGCGACGGCGTGCTCGGTGACCTCCAGCACCAGCCGCTGCGGTGGCACGTGGTGGGCGCGCAACGCCTCGGCGACCTGGACGACGTACTCCGGGGCGTGCAGCTCCCGGGGCGAGACGTTCACCGACACCCAGACGTCGTGCCCGTCGGCCAGCCAGCGGGAGAGCTGGTAACACGCCTGGTGCAGCACCCACGCGCCGAGCTTGGCGATCATCCCGCACTCCTCGGCCAGCGGGATGAACTCGTCCGGCCGGACGTTGCCCAGCTCCGGGTGACGCCAGCGCAGCAGCGCCTCCGCGCCCACCGGACGCACCGACGGCAGCGACGCCACCGGCTGGAACACCAGTCGCAGCTCGTCGCGCTCGATCGCCCCGCGCATCTCGTGTTCCAGCATGTTCCGACGGCGCAGCAGCTGGTCGTACGCCACGTCGTAGTGCTCGATCCGGTTCTTGCCGCGCTGCTTGGCGTAGCGCAGGGCCAGGTCGGCGTGGCGCAGCAGCAGCTCGGTGTCCGGCTCGTCGGGCTGCCCGGCGACGCCGATGCTGACCGAGATGAAGACCGGCCCGCCCGGCTGCTCGTACGGGCGGCCGAGCACCCCGAGCAGCCGCTCGGCGACCCGCCCCGCCTCGGCCGGACGACCGGACACGAGCACCGCGAACTCGTCCCCGCCGAGCCGGGCGGCCAGGTCGCCGGGGCGCAGGTTGTCGCCGAGCCGCCGGCCCACCTCGGCCAGCACCTCGTCGCCCACGTCGTGCCCGCGCATGTCGTTGACGTTCTTGAAGCCGTCCAGGTCCAGCCCGAGCAGCACGCACGGGTCGCCGGCACCGGTGCTCCGCTGCAGGGCGCGCAGCAGACCCCGCCGGTTCGCCAGGCCGGTCAGCGGGTCGGTGTGCGCCAACTCCCGGAAGTGCGCCTCCCGCTCCGCCAGCCGCACCGCGTACCGGCGCACGTCGTGCAGGGCGAGGTACTGCCGGGTCACCAGCGCGAACCCCTCGATGCTGCCGGCGACGATGCCCAGCGCATCGAACCGGCCGCCCTGGATGAGGTGGTACATCGCCGAGGCGGCCATCGCGAGCATCGGCACGAAGGCGTACGCGCCGTCCCGGCGGATCAGGTCGACGTCGATCTGCCCGGGCGGAACGGCCCGGTGCACGGCCAGCGCGGCGGTCGCCAGCCCGGCCGCGATCAGCACGGCACCGCCCAGGACCAGCCCCGGCATGGCCTGGCAGAGCCCGGCGGCGATACCGAGGCCCCCGCACGTCACCGCCGTGATACCGGTGCCGAGCCAGGCCAGTCGGCGGCGGGGCCCGGCGGCCCGCACCAGCACGATCAGGGTGAGCCCGGCGGTGAACGCGACACTCACGGTGGTCAGCAGGATCTGCGGGCAGGCCACCGGGGCCATTCCGGCGAGCAGCCGGGTCGGCTCGGAGAAGAGCACCCAGCCGACGAACCAGAGCGCGGTCCCCATGATCAGGCCGTCGAGCACCAGCCGGGCCGTCGCCGCCCGGGTGACCACCGCGCCGGGCAGCCGGAGCAGGCCCGCGCCGAAGGCCAACGTGCTCGCCGCGGTGGCAATGGCGACCGGGGTGGCCCAGCCGGTGCGTTGCCCCTGCCGGAGCCCCTCGCCACCGAGCGCCACGGTCACCCCGACCAGCAGGGCGAACAGCGCGAACACCGCGGCGGCGGCGACCAGCACAGCGGTCTGCCCGCACGTGCGCCCGGCCCGGCGGGCAACGACGATCAACAGTGCGGTGGCGCCGGCGGCGACGATGCCGCTCAGCACCGCGACGGCGGTCATGCCGGGGGGGAAGTGCACGCCCCAACTCTGCCGGATGCCCGCACGGCGTGGGGGCCGGGTGTGCAACTGTTGGGACACGGAGCGCGCCCGCTGGGAGCGCCCGGGGCGACGGTGTAAGACTGGTACGCATGCCTGAGCTGCGGTCGAGAACCTCCACGCACGGCCGGACGATGGCCGGCGCCCGGGCCCTATGGCGGGCCACCGGGATGACCGACGACGACTTCGGCAAGCCGATCGTCGCCATCGCCAACAGCTTCACCCAGTTCGTGCCCGGGCACGTACATCTCAAGGACATGGGCGGTCTCGTCGCCGACGCGGTGGCCGAGGCCGGCGGGGTGGGCCGGGAGTTCAACACGATCGCGGTCGACGACGGCATCGCGATGGGCCACGGCGGAATGCTCTACTCCCTGCCCAGCCGGGAGCTGATCGCCGACGCGGTGGAATACATGGTCAACGCGCACTGCGCGGACGCCCTGGTCTGCATCTCGAACTGCGACAAGATCACCCCCGGCATGCTGCTGGCCGCGCTGCGGCTGAACATCCCCACCGTCTTCGTCTCCGGCGGCCCGATGGAGGCCGGGAAGACCACCGCGATCGAGGGGATCGTCCACTCCAAGATCGACCTGATCGATGCCATGGTCGCCTCGTCCAACGACGCGGTCACCGACGACCAGCTCGGCGAGATCGAGCGCTCGGCCTGCCCGACCTGCGGCTCCTGCTCCGGCATGTTCACCGCCAACTCGATGAACTGCCTCACCGAGGCCATCGGCCTGGCCCTGCCCGGCAACGGCTCGACGCTGGCCACCCACGCCGCGCGGCGGTCGCTCTTCGTCGAGGCCGGCCACACCGTCGTGGAGATCGCCAAGCGTTGGTACGACGGCGACGACGCCTCGGTGCTGCCCCGGCAGACCGCCGACCGGGCCGCGTTCGAGAACGCGGTCGCCCTGGACGTGGCGATGGGCGGGTCGACCAACACGATCCTGCACCTGCTCGCCGCCGCCCGGGAAGCCGAGATGGACTTCACCGTGGCCGACATCGACGCGATCTCCCGGCGGGTGCCCTGCCTGGCCAAGGTCGCCCCGAACTCGCCGAATTACCACATGGAGGACGTGCACCGGGCCGGCGGCATCCCGGCCATCCTCGGCGAGCTGGACCGTGCCGGCCTGCTGCACCGGGACGTGCACGCCGTGCACTCCCCCAGCCTCACGCGATGGCTCGCCGACTGGGACGTGCGGGGCGGATCGGCCACCCCCGAGGCCCTGGAACTGTTCCACGCCGCCCCCGGCGGGGTGCGCACCACTCAGCCGTTCTCCACCACCAACCGCTGGTCCACCCTGGACACTGACGCGGCGGGCGGCTGCGTGCGCGACCTCGCCCACGCCTACAGCGCGGATGGCGGGCTGGCCATCCTGCACGGCAACCTCGCCCCGGAGGGCAGCGTGGTGAAGACCGCCGGCGTGCCCGAGGAGTGCCTGACCTTCCACGGCCCGGCCAAGGTGTACGAGTCGCAGGACGACGCCGTCACGGCCATCCTGGCCAAGGAGATCGTGGCCGGCGACGTGGTGGTGATCCGGTACGAGGGCCCCCGGGGCGGCCCCGGCATGCAGGAGATGCTCTACCCCACCTCGTTCCTCAAGGGCCGCGGGCTGGGCAAGGCCTGCGCGCTGCTCACCGACGGCCGGTTCTCCGGCGGCACCTCCGGCCTCTCCATCGGGCACGTCTCTCCCGAGGCGGCCTCCGGCGGCCTGATCGCCCTGGTCGAGACCGGCGACGAGATCGTCATCGACATCCCGGCCCGGTCGATCAAGCTGAACGTGCCCGATGACGTGCTGGCGGCCCGCCGCAACGCCCAGGAGAAGCGCGACAAGCCATACACCCCGGTCGACCGCGTACGGCCGGTGTCCGCGGCGCTGCGCGCGTACGCCTCGATGGCCACCTCAGCCAGCGACGGCGCCTACCGCCGGGTGCCTGAGTGAAAGGAAGGGCACCTTATTAACGCCTGCGGTATAGAAGGTGCCCCTTCTCACCGCTGATCCAGGGCTACGTGGCGGACTGGTTGCCGATGAGTGCCAGCAGCGCGGCATGCGTCTCCCGGTCGGCGGCCACGACGAGCCCGCCCGCGCCGGTGTGCAGCGGCTGCCCCTGGAGGCCGGTCACCACGCAGCCGGCCGCCCGGCACAGGGCGATACCGCTGGCGAAGTGCACGCTGTCCCGGAGGTGGCCGTCGGTCACGTACGCGGCCCGTCGCCCCGCAGCCACCCAGGCCACGGCCAGGGTGGTGGAGACCACGCGCGGGCGGAACCGCTCGACGAACCCCGCGTCGGCGAGCAGCCGGACAGCCCGGAAGCCGGGGGCGTTCGGAAACGGTGGATCAAGGTTGACGTCCACCAACCGTGAGTCGCCCGACGGCACGAGCGGCTCGTCCACGCCGTCGCGGCGCACCCACGCGCCCGCACCCTCGGTCCAGAAAACCTCGTCGGTGAACGGGTCGGCCGAGGCCGCCACCGCGACCTCCCGGCCCGTCCGCAGCGCGACATTCACCGCGACCAGCATGCTGCGCACCGCGTAGTTCAGCGTTCCGCAGAGCGGATCGACCAGCCACACCCGCCCGGCATCGCCGGAGCCCGTGCGGCCACTCTCCTCGCCCACCACGGCGTCGCCCGGCCGAGCGGCGCGAAGGATATCGACGATGACTTTCTCGGCCTCGATGTCGGCGGCGGTGGCGAAGTCACCGCCATCCTTCTCGAAACGCGCCGACGACGCGCCGTACTGCGTGCGCACGACAGCGGCTCCCGCCCGCGCCGCAGCAATGACAAGATCCCGATCATTGATCGACATGTACGCAGGATAGGACCCGGACCGGCAGCCGGGTTGCCGGCTCCGACCCACGCCAGGGCACCGTTGGCCGGCGGCACCGCCCTACCCCGCTGGCTCGGGAACGCAGCAGGTCAACCGGAGATCGCGCAGTCACTGCCCTCGATCAGCAGCGGTCGGCGCCTACCGGCCGGGTGCCGGAGCGGGCGCGGGGCCCGCGTCCGGCAGGGTTCCGGCACCGCCCGCGACTGACGCTCAGTACCCGACCAGGGCGATGACCAGCGACGCCACCGCAGCGGCGAGCAACACCCCGCCCGCGCCGATCCCGACCGCCGCACTCACCGGCACGGCGCGGGCCCGGGCGACCGGCACCGCCGCCAGCGCCACCGCCGTCACCAGGGCGGCGACCACATGGATCAACGGATAGTCGAGCAGTGCCGCGACCGGGAACAGGTGCACCCCCACCACGAGCGCGACCCAGACGGGGATCAGCTCCCGGCGACGGCGCAGGGCGAGCAGCCCGGCACCGAGGGCCGCGACGGCGAACTCGATGCCGACGATCAGGCCGAAGGTGCGACTGGTGTCGGCGTCGAAGGCCGTCGGGTCGGACCAGCGACGCCAGGTGAGAACCCCGGCGGCGACGGCGGTGAGCAGCGAGAGCACCGATCCGACGACGAGCACCGGGCGCCAACTTCTGGGCGGCGCCTCCTGGGCCCAGCCGAACCAGCTCGAGGCGAAGAAGCCGAAGATAACTGCTGTGGCCGAGGCGTCCCGCACGTGCTCCGCGAGCATGGCTCCCCCTCCGTGGTGCGGCGTCGGCGAGCCGGTCTTCCGGCACCGTGGCCCGCCCGATCTTGGCAGATCCTCGCCGACGATCGGGGCCGGGCGCGCATCGGGGGCGGGCGCGCGAACTACTCGGGGCGCATCCAGCCGACGTACGGCAGTCGCGGGAAGCCATCAACCTGTCAGTGCGACGAACCGGACCGGATCTTCCAGTACGGCCACCGCGCCGGACACGTCCGTGAGGCGGGCCGCGAGGGTCGCGCGGGCGAGCCGCTCCGGCAGCGCGACGCCGAACTTCAGCCCAGCCAGAGCCCGCGCGCTGACCTCGGGCAGACAGATCCGCTGTTCCGCGTCGGCGACCAGGGCCCGCCACTGCGTCCGGTCCAGGTCGGCGCGGAGCCGGATCGTGTAGTCGTCGAACCGCTGCATCGGATCGACGACCTCGCTCAGGGTCGCGGTCAGGGTCGCGTTCGCCCGCAGGCCCGCCCACGTCCACCAGGCCAGGTCGCCGTTCGGGGCTCGGACGACGAGGCTTCCGCCGGGGTGGACCACGGTCGACCGGTCGGCCCGTTCCGCCGCCAGCCGTTCCACCGCCCGCCCGGTCAGCCGGACCGGTGGGTCCTCGCCTAGGAGGACGTCCCGCATCGCACGGGTGAGCGGGTGGCTCCAACCCACCCAGCCCAGCGAGGTCCACCGGGCCCGGCCGCCGTCGTCGGCCGGCTCCACGAAGCAGCGCCGCCGGCGCCAGTCGACGTACGTGACCCGCCAGCTCCGCCCGCCGAGCAACAGCAGCCGATCGCCGTATACCTCCTCGGTGAGGAGGCTGGGGTCGATCCGGCCCAGTTCCTGACGGCCGTGCAGGACGGTGAACTCCGGTGGCCCGGTGAAGACGGCCGTCATGTCCATGAAGTGCCGCCGTCCGAACCGTCGCTCCGCCTCCGGCCCGATGAACAGCATCCCGCCGTCGCTGTCGAGGTAGCCGTGGTCGAGAAGATGTCGGACGATCGGCTCGGCCCCGGGGCCGAAGGGCGCGAGGCCGTTCCACGCCTGCGCCCAGAGACGGTCACCGACTCGGTGCTCCTGCAGGCAGAGCGCGAGCATCTGCTGGGCGACGATGTGTCGGGGCTCCGGCGGCGGGACGACCGGTTCGACCCAGCCGCGCGCCCACAACGTCAGCAGCGCTGCCGCCCGGGTCAGTTCCTGCCCGGTACGGCACAGGAACAGGCAGTTCCGGGTGCTGCCCGGGCGGCGGCCGGTGCGGCCGAGCCGCTGCAGGAACGACGCCACGGTGGCGGGTGCGTCGATCTGGACGACCCGGTCCAGGTCACCGACGTCGATGCCGAGTTCGAGGGTACTGGTGGAGACGATGACGCAGTCCCGCGCCTCGGTGAACGCCTGTTCGGAGCGGCGTCGCTCGTCGGCGGAGAGGGAGGCGTGCGACAGAAAGGTGGTCACCCCGCGTTCCCGCAGCAGTTGACCGAGTTCCTCGACGGTCTGCCGGGACTCGCAGAAGACCAGCCGCTTCTCGCCGGCGTGTAGGGCGGAGATCACCTTCGCCGCGTTGAACAGCGACCCGACGTAGTCGAGTTCGATCTCGCCGGGTGGCGGGCTGGTGGTCTCTGGAGAAGCGTAAGCGGCGGCGAGCACCTCGGGAGCGATGACCCGCCCCGGCCGCCCGCCCGCCACCGAGCCCTGCAGCCAGGTCAGCAGTTCCGCCGGGTTCCCGACGGTCGCGGAGAGCCCCACCCTTTGCAGCGGCCGGCCGGCGACCCGGGTCAGCCTCTCCAGCACCGCGAGCAGGTGCCAGCCGCGGTCATCCCCGGCGAAGGCGTGGACCTCGTCGACCACCACCGTCCGCAGCCCGGCGAAGAAGCGACGGTGGTCGACGTTGACGCTCACCAGCATCGCCTCGAGAGACTCGGGCGTGGTCAGCAGGATGTCGGGGCGCTGCCAGAGCACGGCTCGCCGGGCGGCAGTGTTGACGTCGCCGTGCCAGAGCGCGGCGGTGCGGCCCAGCCAGCCGGCGTACTGCTCGAGGCGGGGATGCAGGTTGTTGAGCAGGGCCTTGAGCGGGCACAGGTAGAGCACCGAGGTGCCGGTCCAGTCCTCCCGTGCCATCCGCGACAGCAGCGGAAACACCGCCGCCTCGGTCTTCCCACCCGCCGTCGGGGCGAGCAGCAACGCGTCGTTCCCGTCGAGCAGCGGCCCGATCGCGTCTCGTTGCAGCGGTCGCAGCTCCGGCCAGCCGAGGCTGTTGACGACGTGGTGCAGCACCACCGGGTCGAGCAGGGTCTCTTCGTTCACAGGGTCAGGTTGACGTCGTCGGCCGAGGCGGCGTTCCGCTCGACCTCCGTCAGTTCGTCGGAGCGCAGCGTCAGCGCGTAGTGCTCCCGGGGATTCCAGTCGGCGAACTGGTCCACCCGGTCGAAGACGTCGGCGACGAGCTTCTTGAGATAGACCCGGGGGGCGACCCCGACCTGACCACCCAGCCGGCCGGCGACGGCCCGGGCGAGTTCGGTGAGATAGTCGTCGCCGACCACGCTGGTCACCCGGTCGCTGCCGTATATCTCGCGTACTCGGATGCCGAGTTGGACCAGGGCGGCCTCGGTGAAGCCTGGGAGGCGGAGCTGGGTGGCGCGGGGGTTGTCCCAGCGCGGTTCCGGGCCGAAGTCGGTAGCGAGGCGCTGGGCCAGCGGCGCGAGCCGCTGCACACCCTGCTGGCCGTCGAAGAACGCCGGGGTGCCGGTGATCAGCAGGAACAGGCCCGGGAAGCGCCCGGCGTAGATGTCGTCGACCAGTTGCCGCAGCGCGTTGAGGGCCTTGTCGCGGGCGTCCGACCGCACTCGCTGCAGGGTCTCGACTTCGTCGAGGACCAGGAGCAGGCCGGGATGCCCGCTGTCGCGGAGCACCGTCAGCAGGCCCTGCAGGAAGCTGAGCGCCCCGAAGTGGTCGAGGTCCCCCTTGACCCCGGAGGCCCGTCGCACCGAGGCCGCGACGTGAGGCTGCCCGCCCAGCCAGGCCGCCAACCCTCCGGCGGTCACCTGGTCGTTGGAGGCGACGGCCGTCCGGTAGCCGCGCAGCGCGGCCGCGAAGCCGGGTGTGCTTCGGGAGATGTCCGCCAGGCGGCGCTCGAGCAGCTCGCCGACCGCCCGGTCGAGCCCGTCCGCGTCGGCTTCGGCGGCCGCGCCGGCGGCCAGCACGTCCTCCTCGAGAGCGAAGATCCACCCATCGAGGACCGGACGCAGCGCGCTTGGCGCGAACTGCTCGGTCGTCAACTGTTCGACGAGCCGGCGGTAGACGGTCTCCATCCGGTGCAGCGGCGTCTCCAGCTCGGAGACCTGCACCTCGGCCACCGCGAATCCCCGGCGCTTCGCCCGCTCCCCCAGCCACCGGGTGAGGAAGGTCTTTCCTGCGCCGTACTCGCCCCGCACGGCTTTGAACACGCTGCCGCCCCCGGCGACCCGCTCCAGATCTTCGTCGAGGGTGGAGGTGAAGCGGTCCAGTCCGACGGCGAGGGCGTCCAGGCCGTTGGCGGGCACCGCGCCCCGGCGGAGGGCGTCCACGATGTCCCTGCGCCGCCGGGCACTGACCTCTACCGCCACGTGGCCTCCAGCCCGAACTGCTCGACCATCAGGGCGATGTCGAGCTTGGCGGTCCGCCCGTCGGGGTCCAGGCTGAGCACGGGGTACCCCTCGACCTGCAGCAGGCGGCGCAGGGCGGTGAACGTGCCGAAAACCCGGTGCACGGGTACGCCGGCCCGGGTCGCCAGCGTCTCCAGGGTCGCCCGCCCGTTGCCGGCGAGGAGGGTGGCGACCATGGCGGCCACCCGCTCGTCGGGCAGGGGCGCCCGGGTGCCCCGGCGGTCGGCGTACACCGGGCTGGCCAGCAGGGCGTCGACGAGGACCGTCGCGGGATCGGCCGTGGCCGACGGTTCGGGCGGGGCCGGCACGGCAGTCGGGGCGGGCAGGTCGAACAGGCCCTCGTCCTGGACGACGGGCCGGGCGAGGCGGCGAGTGGAACGCCTGTTCTCCGGTTGGGCGGCCCCGCTGGGGGTTGCCTCGCCCGCCGCCGGCCGCAGCGGCTCGCGCCACCACTCGGGGCTGGACACGGGCGCTCCCGCCCACCCCGGGACGGCGTTCTCGTCGTGCACCGCGAAGAGCAGCAGTGGGATCACAGCCTCGGCGGGAGCTGCGCCGCCGTGGTATCCGGCCTTGCGCGGGCCGTACCGAAGCTCCTCCCGCCAGGGCAGGATCGCCTTCCCACCGGCGAGCGCCACCCGGCTGCCCCGGAAGAGCAGCTCGCCGTCGCCGGGTTCGCCCGTCGCCGGGCGCCACCGGTTCTCGCTGGAGTCGGAGGGCACCAGGACCGCCTCAGTGCCCCGGTCGACGACGTGGCCGTGGTCGGAGACCAGCACCACGACCCGGTCCTGCGCGACCGCGAGCAGGTCCCGCAGCCCGTTGACGGTCTCCGTGCTCCACTCGGTGGTGCCGGGGTCGCTGCGGTCCAGGGCGTCGTCGATGGTGTTGATGACTGCGGCGACCAGCGGGACGGCGGGGTCGGCGATGGCGGCGGCCACCTCGGGGTCGACGGCCTGCCCGGCCGGGGTTCGCAGGTCGGACTTGTGCAGCAGCACGCTGCCCGGGAACTGCTCGCGGAAGGCGCGCAGCTCGGCGCCACGGTCGCCGACGGCGATCCGCCCGCTGAACAGGCTGCACCGGTTGACCTGCGTGACGGTCGGCAGCGCGGCGAGGACCCCGGTGCGCGGGCCACCGCCGGGGGTCAGTTCGGTCCAGACCGCGCTGCGGTGCAGGGAGTCGGCGATCTCGATGCCCGCCGCCGTGCCCATGCCGTCGAGGACGAGCATCAGGACCCGGCGCCCGCCGTCCAGGACGGGACGGACGACGCGGTCCAGCACGTCCTCCACCCGCAGCAGGGCACCGGGTTCCCGCTCGGCACCGGTCACGTCCTGCAGCAGCTCGGCGAAGTGGCGGTCGTGTCGGGCGCGACGGGCGTCGACGGCCGCGTGCAGCAGCCGGTACGCCTGCGCAACCTGCTGGTCGACGTCGCCGGCGAAGACGTCCAGCCGGGCGCGGTCGACCCATCCGTCGTCGCGGACCTGCCGGTGCACGGCGTCGAGGATGGTGGCGGGGGCGGGCCCCTCGGGCACGGCCAGCCACCGCAGCAGCCGAACGCCCATCCTGGCGGTCTCCACCCGGGACCGGTCGGCCGACCGGTGGGCCTCGACCTCGGCGAGCCGGTCCTGCACCCGTTCGATCAGCTCAGCGGCGGACCCCGCCCCGACCACCGGGACGGCGAGCCGCACCGCGGCCCCGAACGCGCGCATCCGTTGGGTGAAGCCGGCCGGCAGGAGGGTCGACGCGGCGAGCCGCCCGGCGACGTCGATCTCGGCGGCGATCTCCTCGGCCCGGCGCAGCATCCGATACGCGTCGTGGCGTACTGCGTCGTCGCCGTCGAGGGCCCGGTAGATCCATGCCTCCGTGGCCTCCCCGAAAGCGGTCGCCTGCGCCTCCGTCAGTCGGGTGCCGCCGAAGCGTGGTTCGAGCCGGGTCCGGGCGACCACCAGCTCCACGTCGGGCCGCTGCTCGCCGCCTCTGGGCCGGAGCACCTCGGCGAGCAGGCCGAGCGGGATGGCGTCGATGCCGTGCCCGGCCCGGACGGCGGCGAGGACCGGCACGGCGACCGGGCCGGCCACCTCGGCGAGGAACGCGGCGATCCCGTCGGTCCACTCGGCCGGCAGGTCGGCGAAGCGAAGTTGGGTGCGTGCGTCGGTGCTCCACTGCAGGAGCCCGGCGCCGTCCAGCTCGTCGGGGTCGAGGCCGAGCACCGCCCCGGCGAGGTGCCGCAGGGCGTGGTCCCGGGTGAGGATGAGGCCTGCGGGCGGGGCCCAGCCCTTAACCGGGGCGAGATCGGTGAGGGCGTCGGCGACCCAACGGCCGGTGCGCACCAGGGTCGAGTCGAGCCGCACCTGACCGCCGAACACCTGGGTGACCACGTCCCACGGGTCGACGCTACGCCCCTTCTGCATGCTGACGTGGGTCAGCAGGCCGTCGCCCAGTTCCATGTCGGTCAGGTCAGTCAGCAGGACGAGTTTCTCGTGCGCGGCCCGGTCGGCGAGCGCGGCCCGGGCGGCGATCGGCGTCCGGCAGGGCACGATCCGCACCGGGGTGTCCCCCACGGTGAGCACCGGCTCGTCGGTCCACTCGGGGCGGGCGTGCAGCACGATGGCGTCGCTGTCGTCGCGCTCGGCGAGCCACGCCTCGACCTTTCGCCGTACGGCCGCCGGGCGGACGGCGGCCCGTGTGAGGCTCACGGGCGGCGCTCCGAGTCCTCGACCTGCCAGGTGACGGTGACCCGCCTGCCGGCGTCGACCTCGACCCGCAGCGCGCCGACGAGCAGGTTCAGTTCCTCCGCGCCGGTCACGACCGCCTGGTGGGCGGCGGGTGGCGCGGGTGGTAGAAGAACCGGGTCCCTGGGATCGCGCGGCTTCGGGATGACCGGCGGCGGGTCGATCACGGCCGGCGGGTCGACGACCGGCGGGTTCGGGGGTACGACCGGCGGTGGGTCGACGACCGGCGGGTTCGGGGATACGACCGGCCGATTGTCCTCGGCCAGCAGGGCGGCTGCGGCGGCGACCGCCTCCTGCAACGCCCTGGCCAGGTCGGAGCCGTGCTGCTCGTCTCGTGCGGCGGTTTGCAGTCGGTCAAGGACGGCTTGAGCGCGGGAATCGGAGGCGGCCCGCTGCCGCACGGCACTGAGCAGCGGCCACTGCGTGGCGGTCAGCGCCGTGACGAGCTTCCCGGCCTGCTTGTAGACGCTGCTCGCGGCCAGGCCGTCCAGGCCGCCGAGGCGCTGCTCCCCTTCGGCGACCACGCCGACGAGCACCACGTCGTCCCGTTCGGCCTTGACCTGGGTGAGCAGCTCGGCGACCCGCAGGGCGGTGGCGAGCCGACCGACCTGCGCGTCCGAATTGAGGCCGACCTCCGCGTCCGAATCTAGGCCGAGCAGCGTGGCGTGTTCCTTCAGGCTGGCCACGAGTTTCCCGGCGGTCTCGGCGTACGTGGTGGCGACCTTCCGCATCCTCCCGGCCAGGTCCACGAGGTTGGCCGGGTTGCGGAACTGGGGCAGCACCTCGCCGAAGAAAGGCTGCCCGAACTGCACGGCCGTCTTCCACGCCTCCTCCGTCGGCATCGGCGGGTGCCGCAGCTCGAAGCGGTCCTCCACGCCGTTCACCGCGACGACGTTGACCTTCCGGCCACTGTCGTACCAGCTCAACTGCTGCTCGAAGGCGAAGACGGCGATGATCAGGTTCTGCAGGTCGCGGTCGAAGCCGCGCCGCTTCGGCACGTCCAACAACTTCCGGAGCCGGTGCACGGGGAAGTGATCCCGGTAGTCCTCCTTGGCCGCCTCCTGCAGCAGGTGCCTGCTCCAGTAGCAGGTGCTCATGGTGAGCACGTAACGGTTGTCGATCAGCTCGCCGAGCTGCAGCGGGTTGCAGATCCGGCGGAGCATCCGCTGGTCGGCGGGGGTCGCGACGGAGACGCCGTGGGTGGGGTCGGCGGCGGCCTGCTTCGCGTACTCGAAGACCTTGCCCAGGTCGCCGCGGGTGAGCGGCTTCTCGTCCACCGGCAGGGCCGGCGTGCCCGGGTACGACCATTCCAGCAGCTCGGCGGTGAGGTTCTTGAACGCGTCAGCAAGCGTTCCGCCCCGGGGGTCGCCGATGCGCAGCCCCTCGGCCAGGGTGTGCAGCACTCCGACGGTGTCCTCGTGCACGTCGGAGGGCAGCGCGTTGGCCGCCCCGTACGCCTGCTTGAGCGCGGTGATCAGGCCCTCACGGAGCTGGGTTTGCCGCTGCAGCAGGTAGACGCGGCCCTGCTGCCGGTCGGCCTTGGGCCAGTCGGCGGCGAGGGTGTTGAGGCGCTCCCCCGCGCCGCCGATGCCGAGCAGGTAGTTGATTTTCGCAAGCTGGGCGACCCGGCCCATCATGTCGTCGGTGAGGTAGAGCGGCAGCCAGAACACCGTGTTGGAGCCCCGGGGCAGTTCCTCGATCCGGGCCCGGTCGGCGCTGCGTGGGTAGTCCTGCGGGTCGAACGGGTAGTCCACGACGATCCGCCAGGACTCGCCGGGGGCGAGCAGCGCGGCGATCGGCATCGCGTCGGGGTCCCGCACGTTGCCGAACTTCACCTGGACGACGTGCCGCCGGCCCCGCCAGTCGCGCGGCTGCTGCAGCTCGCCGTGGCTGCCCTCGCTGCCAGTCAGGCCCATCTCGGCGCTGATCAGCTCCCGGAGCAACTGCTGCCGTACGCCGGCCGAGGTTTCGTTGTGCGGCACCAGGTCGAGCAACTTGTCGAAGTCGACGGTGTGCAGCTTGAGCGACACGACCGGGTCGTGGTCGTCGGTCAGGTGCAGCTCGCCGGCGTCCTGTTCGATCTTGCGCAGCCGTTGGAGCACGATCGTGTTCTCGTAGCCGGGGATCGGCGAGGCGATGGAGCCGAAGTTCAGCGCGTGCAGCTTGGCGGCGGTGAGGTTGTGCAGGGCCGGCACCTCGGGCACCAGGGCGCCGAGCACGATGGTCTTGACCAGCTTGTCGTCGAGCTGGAACTGCGTGTGCGGGGCGGCCCTCTCCTCGTCGATGCCGCTGAGGGTGAGCAGGATCGGGCGCAGCTTGCGCAGGTAGAGCGTGCGGGCGGCCTCGAACTTCTGACGCAGCTCCGGGCGGTCGGGCAGCTCGCCGTGCAGCACCAGCGGGTCGAACAGGGCCGCGACCCCGATCAGGTCGTTGACCCGCAGGGTGTCCCGCCGCTCGACCAGCAGCTCCGTCATCACCTTCAGCGCCGTCCGCTCACGCTGCAACGCCTGGGAGAGCGCGACGAGGGTGGCCACGAGGGCCGGCGAGAAGGGGTAGAGCTGCCGGAAGGCGGTGGCGTCGGAGCCGATGCCGGCGTCGCCGTACTGCGCGCCGAGCAGCAGGATGTCCCACACCTCGCGGTTGTGCCGGACCGCGGCGAAGGCGTTGTCGATGACCGCGCGGGCCGTCTCGTCGTTCGGCTTGAGCAGCCGCCCCTCGGTGATCTCGGGCAGGTTGGTGTCGGCGAGGACGATCTCCCCGAACCGCCCCTGAACGCTGCGCATCACCTGCGCCAGTGCCTCCCGCTCGGTGCCGCCGACCTGCGGGCCGAGGAACTCCTCCAGGTTGCGCTGGCGGGCCACGAAGGAGACCAGGGGCAGCGGGCGGGTGGCGTCGGCGGACTCGACCAGCTTGTTGAGCTTGGCGCCCTCGGTGTTGACGAAGGTGTGGTCGGCGATCCGGCCGGAGAGCCAGAGGATCAGCTCGTCGAGGAAGAGCACGATCGCGTCGTACCCGAGGGACTTGGCGTGCCGGGTGATGACGGCGAGGCCGGTGTCGAGGTCGAGGTACTCGGCGCTGTGCACCGCGCCGCTGAAGAACGCCTGGGTGAGGGCGCTGACCAGCGCGTCGCGCTCCTTGGTGCCGGGCGGCTGCGCGGCGGCCTCGGCGTACCGCTGCGGGGTCCAGCCCTCGGCCTGGGCCCGCCTCGCCGCCAGCCCGCCGCCCGTGACGGTGCCGCCGCCCAGGTTCTCGAAGAACTTCTCGTCACCGAGCGTCCGGCGCAGGCCTGCGGCGTTGCCCAGCAGCGCGTCCGAGCGGTGTACGGCGGGGAGCGGCGCGTCCGGGTGGGCTGCGGTGACGTGGCGCAGGTACCCCTCCAGGATCGCCTGCTCCACCGAGCGCGCGTCGAGCATGTGCAGGGTCAGGGTGAGGAACTTCCGGTCGGGCAGCCAGTTGTCGGCGGCGACGGCCGCACCGTCCAGCCCGGGGATCTTCCGGGCCCTGGGGTTGTGCGCGAGGATCTCCCGCAGCACCGACATGAAGTGCGACTTGCCGGAGCCGAACGAGCCGTGCAGGAACATCGCCTGGGAGCGGCCGGTGTTGACGGCGTGCCCGACCCGGCCCAGCGCCTTGGCGAAGCTCTCCCGAAGCTGATCGGTGACGACGTATCTGCTCAGGTCGGCGCCCTCGGCCGCCTTCACCACGAAGTCGCCCTCGCCGACGGACGTCGGTATGTCGATCAGGTCACGCAGCAGCGTCGCCAATGTTCCTCCAGCTCCCCAGGTGCCCGACACGCTACCCATCGACCTGATTGCTCGGGTACCGCACTGGTTGGCCATTTTGCGGTCCGGCCGACGGGACCACAGTGGACCATCGGCGGGCGCTTCCTCCGTTCGTCGGAGGAACCCCAGCTCAGCCGCGTGACGGGCGCTGGACGCGCGCGGGGTTGGTCAGGCGGCGGCTGCCGGAAAGACCACGAGCGATCCGTTGTGGCTTCGTTCGATCTCAATCGCCACGTCGCCCTGGTGGGATCCCACGCTGAGGCCATCGCCCAGGGCGCGAAGTCGATAGGCGGCCCTGAGCAGTTCGTCGACCTCGCCCTGCGTGAAGACCATGCTGCGGAAACCGCTTTGACGCTTCACCTCAAGGGTCGACAGTCGAAGCAGGACAGATTCGATGCCTGATTCCAACTCGTCGATGCGGCGCTCATCGTCACGCAATGCTCCGATGAATCTGTTGAACGGGTTGCCCGCCTCCGCCAGTTGCGCGTGCTCAACCGCTTGGAGCACGAGCACCCGGCGTTTGAGAGCAATGGCGAGTCGCGCAAGCTCCAGGTGCGCACGGAATTCGCCGCCCTCCCCGTTGATTCCGGTGAAGGATTTGGTCAGTTGACCGACCTCAACCGGCCCTTCGGGCAGCGCAGCCACCGCAGCTTGCCATCTGTTGAGGCGGCGCTTGGTGCGCTCGATCGCCGTGCTGATCGCGTAGGACGAGGAATCCAGCCCCAACGACAGGCCAATCCTGCCCTGGTCGAGCAGAATCGACGTGGCCTTGTCGATCGCGTCACGGCAACCGTCCAGCTCGCCGCGCTCCTTCTCCAGGTATTCCTGGTGCAACTGCTCCAGAAGATCGGTGATCCGCTCGATCGCCTGCTGGCGTTGCTGGTCGGCGTGGGCGCTGACGCCGACCGCGACGGCCATCAGCACAAGAGGCGCGGCCAGAGTCAACGCCCCGGCGCTGGCCACGGCCAGACCCGCCGTGGCGGCCGAGCCGGTCGCCGCACCTGCGACAGCGGTCCGGCAAGTAACGGGCACGAACGTGGCACCGCCCACGATCGTGCCCATGGAGTTGACCAGCGGGCCACGGACACCGCCTACGACCAGCTTCGCGTCCATGGATTTCACAAGCCCGGTACCGAACTGCGCGGCGACCTTCGCCGGCACCACCATTCGATAGAGCACTTCACCCGTAGCGGCAACGTTCAGCGTCGGAGGAGCTGATTTCGCTGTCTGACCCACGAGCTGCGACAACTGCTTGGCGAGCGGACTGGCGGCATGCAGCGCAATCCCGCCGTTCCGGTCGCGCTTGGTCAGGACCGGATGCGCTTCCAGCGTGGCGATGGGGGAATCCGCGAGCGTGGCCAGGACGGTTCTCAACTCTGCGAGTCGGGCTGGTGTCATGCCCTCATCGGCGAGCACGTCCGGCACGTTGACTGCCTCCGTAGCCAGTGTCCATACCGGCACGGATGTCTTGTCCTCAGTGGTCACGTCTTGTCCTTTCCCCAAGCTGGGGTTCACCATAGGCGGTGGCAGCGACACCTACAACAATCTCAGGCCGCAGGCCATAGCCCCGCCCAGATAGTCACCGCCATTCCTTATCGGTGCTCTTCGGACATTTGGCGGGAGCGGAATTAGGGTCAGAGGCTGGCAAGCTCAGGGAAGCCCTCCAACTCTGGG
This sequence comes from Micromonospora sp. RTGN7, assembly GCF_033804645.1. Taxonomy (NCBI): domain Bacteria; kingdom Bacillati; phylum Actinomycetota; class Actinomycetes; order Micromonosporales; family Micromonosporaceae; genus Micromonospora; species Micromonospora sp. RTGN7. The sequence continues at coordinate 206,159 of NZ_JAPZLF010000002.1, read as the reverse complement.
CAGGTCGGTGCCCTCGACCAGCAGCCGTGGGCCGTCGTCGTCGTGGCGATAAATCGCGCAGCCGCCCCGGGTGAATCGGACGCTGAACGGAAGGCCGGCATGCTGCGCCGCCAGCCGCCGCAGCCCCGGAACCGGGTCAGGCGGCAGCGGGCGGGGAGCCGACCGGGGCACCGGGACCGGCACCCCGGGGTCCGCCGGCACGGTCTCGGGCAGGGCGACGTCCAGGCCGTCGAGGCAGTGCGCCACGGCCGCCTCCAGGCTGGGCCGGCACGGCAGGTCGTCGGGGTGCACCGGGGCGGCCGGCGAGCGCAGCTCGACCGACCAGAGCACGCCGTGCGCCCGCATCGCCCCCGCCGGGTGCCGACGCAGGTCGAGCACGTTCACCACCAGCGCCAGGTCCAGGCCGAGCGCGAGCCGGAGCAGCTCGGCCAGCGGCGGCGGGTCGGGGCGTACCGCGGTCACCAGCAGGCGCGCGGCGGGCAGCCCGGGGCCGACGGCGCGCACCTGCTCCCCCACCGGGTCCGCGCCCGCCCAGGGCAGGGCGACGTAGCCCTCGCGCACGTCCGGTGGGATGTCGTGGCCGCCGTCGGCCTCGGCGAGGTCCTCCGGGCGTACGCCGAACACGGCCGCCCAGGCACCCAGCCGGTAGCGGTCGGGGAGCCGGACGACGGCCCGGCCGCCCGGCCGGACGCTCACCGCCGAGGCCGCCTCCGGCGTGCCGGTCCGCCAGGTCAGGTGCACCACCCGGTGCCGCAGGTCGGTCAGGGTGACCAGGGCAGCCTGGTGCAGCCGGCGGGCGCCGCCGCAGGTGGTGCAGGTCAGCACCGAGGACCGCGCCGGGCGGCAGTCCGGGCAGTGCCTTGACGGCACCGGCTCGCCGAGCCACGGCGGGTCCGGCGGCTCGACCGACCGGCGCAGCGGCACCCGGGTCCGGCGCACCACCTGCCCCGTGGGTTGCTCGACCAGCGTCTCGACCGGCTCGCCGGCATGCAGGGCGGTGTGCCACCAGCGGCCGTCCCGCCAGACGGCCTGCGCCCCGGAGGCGGTGCAGTCGGCGCGCACCCGGCGGGCGACCTCCGCCACGTCGGGCGTCGCCGGGATGAGCGGCCGGAGCGGGTCGGGGCTGAGCATCCGGGCGGGCGCGTCCCGGCCGCGCTCGCCGAGCCCGGCAAGCGCGTCGGCCACGTCCGTGCCGGCCAGGCCGGCGGCCAGGTCGGTGAAGCGCGATTCCGGCGGCCCGTCCGGCACCGGGGAGCCTGGCACCTCGTACCGGACGGCCCAGCGCAGCCCGCCGCCGTGCCGGCGGGCCTCCACGACCAGGTCGAGCAGGAGCAGGTCGGCCACCGCGCAGAGCCGGGCCAGCCGCCGCGCCGGGTCGACCGGGGGCGGGGCGGCCGACCGGCCCACCAGCACCCGCCACGCCGGCCGGGCGGCCTCCGCGACGGCCCGCGCCGCCAGCTCGTGCCGCTCGGCCGCCGGCAGGTCGGGCCGCCAGCTTGCCGGCAGCCGTACCGTCAGCGGGTCCACGGTGTCCCCGACACCCGCCTCGGCGGCCAGTTCGCGCAGCCGGGGGGTCAGCTCGACCGCCCAGCCACCCGCCAGGCACCACTGGGGGTCGAGGTCGTCGGGCACGACCTCGTGGGAGGCGACCGCGCCGGTGTCCAGGTTGGCCACGGTCAGCACAAGCTGCGCGCGCCGCCGGCCGCGCCGCCCGCAGCAGTGGCAGGCCACCGCGACCGTGCCGGCACCCCGGCAGAACGCACACCCGCGGTACGGTTCCCGACGCCCGCCCGCGCCGCCGGCTGGACCGTTGTCGTTGTCGTTGCCGTCGTCGTCGGCCAGGAGCCGGTTGCCGTAGTGGGTGCAGCGGCAGGGGTCGAGCCGGAAGGTCATGCCGTCGCAGTCCGGGCAGTCGACGGTGGTCACGCCGGTCACCGGGGCGGACGGGCGGAACACGGCCCGTCGTGGTCGGTGCGGCGCACGCAGCGCGGCCCCCGGGGCAGCGGCAGGTCGCAGAAGACACGCTGGCGTACGCCCTGCTCGTCCTCGGCCGACACGGTGGTCTCGCCGGCGTCCACCTCGGGCAGGAACGTCACCGAGCGGGCCAGCGCCGCCGCGAACCGGCGGGCGGTGGGCAGGTCGGAGGCGGTGAACGGCAGGTGCACCACCCAGCGCGCGCTCACCGCCGGGCCGCCCGGTCCGCGCGGGCGCGCTGCGACTGCCAGGCCCGCAGGACTTCTCTGATCCGCTCGATCTCCCGACGGCTGCTGTCGAGCGCCGCGTAGACCTCGGCCAGTTCGTCGGCGACCTGGTCGAGGAATGCGGCGACCTCGACCGAGTCCACCCCGCGCCGGCCGCACCGGGTGAACCGGCGCTCGCGCACCTGCCAGGGCTCCAGCGGTACGTGGTCGGCAACCCGGCACGCCGACGACCTCGGCGACCCGACCGGACACGGATGACGGGGAAACGCGCGCACGCCAGCACCTCCTCGATGACCAATAGGGAGCGGCATTCAATAGACGGTGGGAATTCCACGGTCATCGCCTTTGTCAGGGCCATCTTGTAAGGTCAGGGGCACTATCACAACCAATGTCAGCCCATACTGTTCAGTTATTCGTGCGCAACATTCCCGTGCATCCAGTGGGCGTCGAGATGTTGCAAAATTCAACGGAGGGAGGCCGGATGACCGAGGACATGGGATCGACAGTGCCCCGACGCCGGCTCGGCAAGGCGTTGCGTGACCTGCGCACCGAGGCGGGGATAACCCTGGACGCCGCCGCCGAGGCGCTGGAGTGCAGCCGGCAAAAGGTGTGGCGGATCGAGAGCGGGCTCGGCTCGGTGCGCGGCCTCGACGTCCGCGCCATGTGCGAGCTGTACGAGGCTGCGGCCCCGCTGACCCAGGCGCTTGCCGCGTTGGCCAGTGAGACCAAGGCGAAGGGCTGGTGGCACGCCTACGGCGACGCGATACCCGACTGGTTCGAGCTATACGTGGGCCTCGAATCCGCCGCCTGCCGGATCCGGCGATACGACGAGTCGTTGATTCCCGGCCTACTGCAAACCCGTGGCTACGCGCACGCCGTCTACGAGCATCGCGCGGAGGTGACCGAGGAGGAACGCGAACGGCTGGTTCAGGTACGACTACAGCGACAGTCTCTGTTGACCCGCCGGCTGCCCGCAGCACCCGAGATGAAGGTCGTCATCTCGGAGGGCGCGCTTCTGCGGATAGTCGGAGACCGGCCCACGATGGCCGAGCAACTGCGTCATCTGCTCGAAGTTGGTGAGCGAAAGTCGGTGGGCATCCGTGTTCTGCCGCTGTCGGTCGGCCTGCACCGAGGCGTCGAGGCGGGCACCTTCGTCATGCTGGAGTTCCCGCTCGGCAACCGGGCGACACCGGAGCCGCCGGTGATCTACAGCGAGTCGTGGACCGGAGCCCTCTACCTCGACCGGCCGGACGAGTTCGCCGCCTACGAGAAGGTCTGGGGAAGCCTGGATCAGCTCGCCCTTGATGAAGGACAATCAAGGCACTTTATCAACAAGATCATCGGAGAGGTCCACCATGGCTGATCTGACCGGCGCGCGGTGGCGCAAGAGCACCCGCAGCGGCAGCAACGGCGGCGACTGCGTCGAGGTCGCCGACAACCTGTCCGACATCGTCGCCGTACGCGACAGCAAGGACCCCGCCGGCCCGGTTCTCACCTTCACCGCCGGCACTTGGAGCACCTTCGTGGCGGCCACCAAGGGTTGCCGCTAACCAGCGTCTGCTCCTCCGCGATCCTGATGCGGGAGTGCGTCGGGATCACGGAGGAGCAGCTGCTGCGCCAGGCTCAGTGCGCGCACGCCGGCTCGCTTTTGGAGATCACTTGGGGAGGCCGCAGAAGCGGCGGTGATACCTCATGTACTTCTCCCCGATGGCGTGGCTCTCGTGTCGATGCAACTGGCGGATTGCCGTGTCGTCGTTTGTCCGCCGCACCATGAATTCGTCATCGATGTAGATCGCAAAGCAGTCGAACTGAACGTGGTGGTTGGGACAGAGACAGAGCAAGTTGCTGAGTTCGTCCGGGCCGTCGTGCGGCTTCCCCAGTCCCTGGATGTGCGCCGCCTCGCTGTAGTACCCGTCGCGGGTCTCCAGCCGAAGCCCGCAGACCTGGCACTGGTCGCCGTACAGCCGCTTGATGGCCTCCGCGAACTTGCTGCTGCGGACGATGCGGTCGACCTGTACGGACTTTCTCTTGACCGGCCCGTTCGAGTCTGGCTCGCCGGCAGTCAGCGACGAGAGATCAAGCGCTCCGGTTGCGGAGTCGTAACCGGCAAGCCCGACCTGGGCCAGCAGCGCCGGCCAGTCGACGTTTGGAATTAACGACCTAGACAGCATCGCGACGGCGCGGCCCCGCATTTCGACGTTGCCCAGCAGCTCCGCGACGGCAGGAGAAAAGCCCAAAAAGGAGATGTTGAGGGTGCCGAGCACCGCCCGTCCATGGAAGCCAGAGGGCTCGACCTCCCAGCTCTCCGCAGTCCTGATCTCCCATAGTTCGCTGCCGGCAACCGGACCCAACGGGTATTCGGCAGGGTCGCCGAGCATGGTTGTTTCGCCATACCGCTCGACGAGAGGCCTGAGACTGATACTGGCGTCGGCCCAGTCCGTGAGCCGGTTCTCACCGGCAGCGATCCTCCCGATGGCCCACAGCATCGTCAGCGGCTGGTTCCGGGCCGCCGCGTCACACCGGCGACGGCGGGACAAGTCGACGATACTCTGCACGGCCGCGAAGAACCGCTTGCGGTTCATCCGAGACGGCGCAGGCGGCTCTGGCGGCGGCACCGGGCCAGGCATGTCCGGCAGGAGCGGCGAGATGGAGGCGTACTCGGCGGCGCTGACCAGGGTGAGGCTTCGCAGCGGAACGGGCAGCCCGAGACGGCGCAGGATGGGCTCGGCCGGTACCGAGCGGGCGAGTGGCTCGACCTCGCCCAGCGCCACGATGTGTTCCCAGGTCTGCCCGTCGTCGTCGGTCTGCCAGACACGCTTTGCCACTGCTGGATTTCGGAACAGGTGCAGGATCCGGGCGCGGGCGTAGAAGGTCTTTTCGGCGTAGAAGAGGACGTGATCGCCGACCCGGCGATCGCGGAGCGCGCGTACCTTTGCGTTGTTCGTCTGCTGGCTTGGTGTCGACCCCCACAGGCGGGCGACGCCATGCGGGTAGAGCCGCTGCAGGACCGCCAGCTCGGGCCCGAGTTCCGCCGCGATCTCCGTCAGCCGAATACCCCGCTTGACGGAATGCTCGTAGTGCTGCGGGCCTCGCACGTTGGCCCCGCCCCGCAACTGCAGCAGCAACTGCGGCGACCGGCTGGCTTGCTGCCCACTGCCCATGCCTTCGTCTCTCCTACTCACGGTTGCTGGCCTGGTCGCTCAGCCCTCGCAGAGCGACCAGGGTTGGACGGTCGGCTTCGAGCTGGGACAGCTCGGCGTCAACGAGGTCGGTGAAGAATTGGGCGGGCGACCCGGGGAAGTCGGGTCGCTCGTCGGCATACCACTGGTGCAGCCACGGCTCAAGCTCGGCGATGCCAGCGAGTAGCGGCAGCAGACGCTCCGCCGGCCAGGCCGCCTGGAGCTTGCGGTCCAGGTAGACGGTCGCCAGCGCCTGCGCCTGGGCGAGGTGGTCCCACCCGGCCCAGCCGAGCAGCACGGTGCCGTCGCTGTCCCGGCCCGCCTTCGGGTACGAGATGAACCGCTCCTTCGGCACATCGAGCTTGCCTCGCGCCCGCCAGTACGACGGCTTGGCGAAGTCGGCCGGGGCATACTTCGGCGGGACAGCGATCTGCACGTCCTCGCCCGCGTCCTCCAACCGCTGCTGCGCCCAGGTCCGCTCCCACTGCGCCCGCTTCCGCAGCCCGGATGGCTTGTACCGGTAGACGGGAAGGTAGGGGACATGCACCTCGGCGACCAGCTTGCCGAGGGTCTTCGTCAGGTCGTAGTCGTCGCGCCCGACCCACACCTCCAGCACCGACCGGAAGTCGTCGTCGTGGCGCACCTTGTCAGCGAGCTGCGCCACCGACTGCGGCGTCGGACGGTCGCCCCACAGCTCCGGGGCCTCCAACCGGTCGAGCAGCCAGTCCCGTAGCGCCTTGGTCTGCATGGCGTCCCAGCCGTCGGTGGCCCACCGCCGCTTGCACTCCGGCCGCTCGATCAGCCCGATGTTGCGATCCGACTCGATGACCTCGATCCGCCGCTGCACCAGCGCCCGGTAGTCGTCCGGCCAGTGCGCCGGCATCTCGGTGATCGGCGTCGACCCATGCCGCGCGAACCACTCGGACTCAGAGCCGGTTTTAGCCAACAGGATCTCGAACGCCCGCTCCCCCAACTTGAGTTCCGGCGGTTCCGCGCAGGTCAGATCGTCGTCCCACAGCCTATAGAGCCGGTAGACCTCCCAGTCCAACTCCTCCTGCGCCGCGATCATCCGCGCACGCGTCAGGGCATACTCGTAGTGCGCCGCGCGCAACCTCTCTCGCACCGGAACCCCTGACTCCGCAACCGCCGCCGGGGTCAGGCCGGCAAGACGCTGCGCCAGCGAGTCGATCATCTGAGCCCGCTCCAATGGATACGCCTCAGGCAGCGGAAGCTCCTGTACGCGTGCGCCCGTGAACTCAAAGAAGCGTTCCCAGGCAAAGCGAGCAGTTGACCGCTCGCCGCCACGGTTACCCTTATCCTGACTAACCTGCTTGAGCCAGAAGCACGCTGCCGAGCTGTTCAGCACCCCAAGTAGCCGCAAGTGCTGGTCCTCCGTCGCCCCCTTCGGAAGCTTGATAACTGGAGCATGCGCGTCGAATATGCTACCGCCTCGATCGAGCGAGAAATGGTTGTGCGTAACAACGTTCGGAAAGCTAATTGATAGCGGCGTCGTGTATGCAGACGAGGTGTGCTGCATAAACTCCCACCATTCGCGGCCAGCGTCGGCCATTACTCCCTGGAAGGTGCGTCGCGCAGCAAGAAGCGACCGCAGCGGCCAAAGCTCATCTTCCAGACCGGGGGCAGCATCGTCCCCCAGGTACGGGTACCAGATCAGGCCAGCTGGACACACGCGCCAGTCGCGAACATCTTCTCCCCTGACAATCGGCCGAAGCCTTGACGGGTCAGACTTCTCAGCATGAACGATTAAACGGGGGCGTGAAAAGCTGTCGTCCGAACCAATCCTGACAGCACGACCAATTGGACCATCGATCAAATCGGCCAGCTTGCAAGGATGAGACTCGACCTTTTGCATTACTCGATTTGCACCACCCCCCGAGAGGCTCCACGGATGACTGGCCAGAAAATCGCGTGGAAGGTCGGCAGCGGTTACCCACTCTGATTCGGATCCCGGTTGCTCGATTTGCCTTTCGATCGCTCGCCAGACAAACCCCTCTTCCGGGTTCGACGGCTGCGAGGGCTCGCCGCGCTTACCTAGAATAACCCTCACCGCCCTGCTGTAACGCGAACTGACGGCCCGATTGCGCCCCACAATAATAACCGTGGGCGTTCCGTGGCCGGGAATGTGCGCGCCCGAAGTATCGATGACTTCACGAAGCTCAACATCGCCGGCAAAGAATTCGACCACCAGCCGCTTACCGAATTCGCGCTTCATGAACGAGTTGGCAGTTATCTGACCAACCCAACCCGCTCCATCACCGTCGCGATCCGATCTCCTCACAAGTTCGAAGAAGCGTTGAGCGTACGGCACCGACAAGGAGTAAGTACCTGCGCACATGGAGTACTCTTTGCGATAACGCTCGTTAAGCGCTTTGTCTTTCACGGTGATGTAGGGTGGGTTACCGACCACAACGGTGTACTGCCCCTCACGCAGATAATCGCCGATCGTGTCTGCGTCCTCGGTGACGTACGCGAAGCCGCTCCCGCCCTTGCCGTATTCGAACAGGTCTCCCTGGTGTCGGGAGGTCCGCCCCCCGTGCAGCAGGGAGTCGCCCGTCGCCACCCGCACCGGCCAGGCCGGCGTGCGCTCCAGCGACGTCAGCCCGCACTCCTTCATCGCGGCGACCAGCATCCGGAACCGGGCGATCGCCACCGCGAACGGGTTGATGTCCACCCCGGTCACCTGCCCGAGCGCCCGCTCCACCAGCACCCGCACGTCCGTCGCAGGCTCCCGCTCACGCCACCTGTCAACCAGTCGGCCGAACGCCCCGAGCAGGAAGTGCCCCGACCCGCAGGTCGGGTCGATGACCGAGGTCTCCGAGAGCCCGAACTCCTTCACCGCCGGCTCGAACGTGCGGTCAAGGATGAACTTCTCCACGAAGTCCGGCGTCTGCAGCAGCGCGTACGTTTTCTTCGCGTGCACCGACAGGTCCTGGTACAGGTCGCCGAGGAAGCGGGTGTCGAGGCCCTCGACCCGCAGCGATGCCAGGCCCGGGCCGCGCCGGAAGAACTCCGACAGCCGCTCGGCCGCCTCGCCCGAGATGTCGAACCGCCACACCGGGTTGTGCTCGTCGAAGATCTTGCCGGTGGCGCGCAGTCCGCGCAGGTACTGGAACGCCTCGCGCAGCCAGTGCCGGTCGTTGTGCCGGGGGTTGTCGATCAGGTACTGCTGGCGGTGCTGCACCGCCCGCTCGACCGGCGCGGTCGGCTCCGGGCCACCGATCCAGAGCGGCTCGACCAGCTCGTTGTCCTCGCAGAAGCGCACGAAGACGCAGCCGAGCACCCAGGCCACCGCCGCCTGGTCGAGGACGTCCTCCAGCCAGGTCTCGAACGTCCCCGCCGTGCGCCGCGCGTCTTTCGCCTGGGCGTGCTCCTTCGTCAGCGACGACTCCAGCTCGGAGTCCCGGGCGACCACGCCGCGCAGGTCGTCGGTGAGAGCGGTGACCTGGGCCTGCAGGGCCTTCAGGGGGATCATCGGGGGGCGTTCCTTATCTGCGGGGTGGCGGTGTTGCTCCACTCCTCGGGCAGCCACAGGGACTGGCTGGCCGGCGAGGTGAGCGGGAGTTGCCGGCCGTCGAGCAGCACCAACTCGTTGTGGCGGACGGGCAGCAGCAGCAGCCGGGCGGCGGGGCGGGGCCGGGTGGGGTCGGCCAGCTCCTGGATCAGCCGGAGCTGGTCGTAGCGGGCCAGCGGAGCGGCCTCGGTGATCAGCACCGGCCGGTCGGTCTCCGCGAGCTTCCGCTCGACGGCGGGCATCACCTCGTGCTGGAACAGCTCCACCAGGGACCGGAAGTCGGCGTCGGTCGGCGAACCGGTGTCAGCGGCGACGATCACCTCCCAGGGGAAGCTGAGCGACCGCAGCCGCTCCAGCATGATCGCGGTGACGTCGACCTCGGTGAGGTCGTACCGATTCAGCAGGGCCCGGCGGGCGTGGACGGTCCGCCGGATCGAGGTGAGCGCCACCAGAAAGCCGCGACGGTCGATGACGCCGTCCAGTCGCCTGCTGGCGCGCGCGGCGGCGTCCGGCTCCAGGCGCGGGCCGACCGTGGTGAGCGAACGCGTGCCGGTGACCGAGGAGGTGCGGTCCGGCGGGACGTACCGGGCGTCCTTCGAGTCCCAGACCAGCGGGATCAGCTCCCGCAGCAGCCCGTCGAGCTGCGGCCGGGGCGGCAGCTCCTCGGCGCGGGCGAACCGGGTGCGCACTCTGGCGCGTACCGTCTCGGGGTCGAGTGTCTGGCCGACCAGCGCGCCCGCGGCGAGGCGCAGCGCACGCTCGGCGGGCATCCCCGCCGGGTAGAGCTGGCCCTGCGCGTTGACGGCTGCCTTGCCGCCGCTGCCTGCGGCGGCGAGCTGCAACAGCCGGGCGTCGCTCAGCGGCGGCGCGCCGGCCGGCGGTGCCTCCAGGGCACGCAGCTCCTCCACGGCCCGGACCCGGGTGGGCAGCGGGTCCGCGCCGGCCAGCGCGGCGGCGCGGCTACCGAGCCGGGTCACGTACCCGAGCAGGTCGTCGGCCGTGCGCTCGATGCCCGGGTCGTCGGGCTCCCGGCCGATGAGCACGGTGTCGCCGCCGCGCAGCCGGTGCATGGCCAGCCGGGCGTCGCCGCCCCGGGCCAGCTCGGTCTCCACGGCGGCCCGGACCAGGCCGATGGCCTGCGCGGTACGCCTCGGCTCGGCCGTGTACGAGCCACGGGCGACGATCAGCGCCTCGGCGATCTCCTCGGCGGAGCCCACCCCGCCCCGCCCGTCGAGCAGGGCGACGATCTCGTCGCGGACCAGGCCGAGGGCGGCGTTCGGCTGCCAGTCCCGGGCGACGAACCGCTTGATCAGCGTGGAGATCTGCGGCTGCTGCTTGCCGGCCACCCGGGCCACCTCCGACTGGGACGGCCAGCGCAGGTACCGGCCCTCGGCGTCGGGGGCCTGGCCGAGCAGCACCTGCACGGCCGCGCGGTGCCAGGCCGTGCGGCCGACGACCTCCGGCAGCAGGGTGGCGCAGAGCGCCTCGACGCCCTGCGCGGGTGGGTCGGCGGGCGCGGGCAGCTCCCGCTCGGCGTCGAGGAGGTCGCGCAGCTCCCGGGTGCGGGCCAGGATCTCCTTGCGGGTGGCGTCGGGGACGCCCCGGGCCCGGGTCAGCGCCGACGGCTCGGCGTCCAGCAGCTCGCCGACCGTGGTGAAGCCCAGCCGCTCCAACGCCGAGCGGGCCCGCGCGGTCAGCTCGGTGGCCTCCAGGGGCGAGGTGCGACCCAGCGGGGCGACCGCCCCCGTGTCGTCGGTGGCCGCCGCCGGCTCCGGAATCTCCCGGAACACCGCCCGCCAGGCGTCGGTCATCTCGTCGAGGGTGTCGAAGCGGTCGGCGGTGTCCCGGGCGAGGGCCTTGGCGAAGAAGGCGACGAGCCGGTCGGCGACCGAGGAATCGAAGGCCGAAGGGTCGAGGGTCACCTCGTCGGCGACGGTGGCCGGGTTCGCGCCGTCGCCCCAGCGGGGCAGCGTGCCCGTGGCCATCTCGTACAGGGTGACGGCGGCGGCGAACCGCTCGGCGGCGGCGTCGAAGCGCAGCCGGCGCGGCGGCCCGAGGAACGGGTCGAGGTAGGCGGTGGTGCCGGCGCTGAGCTGGTCGGCCGCCACCCCCGCGAGGGAGAAGTCGAAGATGCACAGGTGCGGCTGCCGGTCCTTCGGCCGAGGACGGGCCGCCAGGTTGGCGGGCTTGATGTCCCGGTGCCACACCCCCTGCCCGTCCAGGAACGCCACGATTTCCAGCAGGTCCCGGCCGTAGCGCTCCAGCAGGTCCAGAGCCAGCCGACCGCCGCGCAGATCCTCGGCGAGGGTCCGCTCGCCGGCGTTCTCCAACAGCAGGGCGGTGCGGTTGCCGACCTTGATCGGGCCCTGCACCAGCGCCGCCACCCGGGAGTCGCGGAGCTTGTCGATGGTGCGGGCCTCGGCGTCGAACCGGTCGGCGTACTGCTCGTCGCGGGCGACCTTGAGCACCAGCTCCCGCCGGCCCTCCGGGGTCTCCTGGGCGACGGAGAGCACGATGGCGGTGGCGCCGCTGCCGAGGTTGCCCAGCACGCTCAGGCCGCCGTCGAGCACGTCACCCCGGTGGGCCTGCAACGGATCCACCACCGGCACGGGCTCCGGTGCGGTCAGCTCCTCCCAGACCAGGTCCATCCAGGTGAGGAAATCCCCCACCCGCTTCATCCGCTGCCCCGGATCGCCCCGGGTCGCGTCGTAGACGGCCGAGACCAGCGCGCCCGGCATGCCGTCGGCGACCGCGTCGAGGTGCAGGCCGCCGTCGGCGACCGCCGCGAGCAACCCCTCGGCGGAGGTCGCCGGCTCGACCCCGGCGAAGATCCGGTACGCCAGCGCACCCAGGGAAAAAATGTCGAGCTGGTGGCCCGGCAACTCCTCCAGGATGGCCGCCTCGGGGGCCTGGTACCGCCGGACCACGTCGTCGAAGAACAGCTCGATGCTGGCCGGATCGGTGAGGGAGCCGAGCGTGGTGACCCGGGTGCCGGGCAGCCGGCCGCCGGTCTGCCAGTCGGTCACCACGAGAGTCGGGCGGGAACCCTCCGGGTCGCAGACGAAGACGGCCCGCGGGTTCAACGACCGGTGCGACAACCGCCGGGAGTGTGCGTGGTCGACGATCTCGGCGAGGTCCTGCACGAGCTGGAGGCGTTGGGCCAGTTGCAGCCGGCCGTCCCGCTCGGCCAGCCACTGGTCCAGGCGTACCCACTCGGCGCGGTGGTCGAAGACGACCGCCGGCCCCCACGGGTGCTCGACCAGGTCGAGGGCGCGGGCGATACCCGGGTGGTGGATGCCCTGCAGCAGCCGGAACTCGCGCTCCGCCGCTAGCTTGATCTTCGGTACATCCTCCTCGGCCGCCCGGCTGGTCAGATAGAACCGCACCCGGCGCAGCAGCTCGGTGCCGACGGTGTGGTCGGCGAGGAAGTCCTGCCAGCCGATGCCCTCGGCGAACGGCCGCTGGTGCAGCACGAGCTGGTTGACCCGGCGGTCCGCGACCGAGGGTCGGATCCGCGCGCCCTTCACCAGCTCGACGATCTGCCGGCCCCGGACCGCGTCGACCCGGTTGCGGGCGTCGACCGGCTGGGCGAGCAGCAGCTCCTTCAGGCTCGGCAGGTGGGAGGTGTCGCTGCCCTCCAGGCCGTAGACGTGCTGGCGGCCGATGTCGTCCAGGTCCCCGCGCATGTTCGTGGCGTGCAGGAAGACCGCCGCCTGGACGTACGGGACCTTCGCGCCGTGCGGCGCGTACTGCTGGATGACGCTGCGCAGCCGCTTCGCCTTGCGATTGACCAGGATCAGTGGGCTGTCGACCACCTGGGTCGCGCCATTGGGCTTGCGCCGCCGCCACTGCTGGCCGTCGCCGGATATCCGGCCCTGCCAGTGCTTGAGTTCCAGCACGTAGAGGCCGCTGCGGGTGAGCACCAGCGCGTCGACCTCGTTGATCGAGCCGTCGGTGCCGACGAACTCCACATTGGCCCAGACGTGGAACGGCTCGGCATCCGGGAGGTACGACGCCAGCTCACGCAGGCCCTCTTGCTCATGCTGGTACGCACTCGAGTTGATCTGCACCCAGCGTGGCGAGTCCTCACGCATACCGCACCGTGCGTTCCTGCGCGATCATCAGTGCCACTCCCGGATAGCCAGACCGTCCTACAGCCCGGTGGACGGTACCGTCCACTGCCATTTCTGCCCATAGCCATCAGGTCAAGACAAGCGAACCGGACGTTGGAAAGCAGTATTGACCGCCCCAATTCGGTGCCTCACCTGGGAATTCGGATTCCCTGCACCGCCCTGTCAGCTCCTCGGTCGGGAATCCGACAGCCCCTGCTGGCTGATGTTTCCTCCTACCCCTTCGCCGACCCGCCGCACGCCCGGCGCAACCGCCGGGCCAAGACGGCGGGGGCGAGGAATCAGCCGCGACAGGAACTCCTGTGTCTCCGAATCGACCGAGTAGAGAAGGGTGCCGAACAATCCCCGGGTGAGCAGCACCTTGTACGCGTTGCGGATCAACCTGTCCGGATTCTTCGCCTTGACTCTTCCGTCCCGGGAAACCAGCTTGGGATCACGCAGCCCGCCGGGCCAGGTGACGAACCGACCGCCACGTACCACCAGGTCAGGTCCCAGAATTACTCCCGACCAGTGGTATTCGAAGCCCTGAGCGGTGTAGATGCAGCCGATCTGGTGAAAGCCCCCGGGATCCGTCGCCCAGTAGGAACTCGACGGGATGCCGGGCGGCGGATGCTCCTCGTAGGCGTTCCACGGGCGCGCCCACCCGCCGATGCGGACGTCCGGCGCCAACCGCCCGCCGCGAGACTGCAGTGTCCACGGCCAGCAGAAGCCCGCCGAAATCCTGGCCGTCTCGCCCCGGTCGTTGCAGTGCCGAAGGATCGCCTCCATCTCCTCGGGCGAGTCGGCCAGCCCCAGCCGGAAGTTCTCGTCCCCGGTCCACCGGTACGGGTCCGCGTTCTCCAGCCCCAGCAGACAGCGCACCCACCGCTCGTAGCGGGGGCTACCGCCACACCGGAACTGCGCGCCCAGGGTGACCTCGTCCACCTCCAGGTCCAGACGATTCGCCGCCTCCTTGATCGCGGCGACGCTGCCCACCTCGTCCGGCCGCACGACCTGATAGTCATCGAGGAGGAATACCGGCACCTTCGCCGCGTCGATCAGCTCCTGTACCTGCGGTCGGGAGGCGCTCCACTGCCCACGTGTGGTGCGCTCCCGGATGCGGTGCGACTCGTCACAGATCAGCACGTCGAGGCCGTCTTTCCGACTGGCCGTGAAGTTCATGAAGTACTTGAACAGCCGATCAGACCGTTGCGACGGGTGCAGGGGCTGCTTGCGGGCGTAGAGCTGCAGGGTGCGGGTGAACGCTTTCGAGCCGGTCGCATGGTTGACCTGTCGCCCCTGCCGCAGCAGGTCGGCGAAGAGGTCGAGCGCGATGGCGCTCTTGCCGGTGCCCGGCCCACCGGACACCACCACGACCCGCTTGCGCCGACCCGCGTCGGCCCACCGCACCGCCCGCATGACCAGCTCGTACGCCGCACGCTGCTCGTCCAGCAGGACGAAGTGCCCCCGGTTGCCCACCTCGTCGGCCGCGTTTGCCAACAGCCGCGCGCTCTGCCTCACCGGGCTGGTCAACAACCGTTGCGCGGCACGCCCGTCCCGGACCTTGGAGAACCTCGCGGCCAGATAGCCAGGGAAGCGGTCGGCGCGGTCCGGCGTGTAGAGCATGTTGCGGTAGCTCCGAGGCGACGGCCGATCGGGAATGCTGTCGGCAGTGGCGTTGTGCAGGTACGCCATGCCATGCACCGCCTCCGGCCATTCGCGCAGCCGCTCAAGGTGGTCCACCAGATAGGAGCAGTACGCCTCGACCTGCACCGAGGGGTGCAGCAGCGGCTTCGACGTCCACGGAGCCCGCAGGAGGCAACCAGCCTCGTCGTACCGCTCCGCCGCACTCCATTGCTTCAGCTCGACGACCAGGTACGCCGGACGCAGGTGCAGCGGTTCAGCACCCGCCAGGATGACGTCGATCCGTTGACTGCTACGGGGAAGCTGGTATTCCACCAACGCGTCGAGGTCACCGAACCCCAGCTCGCAGAGGTGCCGGGCGAGCGCCGGCAGGCTCCTGCGCCACGACTCCCGCTCGGGCTCCTCCACCGAGTACCCGGTGGCGACCATGTGCGCGGAAACCTCGTCGACCAGTCGCCCTGCGTCGGCCAGTTCCAGGATCTGGGCGGGTGTGGTCTGGTACGCCGGCACTGACGGGCCCCCAAGACACGAGAATCTCGTGCGGTGGGGGCGTATCCCTCACAGGAAGCCCGTCGTTCCGCTCAACCGACCGCCACCCTAGCGACACGCTTTGGCTGCCGCTACCCGGCCGTCTTCTCGAACCGGACCTCCGGCGGGTGTTCGACCCGCACCAGGCCGCGCAGGTACTCGTGGGTCTCCGGGTCCGTCGCGTACAGCACCGTGCCCCGCATCCCCCGGGTGAGCAGCACCTTGTACGTGTTGCGGATGAGCCGGTCCGCCTCGTGGTCGCTGACCGACTTCCTGCTACGGAACGCCGGATCCTTCGACTCCTCGCGACGGGTGACCAGTCGCCCGTCCCGGGCCACCAGGTCCGGACCGACGATCACCCCGGACCAGTCGTACTCGAAGCCCTGCGCGGTGTAGACGCAGCCGACCTGCCCGAACCCGTTCGGATCGGTGGCCCAGTAGGCGCTGCCCGGGGCGTCGCCGATGCTGCGGTCGCTCTTGACGTTCCACGGCCTGGTCCAGTCACCGATCGTCACGTCCGGCACGAGCGTGCCGTCCGGCCTCGGGTCAGTCCACGGCCAGCAGTAGCCGGCTGACATCCTGGCCGTGCCGCCGGTCTCCTGCCGGTCGGCGAGCCACTCCTCCATCTCCCACGGCGATTCCACGACCCGTACGTCGAACCGGCCGTCACCCGACCAGACGGACGGCTCGCCGCCGTCGAGGCCGAGCAGGTCCAGGACCCACTGCTCGTACGCCTCGCTGCCGCCGCAGCGGAACTGGTCGTGCAGCGAGACGACATCGCACTCCAGGCCCAGCTTCTCGGCGAACGCCGAGATGACCTCGACGTTGCCCAGCTCGCCGGGCTTGACCACCTGGTGCTCGTCGAGGAGGAAGACCGGCACCCGGGCGACGGAGAGGAGTTCCTCCAGTTGCGGGCGGGCGACATCTCGGCGGGCCTTGGTCGTGTACCGGTTCACCGAGGTCTCCCGCACCCGGTGTGCCTCGTCGCAGATCAGCACCTCGACGTCGTTGGTGCCGGCGTCCATGAAGCTGTTGAAGTACTTGAACAGGCTCTGCAGGCGGGTGGATCCGCGGCCCGCGTATCGGCGCAGGGTCTGGGTGAAGGACCGGGAACCGGTGGCGTGCAGCACCGACCGGTTCTGCCGCGCCAGCTCACCGAGGATCGCCAGGGCGATGACGCTCTTGCCACTGCCCGGCCCGCCCGCCACCACCACCGCCTTCTTGTGGTTCGCCGTCCGGGCCCGCTCGACCGCGTGCATGACCAGCTCGTACGCCACGCGCTGCTCATCCAGGAGGGTGAAGTGCGAGCTTTCCTTCAACTCGGCCGCCGCGTACGCCAGCAGGTGCCGGCTCGGACGCACGGAGCTGGTCAGGAACCGGTCCGCGGCGTCCGCTCCCGAAGTGGCGGCGAACCGGCTGCGTAGGTGGTCGAGCCACTGGCCCCGGCGTTGCCCGGTGAAGATCCGGCTCTGCTCGGTGGCCGGCCGGTCGAACAGGTCGACAACATCCCGGTCCACCGCGTTGTGCAGGTACGCGGCACCGCTCAACCGCTTCTGCTCCCGCCCGAGGATCCCCAGGAAGTCACTGAGGTAGCGGCAGTAGTCGGCCACCTGGATGCCCGGGTGCAGCCGTGGTCCCCGGACCTGCTCAACGGCCACCAGGGTGTTGGAGTCCTCGTAGGCCGTGGCATAGCTCCACTGCTTCAGCTCGACCACAAGGTACGAGTCGTCCCCGGTACGCGGGTCGGCCCCCGCCAGCACCGCGTCGACCCGCCGGCTCGTCAACGGAAGCTGGTACTCGACCAGCACCTCGACCTGTGACAGACCGGCGTCGACGAGATCCTGGGCCAGCACCGGCAGGCTGCGCGACCAGGCCCGCTTCTCGGCGGGAGCCACTCCGTGGCCGCTGTGCCGGGCCCGCTCGGCCAGCACCTCGACCAGGGTGCCATCGGTGGCGAGACGCAGAAGACCAGCAGCAGACGTGCGGTACGCCGACATCAGGGAAGCGCCTCCGGGCAGCACGAAGTGTTCGCGCGGGGGGCATATCCGTGACCCAGAAGCCCGTCGGACCGCTTTCTACCCGAATACCCTATCCAGAAGATCGACCAGCGGCTACGGCCGTACCGCCTTCGCGGCCGAACCGCGCACCCGCTCCGCCGGGTATCGCCGGGCCACTTCGGTCAGCTTGTCTTCCGCTGCCCGAACCAGATCGATCCCGAGCACGTCGGCCAGCCGGGTCAGGTAGATCATGACGTCCCCGATCTCCGCGCGCACCCGGCCGCCCAGCTCCGGATCGGCCATCGCGTGCGCCGCCTCCTCCGGCGTCAGCCACTGCAGCTCCGCCAGCAGCTCCCCCACCTCCCCGGCCAGCGCCATCGCCAGGTTCTTCGGCGTGTGGAACTGCTGCCAGTCCCGGTCCTCCGCGAACCCCCGGAGCTGTTCGGCAAGCTCTGCGACGGTCTTCGGACCGCTGTTGTCGTTTCCGTTCACATCGTCTCCAGGCGCTCACTGTGGTGCGTCGGCTGCAGGGACGATCCTCACACGGCTGAACACGCAGGTCCCGTCATCCCTCCCTCTGGATCAGTGCCCGACCGAAACGGTCTTCGCGTTGGGGGAATCCTCCAGAGCCGCCACCCCCGACTCGGAGAAGACGCTTTCTCGTCCGGCCGGGCCTGGTCTTGATACTCGGAACGGCCCTGCGGAAGCAGAGTCAGGGCCGGCGACGAAGAAGCACAGTGGACGGCCAGCCGTGGCATCATCTGCTAGTGGTGCTGGTGGGCAAGTTCGTGCTCATGATCGTGCCAGCACTGACCCTGCTGAGGATCTACTCGATCGCACGCGGCCTGGTGTGGCTGTGGAGAAACGGCGCACGGTTCAACGACCTGCTCGCGGCCCGGCAGCCGATCACCATTGACGAGCGGGACGAGATCATCCGGCTGACCGGTGGCAGCTTCCTCCCCTTCGGGTCGAAGGCGTACCGGCTCGCTCGAGCCGCGAGGAACGGTCGGACCCGCTGGCAGCGGGCACTGCGGTCACCGCTGCGCCCGTTGCTGCTCGCCTGGCGCTACCCGGTGTTCGTGCTGCTACTCCTCGCCTACCTGATCATGCTGGCCCATGCACCGTGGATCGAGAGCCCGGACCTGCGCGGCTTCGCCTCGGTCGGGGGCGTGGTGACCGCACTGCTGGCGATGATCGGACCGATCCTGCTCGCGGTGGAGGCCCTCGTCGCCATGGCTTTCACCGGCGCGTACGCCACCTCGGTCCACGCCGGCTCGCTACGCGAGGACGCGATGAAACCCAAGATCCTGATCGAGTTTCAGGCATTCGTCGGCGCACTCTTCACAGCGCATGTCTCGGCGGCCGGGGCGATGTACCTCGTGAGCACCCGGATCGAGGAGTACGGAAAACTCCCTGTACCCCCCGAAAGCCTGCTTGCCGCGATCCAACGGGTGCAGGACGTCTCGTACTACTCGCTGTTCACCATGCTCGGGGCCAGCGATCCGGAACCGCAGGGACCCATCGGCAAGCTCGCTACCGGCCTGATCGGGCTACAGGGCATCGCCCTTCTGCTGATCGTGCTCGGCACGACCATGTCACCTCCCGCCCGGCATGCCTCTGCCGCTGCGCCGCCTGAGGAGGGCGTTACCCCGGATCCGCCGGCGTCGAGGACGGCCGACACCGAGCCGGCTCGTCCCGGCCCCAAGGGCGACAGGCGGCGGAGTCGGCTGGCCGTGGTCGCCGCCGCAGCGGCGGTCGTGGCGGTGACCGCCATGGTGACCCGGCACAGCGGCAGCCGACGGAGCCAACGACGTTGATCAGCGATCCGGTTGGAGAACCCGCCGGTGCGCGACCTTCTGGACCGTCTCCGGGACCTCGACGTCGACCGGAAGAAGGTCCCGTTCCGGTTGGAGGCCGTTGGCCTCAGCAGCGAGGAGGCCCGCTTGTTGGACACGAACGGTGTCGTGTTCCGGGAGGGCGACCAGTACTGGATTCCGGAGATCTTCCGGCACGGGTTGGGCTTCTCGGTGCAGGGTCGACCGAGGGTGGTCGCGATGGCGAAGTTGGTACGCCGCCGCAACGACATCTCCGGCTGACCCGTCACGTCAGTTCCCTGCGACCGGATAATTTCGCTGTCACCTCGTCGGCCCGCTCCTGCCCGGCGAGGACCCCCAGATCAGCCTCCGGTTCGCTCCGGGCCGCCCGGACTCGGCGGTGTCGCGCCGTCGCCTGCACATTCACCTGACCAGCGCCGACCCGCCGACCAGCAGCAGACGGTGGCGCGGGTGCTGGGGCTCGGCTGCAGGCGGCGACGGCGGCTGCCGGAACAACCGAGGTCCGGTCAGTGGGGCTCGCCGTCGCCGGTCGCCTGCGGCGAGGATTGCCCCGACGTCTTGCGGAACCACAGACTCACGCCCGCCATTCCACAGACCGCTCCCGCGACCACGACCGCCGTCTCCCCGAGCTCGGAGAGATCGTCCAGGAACGAGAAGGTGTGCGAGAGCGCCAACGCCACGAACGCGATCAGCAACAACAGGACGGCGAGGACACGCTGTAGCACCATGGGCGACATTGGAGCACACTCCTGCGACATCGCCGATCGTCAGCCGCCTCCCTGCTGGTTCACCGTGCGCAGAACGGGGCGCGTGGTGAGGGCCGTGGCGTCCAGCGCCCGTCCGGCGCGCACCGTGACCGTCGCCGACTCGCCCGGGAGCAGGGTGAGCAGGGCGTCGTCGGCCTCGGCGGTCGGGTCGAGGCGGTCCGGGAAGAGGGTCAGGTCGCGCAGGATGGTGGCGGCGGTGACGTGCACCCGTACGCCGCCGTCGATCGGCTCCACCGTCGCCTCGTAGGACGCCGCCGGCCAGTCGATGTCTCGGTCCTCGGCGAAGAACCACAGCGCCCGGTCGGCGCTCCGACCCGCCTCGGCGAGCAGCAGCTCCCGCCGGGCGTCCTTCGGCGTGGCCAGGTCCGCCGGCAACACCAGCTCCAATTTTCCGTACGCGGGCACGTCGAGGTCGTACGTCGTCTTGGCCTTCGGCTCACCGGCGAGGCTCAGTCGGGTGACCGTGACCGGGGAACGCCACGGCCGGCCGGTGTCGTTGACCGCCACCACGGCCAGGCCCCCGTCGCGGGGTGCGACGGTGAGGAGCCGGTCGGCGTACGCCCGGCGCAGCGCGTACCACAGGGGTTTGCGGCGGCCGTCGCCGTCGACCGCCGACCACGAGGTCACCGGCCAGCAGTCGTTGAGCTGCCAGACGATGGTGCCCATGCAGACGCCCCGGTGCGAGCGGAAGTGCTCCACCCCGAGCTGGATGGCCCGAGCCTGGTTGAGCTGCGTGAAGTAGTGCCACTCGTCGAAGTCGACCGGCGGCGGCAGGTGCGCGTCCAGACCGCGCTGGAGCTTCGCGTCGCCGTCGGCGGCCTTCTGGTGGTGGGCCATCCCCTTCGAGTCGGGCGCGAGCGGGTCGTCGGAGAGCGCCCGGCGCAGCGTCGCGTACGCGGGGGGCGCCTGGTAGCCGAACTCGGCGACGAACCGGGGGACGTACTCCCGGTATTTGGTGTAGTCGTCGGTGTTCCACACGTCCCAGATGTGGGTGGTGCCGTGCGCCGGGTCGTTCGGGTGGAGCTGTTCACTCCCCGACCAGGGGCTACCCGGCCAGTACGGGCGGGTCGGGTCCAGCTCGGCGACGATCCGGGGCAGCAGGTCCAGGTAGTACCCCCGGCCCCAGGTGCGGCCCGCGAGCGGCTCCTGCCAGTCCCAGTCGTGCCAGCCCCAGATGTTCTCGTTGTTGCCGGTCCAGAGCACCAGCGACGGGTGGGCGGCCAGCCGGGTGACCTGCTCGCGCGCCTCGGCCTCCACCTCGGAGCCGAACGGCTCCTCCTCCGGGTACGCCGCGCAGGCGAACAGGAAGTCCTGCTGCACCAGCAGCCCCCGCTCGTCGGCCAGCTCGTAGAAGTCCTCCGACTCGTACCGGCCGCCGCCCCAGACCCGCAGCAGGTTGATGTTCGCACCCACCGCCTGGTCGAAGCGTTCGGCCAGCCGCCGCCGGGTGACCCGGTTGGGGAAGGCGTCGTCGGGGATCCAGTTGACGCCGCGGACGAAGACGGGCACGCCGTTGACGTGCAGGGCGAACGCGGAGCCGTGCTCGTCCGGGGCGGTGTCCAGGCGGACCGTGCGGAAGCCGATCCGCCGGGACCAGGCGTCCAGCTTCCGCCCGTCGGCGGCGTGCAGGGTGACCGCGAGGGGGTGCAGCGGCTGGTCACCGTACCCCCGGGGCCACCACAGCGCGGGGTCGCGGACCTCGACTGTCAGCGCGGCCGTGCGCTCGCCGGCCGCCAGCACGGCCTCGGCGGCGACGCCGGCCACCTCGGCGCGGACGGTGACCGGGGCGTCGGCGGCGCGCTCGACCTCGACGCGCAGCTCGACCCGGCCGACGCCGTCGGCGACGGTGACCAGCGGGCGGACGGTCGCCAGTCGGGCCGTCGACCAGGCATGCAGGGCGATGTCCTGCCAGATGCCGGCGGTGACCACCGTCGGCCCCCAGTCCCAGCCGAAGTTGCAGGCCGTCTTGCGGATGAAGTGGAACGGCTCCGGGTACGCGTTGGGTCGGTCACCGAGCCGGTCCCGGTGCGCCTCGGCGTAGCGGTACGCCGAGTCGAGGCGGACGGTCAGCGTGTTGGCCCCCGGCCGCAGCACATGCGTGACGTCGAACCGGTGACTGCGGTGCATGTTCTCGGTGCGGCCCACCTCGGCCCCGTTGAGGGTGACGGTGGCGACCGTGTCGAGACCGGCGCAGGCCAGGTCGACCCGGTCGGCGTCGCCAGCCGGCCGGTCGAAGGTGGTCTCGTAGATCCAGTCGGTGCGCCCGATCCAGGCCAGCGCCGTCTCGTTGTCGTCGAGGTACGGATCGGGGATGAGGCCGGCCGCGAGCAGGTCGGTGTGCACGCAGCCGGGCACGGTCGCCGGGACCGCCCGGTCGACGATCTCCGGTGGCACCTGCGGGCCGGGAACGGCCCGCAGCACCCACCCCTCGCGCAACGGATGCCGGGTCACGACTTCACCGCACCTTCCATGATTCCGCGGACGATCTGACGCCCGCCGACGAAAAGCATGACCAGCAGGGGAACGGTGGCGACGAACGCCCCCGCGAGTACCCGGCGGTAGATCACGTAGTTGCCGCTGGCCAGGTCGGAAATGGCCACCATGGAGGTGGGGAAGTCCGTGCCGCTGAGCGTGATCAGCGGCCACTGGAAGTCGTTCCAGGTGGCCACGAACGTCAGCAGGCCGAGGACCGCCAGCGCCGGTCGGATCGCCGGCAGCACCATGCTCCGGTAGATCCGCATCGTGGTGGCGCCGTCCATCCGCGCCGACTCGACCAGCTCGTCGGGGACCGAGTTGACGATGAACTGCCGCATGTAGAACACCCCGAATGCGGTGACCAGGCCGGGGGCGATGACCGCGAGCAGGGTGCCGTTCCAGCCGAGCTTGCCCATCACGATGTAGAGCGCCACGATGCCGAGCTGGTTGGGCACGGTGAGGGTGAGCACCACGAAGAGCATCAACCAGCGGCTGCCCTTGAAGCGCAGCTTCGCGAAGGCGAACCCGGCCAGGGAGCAGAAGAACAGCACGGACGCGGTGACCACGACGGAGACGATGGCGCTGTTGACCAGGCTGGCGGCGAAGTAGACGTCCTGGAGGGAGAAGACCTCGTCCAGGTTCGTCAGAAACCGGTCGCCCGGGACCACCGCCGGCGGGATCTTCGCGAGCGCCTCGTCGGTGCTGGTGGCGATGACGAACATCCAGTACAGCGGAAACGCGGCGAACAGGACCGTCACGGCCAGCAGCAGGTACGTCCCGATGCCGGCCGGGGTGTCCTGCGGGGCCCGGCCCACCTGCCGGGGACGCCTACGTCGTGGCGACGCGGCCCCGGTTTCCGGATGCGCGGTGTCGACGACACTCACCCGGGCCTCCCTTCGTTCGCGACTGCGGGGCTCCGCTGCGCTGCGCTCCTCGCGCTCACCGGGGCCTCCCTTCGTTCGCGACTGCGGGGCTCCGCTGCGCTGCGCTCCTCGCGCTCACCGGCGTCCTCCCGACAGCCGGTTCGTCAGCAGGGTGTTGATGCCGGCGACGACGAGGATGATCAGGAACAGGGCCCAGGACATCGCCGCGGCGTACCCGAGGTCGAGGTCCTTCCAGCCGACCTTGTAGATGAGCTGGGCGATGGTCTGCCACTCGCCGTTGGGGCCGCCGGTGGCCGCCTGCGCGTTCAGGTCGAACAGCATCGGCTCGGTGAAGAGCTGGAGGCCGCCGATGGTGGAGAGCACCACGGTGAAGACGATGACCGGCTGGATCATCGGCACGGTGATCCGCCAGAGCTGCCGCCAGGGGCCGGCGCCGTCGATGGCCGACGCCTCGTAGACGTCGCGCGGGATGGACTGCATCGCGGCCAGGTAGAGCAGCGCGTTGTAGCCGATCCACTTCCAGTTGACCATGGTGGCGATGGCGATCCAGGAGTGCGGCTTGTCGGCCCGCCAGTCGGCCGGGGCATCGCCACCGACGCCGACGAGGTCGAGCAGCCAGTTGGCCATGCCGAAGTCGCGGGAGAAGAAGACGCTGAACACCATGGTCGAGGCGACCAGCGGGGTGACGTACGGCAGCAGGATGCCGACCCGCCACCAGGTCTGCAGGCGCAGCTTGCGGTTCAGCAGCGACGCGACCACCAGGGCGAGCAGGAGCTGTGGCACCGAGGAGAGCAGGAAGATGCCGAAGGTGTTGTAGAGGGCGTTCCAGAAGTCCTCGTCGCCGAGGAGCTTCGCGAAGTTGTCGAAGCCCGCCCAGGGCGGCAACGTCGGGTCGTCGAGCTGGTAGTTGCGCAGCGACACCACGCCGTTGAAGACCAGCGGGAAGAGCCCGAAGACTGCGAACAGCAGGAAGAACGGCGCGATCAGCACGTACGGCATGTACCGCATGTCGAAGCGGTACAGCCGGTCGCGCCAGGTGAGCCGCCGCTCGCCGCCCCCGGAGCCGTCCGCGCCGCGCTTGCGCGCGGAGCGGGGGCTCGACGGTGGTGGCACGACACGGGTGGTGGACATGTCAGGACCTGCTGGCCTTCTCGGCCTCCTTGACCGCCTCCGCCCAGGCCGCGTCCGGCTTGAGGGTCTTGTTCTCCACCCGCTTGATGACGTTCTCCACCGCCACCCGGGTCGGGCCGTTCTTCTTGCCCAGGTACTGCGGGGTGAGGCCCTGCGCCATCTTCGGGAAGATCTGCCCGACGGGCGCATCGTTGAAGAACGGGTTCTTGAACTCGGCGATGGCCGGGTCGACGTAGAGCGCCGGCTGCGACGGCAGGTTGCCGACCTTCTTGAAGACCTCGATCTGCTGCGCCGGCTGGATCAGCCATTCCAGCAGCCGGTACGCCTCGTCGACGTGCTTGCCCTGCTTGGGAACGGTCAGGAAAGAGCCGCCCCAGTTGCCGCCGCCGCCGGGCACCGCCGCGATGTCCCACTTGCCCTCGGTACCGGGGGCGGTGTCCTTGATGTGGCCGAGCATCCACGCCGGGCAGGCGAGGGCGGCGAAGGAGCCGCTGGTGAAGCCCTTGTCCCAGTCGGCCTGGAAGCTGGTCAGGTTGGCCGAGATGTTGGCCTGGAGGGCCTTGACCGTGTAGTCGAAGGCGACCTTCGGGCCGCCCTCCATCTGGAGCTGCTCCTGCTCGCTGTAGAAGCCGGCCGGCTGCTGGCCGAGGACCGGGTTGAACAGGTTGGTCCCGGCGTCGAGGAACTTCTTGTTCGTCTTGGCGGTGTACTGCTGACCGACCTCGATGAACCGGTCCCAGGTGGGCCAGAGCGCGGAAACCTGGTCCCGCTCGGTGGGCAGCCCGGCGGCGGCGAACAGGTCGGTGCGGTAGCACATGGCCAGGCCGCCGACGTCGGTGCCGAGGCCGATCTGGGTCTTGCTGTCGGCGGACAGCGACTGCTTCCACTTCCACGGCAGGTACTTGCTCTCGTACTGCCCCGCGCCCTTGTCCAGCAGGTTGACGAACTTGTCAGACTGGCTGCGGAACTGGACCATGAAGCCCTCGTCGATGGCGGCGATGTCCGCCGCGCCCGAGCCGGCGACCAGCTTCTTCTGCAGGTCCTCGTGCTGGGCGTTGTACTCGCCCGAGTTGAGCTGGATCTTGACGTTCGGGTGCTCAGCCTCGTACCTGGCCTTCAGGTCCTGGAGCCCGAAGTCGCCCCAGAAGTTGATTTTCAGGGTGACCACGCCGCCGCTCGCCTCGTCGCCGCCGCTGGTGCTCTTGCCGCTGCAAGCAGCCACCACGGCCAGGCTGACCGCGCCCACCGTGACCGCGCGGGCCCAGCGGGTCCAGGACCGTTTCATGTCATCCTCCGAGCAAGATGGGAACGCTCCCGACATCGAGAGACGTTGACTGAACCGGATAAGTGTGGTCACCGTACGATCCCGCTCCAGCAGTGTCAACGGGCGGTTAACGCCGAGGCGATTCCGTGACACTCCCGTACCATGGGAGCGCGATCATTCGTGGTAGGACCCTTCAGGACGCAACTTTCGGCATCCGGGGTGATGCGCCCCGGGGTCCACGCCGTACCCTTAACCGGGTAAGCGTCCGATCCGATCGTCTCCGCCTGGGCGAGCGGCGGCGCGGATCACCGCCCGGTCCGCTTGCCGTAGCGTGTGGGCCGCCGGTCACCCCGGCGTCGGGACACCCGCCCAGGTGGCGGGCCTAGCACGTGGAGGAACACGCCGGTGAAGCGGCCGACCATCGCCGACGTCGCGCGGCGGGCCGGGGTGTCCAAGGGCGCGGTCTCGTACGCGCTGAACGGGCAGCCCGGCGTCTCCGAGGCGACCCGGCAGCGCATCCTGGCCATCGCCGCCGAGATCGGGTTCAGCCCGAGCAGTGCGGCCCGGGCACTCTCCGGCGCCACCGCCAAGGCGGTCGGCCTGGCCCTGTGCCGCCCGGCCCGGACCCTCGGCATCGAGCCGTTCTTCATGGGGCTGATCAGCGGCGTCGAGGCCGAACTCTCCGCCCGCTCGTACGCGCTGACCCTCCAGGTGGTCGCCGACCAGGACGCCGAGATCGCGGTCTACCGGCGCTGGTGGGCGGAGCGCCGGGTGGACGGGGTCTTCGTCTGCGACCTGCGCACCGACGACCGGCGGGTGCCGACGCTGGAAGAGCTGCAATTGCCGGCCGTGGTAATCGGCGGGCCCAGGCACACCGGCTCGCTGGCCAGCGTCTGGTCCGACGACGCCGCGGCGCTGGCCGAGACGGTGGAGTACCTGGTAGCCCTGGGGCACCGCCGGATCGCCCGGGTCGGCGGCCTGCCGGCGCTGCTGCACACCGAGATCCGCAGCGACGCCTTCACCGAAGTGTGCGGGCGGCTCGGGCTCGACGAGTCGGTCACCGTCTGGTCGGACTACACCGGCGAGGAGGGGGGTCGGGCCACCCGGCGGCTGCTCAGCTCCCCGGACCGTCCCACCGCCGTCATCTACGACAACGACGTGATGGCGATAGCCGGCCTGTCGGTGGCCCAGGAGATGGGCCTTCAGGTCCCCGGTGACCTGTCGATCGTCGCCTGGGACGACTCGCCGCTGTGCCAGCTCGTGCACCCGCCGCTGACCGCCCTCGGCCGGGACATCCCCGCGTACGGCGCGCACGCCGCCCGGCAGCTGCTCAAGGTGATCGCCGGCGAGCCGGCCAGCAACCTCCAGGACGACACGGCCCACCTGACGCCCCGGGGCAGCACCGCACCTCCTCGGGTGAGGTGAACCGGTTCAGCATCGACGCCCGGTGACAGAAAGCCCTCACCGACCGCCGGGCCGACCATCCGGGAGGGCTGCGCTAGGTGCCAACCCTGACCCCGGCGCTAGGTGCCCCCACCCCCACCCCCAACCCCCGCCCGCCCCGCCCCGGCCCCGCCCCACACCCACCCCCGCGCCCGCCCCGCGCCCGCCCCGCGCCCGCCCCGCGCCCGCGCCCGCGCCCGCGCCCGCGCCCGCGATCTTGCACTTCTGGCCCCGACTAAAGCCGCAAAAGCCTCACTGTGGGGGCCGGAAGTGCAAGATCGGCGGGGGTGGGGGTGCGGGGTGCGGGGTGGGGGTGGTGTGGGGGTGGGGTGGGGGTGGGGGTGGTGTGGGGGTGGGGGGTGGCCCGTGGGGCGCGCTCATCGGGACGCGGACGGGAACTCCTCGAAGTACGCCTCCACCCGCTCGGCGGTCGCCGGCCGGGCCAGCGCGAAGCCCTGCCCGTAGCGGCAGCCCGCCCGGCCGGCGGCATCCACCTGGGCCGGGGTCTCCAACTGCGCCGCGACGATCTCCAGGCCGAGCCGGGTGCCGAGGCTCACCACCACGTCGGTCAGCGGGCGTTGCCCGGAGCCGGCCGGCGGGCGCTGCCCTGCGTCGGCCGCGTCGACCCCGTGCGGGGCCAGCTTGAGCAGGTCGATCGGGAGCCGCCGAAGCTGGGCCAACG
The DNA here is from genome assembly GCF_033804645.1 of Micromonospora sp. RTGN7. Classification (NCBI taxonomy): domain Bacteria; kingdom Bacillati; phylum Actinomycetota; class Actinomycetes; order Micromonosporales; family Micromonosporaceae; genus Micromonospora; species Micromonospora sp. RTGN7. The sequence continues at coordinate 178,488 of NZ_JAPZLF010000002.1, read as the reverse complement.
AGGCGTGCGCGGCCCGGAAGTCGTCCAGCGCGGTGCGCACGCCCAGCGAGCGCAGCCCGCCCAGCCGGGCCACCACCGTCGTCAGCTCCGCCCCGATGCGCGGCTCGGCCACCTCGACCACCAGCCGGTCCGGCGGCACCCCGTGGGTGGCCAGCACCGCCGCGGCGCGCTGGAGGAAGTCCGGCGCGGCCAGTTCCCGCGGAGTGACGTTGACCGACATCCAGAGCCGCCGGTCCCCGACCGACCAGTCGGCCAGTTGGCGGCACGCCCGGTCCAGCACCCAGCGGCCCACCTCGCCGAGGAGGTCCAGGTCCTCCGCGACCGGCAGCAACTCGGTCGGCAGCACGGTGCCCAGCACGGGGCTGCGCCAGCGCAGCAGCGCCTCGGTGCCCACCGGCAGCAGGTCGGTCAGCCCGAGCACCGGCTGGTAGACCAGGTCCAGCTCGCCCCGGGCCACCGCACCGGGCAGCTCCCGCTCCAGGTCGAGCCGGCGCACGAGCTGCTCCTCCAGGTATCCGTCGTACCACTCGATCCGGTCCCGGCCGAGCTGGGCGGCCCGGCGACGAGCCAGGTCGGCCTGGCGCAGCACGTCGTCCGCGGCGGCGCCGGAGACCTCGGCCAGTCCGATGCTGGCCTGCAACCGGACCTCGCCGCCCGCCACCCGGTACGGCTCGGCGAGCGCCTCCAGCAGCCGGGCGCCCAGCGCGTACGCCAGCACCGGGCCGGTGGTGGTGACGATGCCGAACTCGTTGCCGATCAGCCGGGCCACCAGGTCGTCCGGGCCGACCGTCGCGCGCAGCCGGCGGGCCACCTCGACCACGGCCACGTCGCCGACCACGTGGCCCCGACCGTCGTTGACCGCGCCCAGGCCGTGCAGGCCCACCACCAGCAGCGCCCCCGTCCCGTGCCGTCGGGCGGCCAGCTCGCCCAGCAGCTCGCCCCGATTGACCAGCCCGGTGAGCTGGTCGGTCACGGCGAGCTGACGCACCGCCCGCTCCAGCCGGCGACGCTCGCCGACGTCGCGCACGTGCAGCACCAGCGCGTGGAGCTCGGGCACGTCTCGTTGGTCGCTGATCGTCGACTCGGTCTCCCGCCATGCCCCGTGCCCGTCGCGGAGCCGGGCGAGCAGCAGCGTCGGCCGGACGCCAGCGCGCGCCCCGTCGAGCAGCAGTGCGGCCCGCAGCACGTCGTCGGGGTGCAGCAGGGCGACGAAGGGCCGGCCGACCACCTGGGCGTCGGTCAGCGCGAACAGCCGGGTCGCGGCCGGGGACTGCCAGCGCACCCGCGACGCCTCGTCCAGCAGCAGGATCAGGTCGTTGTCGCCGGCGACCAGGGCCCGGAAGTGCGCCTCCTGGGCGGCGAGGCGGGCGGCGTACCGGCGGTTGTCGGTGACGGAGATCAGCTCCCGGACCACCAGCAGAGGGACCACCGCCAGCCCGAGCAGGACCGTGCCCGGCGCGAAGTCGCCGTACACGGCCAGGTGACCGCCGGCGGCCAGGGCGGCGATGACGGCCGGCGCGCTGACCCGGGGCCAGGCGGGTGGCGGGCCGCCCGGCCGGCACGGGTCGCCAGCGGCCACCCGGCGGACGCCTGCGGCGGTCAGCAGGGCCCCGACCACCAGCGGCCCGACGGTGGTCAGCAGGGCCGGGCCCGGGGCGTCGTAGACGAGCAGCACGATCAGCGCGAGCAGACCGAAGTGGGCGGCCCCGGTGCCGAGCAGGCAGATCGCCGCGCCCGGCCGGCGCCGCCAGTCGGCCAGCGCCGCGACGCCGATCGCCGCGACGCCGAACCCGCCGGCCACCGCCGCGACCCGGGCGGCGGGCGGGACCGGCCCCGGCGGTAGCAGCACCCAGGCGGCGAAGACCAGGCTCAGGCCCAGGCTGACGACGTCGACCGCGCGGCGGACCCGGGCCCGGGCCGGCAGCCGGCTGCGGCCGGGCAGCAGGAGCAGTCCGCCGGTGTGCGCCAGGGCGGCCAGCCCGAGACCGGCCGCGCCGACGGCGGCCCGCAGGCCGGAACCGACGAGCGGGAGCACCGCGACGGTCAGCCCGACCATGGCCACCGCCGCGTCGAGCAGGCCGGCGGCCGGACGGCAGCGGGCGGCGCGGCGGTGCAGCCGGTCGGGGACGTCGGGCCGGGCGAGGCGGGCGAGGCCGTCCCCGGTCGGCCCGGTTTCCCGGCCCGGGGCGGCCAGCCGGGAGAGCCGGACGCCGGCCAGGACGCTGCCGATGGCGCTGGCGAGCGCCACCACGGCCAGCGGCGGGACCAGGCCGGCCAGGCCGGCGAGGACGAGCAGGAGCGTCGCCGCCAGCACCAGCAGGTCGGCGGGGCGCGGGGCACGGCGGGAGGCGCCGGAGGGGTACGCGACGGGCACGGCGGTCGCCTTCGTGAGGGGCACGGGCGGTGCGGTACGGCGGTGCGGTTGCGGGACGGTGGCGTCGCCCCGGCGTGGCGACCCGGCGCGGCGTGGGCACGGTGAGTCATCGAGCCCAGTTTCATGAAACGACCAACTCACACCGTTGGATACGGCCATTGCGGCCGATCGTGAGTGATTCAGGTCACACTCATGGCGCGGGTCACCTCCGCCACCGCCCGCCCGGAGCCCCCGGCGGCCCGGGTGGGATCATCGGGGGGTGAGTCGCACCGAGACCGTCCGCTTCCGCCCCAACCAGGCGATCCTGGTCGCGGCGGTGATCGCCTTCATCGGGGCGCTGCCGCTGGCCAGCGCCCGGTGGTACTTCGTGCCGGTGCTACTCGTCCCGCTCGCCGTCGCCGTCTGGGCCTGGCGCGCCGGCACCGAGGCAGACGCCCGGGGGCTGCGCCTGCGGGCGCTGACCGGGCAACGCCGGATCGGCTGGGAGCGGATCGTCGAGCTGACCACCGACGCCCGGGGTCGTGCCGTGGCCCGGCTCGACGACGGCAAGTGGATGGTCCTGCCCGCGGTGCGCGGCACCGAACTCCCCCGACTCGTCGCCGTCACCGGTCAGCCCCTCGCCGACCCGACCGGCTGACCACCGCCGGAGCATCGATCCGGCAGCGGCCGGGTCAGTAGCCGTCCGCCACCGTGTTGACCAGGGGCTGGCCGGCGGCGAACCGACGGACCTGCTCCCCCACCAGGCGGTACGCCCGGGGCAGCAGCCCGCGCACCGAGCCGGCGACGTGCGGGGTGAGCAGCACGTTGGGCAACCCCCACAGTGGGTGGTCGGCGGGCAACGGCTCAGGGTCGGTGACGTCCAGCGCGGCCCGCAGCCGACCGGTGGTCAACTCCGCGACCAACGCGTTCGTCCGGGCCACCGGGCCACGCGCGGCGTTGACCAGCAACGCGCCGTCGGGCATCGCGGCGAGGAACGCCTCGTCGACCAGGCCCCGGGTCGCCTCGGTCAGCGGCACCAACAGCACCACCACGTCGGCCCCGGGCAGCAGTGCCGGCAGTTCGCCGACCCCGTGCACCCCCTCGCCGGGACGGGGCGTGCGGGCGACCAGGGTGAAGGTCACCCCGAACGGCGCCAGCCGGGCGCGCACCGCCGCGCCGATCGAGCCCGCGCCGACGATCAGCACCCGCTTGCCGGCCAACTCGTCGGTCGGGCAAACCTCGTCGTACGCCCACTCGCGGCGGGACTGGGCGACGGCGAAGGCGGGGAAGCCGCGCAGCAGGGAGAGGATCGCGGTGACCACCCACTCGGCGGTGCCGGAGTCGTGCACGCCCCGCGCGTCGCAGAGCGTCACACCCTCGGGCATCCGGCCGGCCCAGGCATCCGCACCCGCCGAGAGGAGCTGCACCACCCGCAGGTCGGGCAGCTCGCCGAGCAGGGCGGTGGCGTCGGAGCCGGAGAGGAACGGCGGCACCCAGAACCGCACGTCGGCCACGTCGGACGGGAGTCGGGACGGGTCCTCGGCCACCTCGACGGTGGCCCCGGGGGGCACGTCGCCGAGCAGGGTCCGGCCGGCCGGGTGCGGAATCCATACCTTCACGCCCGCCGACGATAGCCGCCCCGCGGTGCCGCTCACCCATCGGCCGGTGTGTGCCCCCTCAACCCGCCGCCCGTGCGACTAGGCTGGGCCGGGTGAGCGCCCGTCCCCCGTACCCCCGCAAGAGCCCGCTGCGCGTGGTCGTCGCGGCGTCGTGCACGGCGCTGCTGCTGGCCACCGCCGGATGCAGCTTCGGCGAGCCGGAGCCGGACCCGGCCGGCGAACCACCGAACCTGCCCACCCCCTCCGCCTCCGCCCCGGACAGCGGCGCCGGCCAGCCGGTCGTGACCACCATGCTGGCCAAGGGGCTGCGGGTGCCGTGGGGGATCGCCTTCCTGCCCGACGGCGGCGCGCTGGTCACCGAGCGCGACAGCGGCCGAATCCTCCAGGTCGGCCCCGGGTCCGGGCGCGACGGGCTTACCGTCACCGCCGTGCAGACCGTGCCCGACGTGTCGGCCGGCGGGGAGGGCGGCCTGCTGGGCATCGCCGTCTCGCCCCGCTACGCGTCGGACCGGACGATCTTCGTCTACCACACCACCGAGCGGGACAACCGGATCGTCAAGCTGGAGCTGGGCGGCCAGCCGACGCCGATCCTGACCGGCATCCCCCAGGCCGGCATCCACAACGGCGGAGGGCTCGCCTTCGGCCCGGACGGCTACCTCTACGCCAGCACCGGCGACGCCGGCAACCGGGAGGCCTCCCAGGACCGCAAGAACGTCGGCGGCAAGATCCTGCGGATCACCGCCGACGGCAAGCCGGCCCCCGGCAACCCGTATCCGGGCTCGCCGGTCTGGTCGCTCGGCCACCGCAACGTGCAGGGCTTCGCCTGGGACGCCGGCAAGCGGATGCACGCCGTCGAGTTCGGCCAGAACACCTGGGACGAGATCAACCGGATCACCCCGGGCGGTAACTACGGCTGGCCCCAGGTCGAGGGGAAGTCCGACGACAAGCGCTACGCCAACCCGCTGGTGCAGTGGCCGACCTCCGCCGCGTCCTGCTCGGGCCTGGCGGCGAGCGGCCGACTACTGCTCACCTCCTGCCTGCGCGGGCAGCGGCTCTGGCTGGTCGAGCTGACCGACACCGGCACCGTGCTCGGCCAGCCCCGGGAGCTACTCACCGGCAAATACGGGCGGCTGCGGGCGGCGGTCGCCGCGCCCGACGGGTCGATCTGGGTGACCACCTCCAACCACGACGGGCGGGGCAAGCCGGCACCCGAGGACGACCGCATCCTCCGCCTGGTCTTCTCCGACGGCGGCGCCGGGCGCGGCTGATCCGGCCGGCGCGGCAGCACCGACCGGGTCGGTATCCCGGGTTTACCAAGATCCTTCACTGGGCAGGTCAGAATCTCAGCATGGACGGGCAGGAGAACGAGCAGCCGAACAACGGGGACAACGACACCCCGGCGACCGGTCGCGGCCGGCGCTGGGCGGTCCGACCCCGACGCGGCGACCGGTCGGTCGGACGCGGCCGGGTCCGCCGGGTGGGCGTGGCGCTCGCCGTCGTGGCGGTCGCCCTGGCCGGGGTGGTGCTGGGTACCTTCGGCGGCGGACGCGTCGACACCGACATCGGCCCGTTCCGGGCCGAGCTGACCCTCTCGCCCGCGATCACCGGCGGCAGCACCGTCGACATCCCACCACTCGGCGCCCTGCAACTGGACAGCCACGACGGGCCGACCCACCTGACCGTGGGGCTGGGTGCGCTGGACCAGCGGCGCACCGAGGCCTTGATCGACGACCCGGCGAGCATCAGCCGGGCCAGCCAGTCCGCCGTCACCGACGTGCGCAACGGGGTGCTGCGCCTCGGCCTGCGCACCATCGGCGCGACCCTGCTGGTCACCCTCCTGCTGGCGGGGCTCGTGTTCCGCGACACCCGGCGCACCGCCTGGGCCGGCGGGCTGGCCCTGGTGATCACCGGCGGCAGCCTCGGCCTGGCCGCGTCCACCATCCGCCCGCAGTCGCTCGAGGAACCCCGGTACGAGGGGCTGCTGGTCAACGCCCCGGCGATCGTCGGCGACGCCCGGCGGATCGCCAACGACTACACCAAGTACGCCGAGCAGCTTCAGCGCATCGTCGGCAACGTCAGCCAGCTCTACACCACCGTCGCCACCCTGCCGGTGTACGAGCCGGCACCCGGCACCACCCGGGTCCTGCACGTCTCCGACATGCACCTCAACCCGACCGGCTGGCAGCTGATCCGCACCGTGGTCGAACAGTTCGGCATCGACGTGGTGATCGACACCGGCGACCTCACCGACTGGGGCAGCGAGCCGGAGGCGTCGTACGTGGGGTCGATCGGGCTGCTCAAGAAGCCCTACGTCTACATCCGAGGCAACCACGACTCGGACAAGACGGCGGCGGCGGTGGCCCAGCAGCCGAACGCGATCGTGCTGAACAACTCGATCACCACCGTCGCCGGGCTGACCATCGCCGGCATCGGCGACCCCCGGTTCACCCCCGACAAGGAGACCTCACCCGCCGGCAGCGGCCTGACCAAGCAGGTCGCCGACCAGGTGATCGGGGCCGGCGAGCAGCTCGCCACCACCATCCGGAAGTCGCCCCAGCCGGTGAACATCGCCCTGGTGCACGACCCGGCTTCGGCCGGGCCACTGTCGGGCACCTGCCCGCTGGTGCTCGCCGGCCACGCCCACGCCCGGCAGGTCTCCAAGCTGCCGCAGGTGCCCGGCCAGATGACCACCCAGCTGATGGTGGAGGGGTCCACCGGCGGGGCCGGGCTGCGCGGCCTGGAGGGTGAGAAGCCGACCCCGCTGTCGATGACGGTGCTCTACCTCGACCAGGACAAGCTGCTCCAGGCGTACGACGACATCACCGTCGGCGGGACCGGCCAGTCACAGGTCAGCCTGGAGCGGCACGTCGTGCCGGTCCCGAAGGCCGGCGCGGAGGTCCCGGTGACCCCCACCCCGACCCGCTGAGGGGTAAGGAAGGGCACCTTCCTCACGCCTCCGGTAGCGAGTTCCCCGGGGATGCCCTCAGCGCAGGGAGAGGGCGGCCAGGGCGGCGTTGACGATGCTGCCGGGAAGCAGGTCGTGCAGCTCGTACAGCTCGTGGACGCTGCCGGACTGGCCGAACTCGTCCACCCCGAGCGGTACCGCCGGGGCGCCGACCGCCGAGCCGAGCCACGCCATCGCGTGCGAGGCGGCGTCGTGCACGGTCACCACCGGCACCCGGTCGACGAACGCCGACCGCAGCGCCCCGGGCACGCTCGGCACGGTGGCCGTGCGCACCCCCTGGCGCAGGGTGCGCTGCCAGGCCCGGTACAGCCGGTCCAGGCTGGTCACGTCGACGACGTGCGCGGCGATGCCCTCCTCGGCCAGCTCGGCGGCGGCGGCCACCACCTCGGGCAGCACCGCGCCGGACGCGGCGAGCTGCACCACCGGCGCGTCGGCCAGGTGCGGGTACGTGTGGTGCGCGTCCACCAGCCGGTACGCCCCGGCGACCGCCTGCCGACGCAGCACCGCGTCGCCCAGCCGGGCCCGGGCCGCCTCGAAGGGGGCCTGGTCGATCGGGCGGGTGCTGAGCCGGAAGTAGTACGCCCCGTCCTCGGCCGGCGCGGCGGTGGTGGCCGGCACGCCCCCGGTGGCGATCTGCCCGATCGCGTCGCAGAGCAGCCAGTCCAGGGTGGCCGCGTACGCGGGCTCGACGAAGGTGACCCCGGGCAGCTCCAGGCCCACCGACGCGGTGATCGTGGACTGGTGGGCGCCGCCCTCGGGGGCCAGGGTGACGCCCGACGGGGTGCCGGCGACCACGAACCGGGAGCCGGAGTACGTGCCGTAGAGGAACGCGTCCAGGCCGCGCAGCACGAACGGGTCGTAGACCGTGCCGACCGGCAGCAGCGGCTGCCCCGACAGGTCCCAGGAGAGGCCGAGCTGGCCGAGCAGCAGGAACAGGTTCATCTCCGAGATGCCCAGCTCGATGTGCTGGCCCGACGGGCTCTCCGTCCAGCGCAGCATCCGGTCCTCGTTCCAGGAGCGCTGCGCGGTCGGGGCGAACACGCCGGTCTTGTTGATGAACCCGGCAAGGTTGGTGGAGGTGGCCACGTCCGGGGCGGTGGTGACCAGGTACGGGGCCACGTTCTCGTCGCGGGCCAGCTCCACCAGCACCCGGCCGAAGACCTCCTGGGTGGAGACGGGCTTGTTGGCGCGTACCCGGGTGGTCTCCGGGACGGTGACCGGCAGCGCCCGCTCGCGGGGCGCGCGGGACAGCGCCTCCCGGCGGGCGCCGGCCCGGATGCCGGCCTCCGAGGCCGGGTCGAGGCGGTCCCACTCGGTGGCGGGGGTCAGCCCCTGCGCGGCGCGCAGGGCATCGACCTGCTCGGTGGTCAGCAGCGCGGAGTGGTTGCGGGGATTGCCGGCGATCGGCAACCCCCACCCCTTGACCGTGTACGCGAAGACCACGCTGGGCCGATCGGTGACGGCGTCGCACTGGGCGTACGCGTCGAGCATGGCCTGAAGGTCGTGCCCGCCCAGGTCGGTGACCAGCGGGCCCAGCTCGTCGTCGGGCACGTCGGCGATGAGGTCGGCGATCGGAGCCGGCGCGCCGTCGAGGAACTGCCCGCGCAGCGCCGGCCCGGCCAACCCGAACAGCGACTGGTATTGCTCGTTGGGCATCGCGTCGATCCAGTCGCGCAGCGCCTCCCCACCCGGCCGGGCGTACGCGGCGGCGAGCCGGCGGCCGTACTTGACCTCCACGACGTGCCAGCCGGCGGCCTCGAACTGGCCGCGCCACTGGTTGATCCGGATGCCCGGCACGACCCGGTCCAGCGACTGACGGTTGAAGTCGACCAGCCACATCACGTTGCCCAGGCCGGTGGTGGCCGGGTCGGCGACCGCCTCCCAGATGTTTCCCTCGTCCAGCTCGGCGTCGCCGATCAGGGCGACGAACCGGGAGCGGGGGCGCTCGCCGAAGTGGGCGTCGACGTACCGCCGGGTCACGGCGGCGAAGAGCGGAGCCGCCGCGCCGAGGCCGACCGAGCCGGTGGAGAAGTCGACCCCGTCCGGGTCCTTCGTGCGCGACGGGTACGACTGGAGCCCGCCCCGAGCGCGCAGCCTCGGCAGGTACGACCGGTCCAGGTTGCCCAGCAGGTACTGGATGGCGTGGAAGACCGGCGAGGCGTGCGGCTTGACCGCGACCCGGTCCTCGGCGTCGAGGTGGGCGAACCACAGCCCGGTCATCGCGGTGACCAGCGACGCGCTCGACGCCTGGTGGCCGCCGACCTTCACCCCGTCGCCGGTGTCCCGGTCGTGGTTGGCCGCGTCGACGATGCGGGTGGCGAGCCAGAGCACCCGCCGCTGGATCTCGTCGAGAACGTCGAGGTCGTGCTGGTTCACGGTGGACTCCATCCGGGCGTCTCCGTTGACGCCCTCGCGAGGGGGTGCGGGGAGTGCGGGGGTACGCCCGGCTGCCCCGGGGGTGCCGGCGGGGGGGTCGGGAGGCGCCGAGGGGGCCGGCGGGTCAGGAAGGGCACCTTCCCATGCAGAATGCGTTAAGAAGGTGCCCTTCCTTGCGTGCGTCAGGCGCCGAGGCGGGCCAGGATCAGCTCACGGACGGTCTTCGCGTCGGCCTGGCCCCGGGTGGTCTTCATGACCGCGCCGACCAGCGCGCCCGCCGCCGCGACCTTGCCGCTGCGGATCTTCTCGGCGATGTCCGGGTTCGCGGCGATCGCCTCGTCCACGGCGGCGGTGAGGGCGCCGGTGTCGGAGACGACCTCCAGGCCCCGGTTGCTCATGATCTCGGTCGGCGAGCCCTCGCCGGCCACCACGCCCTCCAGGACCGTCCGGGCCAGCTTGTCGTTGAGCTTGCCGGCGTCGACCAGCGCCTGGAGCTCGGCGACCTGCTTCGGAGTGGCCCCGATGTCGGCCAGCTCCACGCCGGTCTCGTTGGCCCGGCGGGACAGCTCGCCCAGCCACCACTTGCGGGCGGCGGCGGGGGTGGCCCCGGCGGCGACGGTCGCCTCGAGCAGCTCGACCGCGCCGGCGTTGAGCACCGACTGCATGTCGGCGTCGGAGAGGCCCCACTGCTCCTGGAGCCGGCGGCGGTGCAGCCGGGGCAGCTCCGGCAGGGCGGCCTTCAGCTCGGCCACCCACGCGGCGTCCGGGGCGAGCGGCACCAGATCCGGCTCCGGGAAGTACCGGTAGTCGGTCGCGGTCTCCTTCGACCGGCCCGGCCGGGTGTCACCGGTGTCCTCCTGGAAGTGCCGGGTCTCCTGGATGATCCGGCCGCCCGCGTCGAGCACCGACGCCTGGCGCAGCATCTCCGAGCGGACCGCCCGCTCCACCGAGCGCAATGAGTTGACGTTCTTGGTCTCGGTGCGGGTGCCCCACTCCTCGCCGGGCAGGTTGAGGGAGGTGTTGACGTCGCAGCGCAGCGACCCCTCCTCCATCCGCACGTCGGAGACGCCCAGCGAACGGATCACGTCGCGCAGCTCGGTGACGTACGCGCGGGCCACCTCGGGGGCGAGCACCCCGATGCCGGGGACCGGCCTGGTGACGATCTCCACCAGCGGAATGCCGGCCCGGTTGTAGTCGACCAGGGACTCGGTCGCGCCGTGGATGCGCCCGGTGGCGCCGCCGACGTGCAGCGACTTGCCGGTGTCCTCCTCCAGGTGCACCCGCTCGATGCCGATCCGCACCAGTTCGCCGTTGACCTCCACGTCCAGGTACCCGTCGACGCAGAGCGGCTCGTCGTACTGGCTGATCTGGAAGTCCTTCGGCATGTCCGGGTAGAAGTAGTTCTTCCGCGCGAACCGGCACCAGTCGGCGATCGAGCAGTTCAGCGCCAGGCCGATCCGGATGGTCGCCTCGATGGCGGCCTTGTTGGCGACCGGCAGCGAGCCGGGCAGGCCCAGGCAGACGGGGCAGACCCGGGTGTTCGGCTCGCCGCCGAAGTCGGTGGGGCAGCCGCAGAACATCTTGGTGTTCGTGCCCAGCTCGACGTGGGTCTCCAGGCCGATCACCGGTTCGTAGCGCGCAACGACGTCGTCGTACGCGGGCAAGGTGGTCGTCATCGGTGCTCCTGCCTCACAGTGCCGGTGGGGTGAACGTGCCGACCGTGGACTCCAGCGCGGCGGCGACCCGGTACATCCGGTCGTCCGCCATCGTCGGGGCCATGATCTGGAGCCCGACCGGGAGCCCGTCGGAGAGGCCGCACGGCACCGAGATGCCCGGCCCGCCGTACAGGTTCGTCGGAATGGTGAACAGGTCCGCCAGGTACATCTGGTACGGGTCGGCGGTGCGTGCGCCGATCGGGAACGCCACGAACGGCGTGGTCGGCGAGATCAGCGCGTCTACCCGCTCGAATGCGGCGGTGAAGTCCCGGGTGATCAGGGTGCGGACCTTTTGCGCCTGCCCGTAGTAGGCGTCGTAGTAGCCCGAGGAGAGCGCGTACGTGCCGAGCATGATCCGGCGCTTGACCTCGGGCCCGAAGCCGGCCTCCCGGGTCAGCGACATGACCTCCTCCAGCGACCGGTTGCCGTCGTCGCCGACCCGCAGGCCGAACCGGACGCCGTCGAACCGGGCCAGGTTGGAGGAGCACTCGCTGGGGGCGATCAGGTAGTACGCCGGCAGCGCGTACCTGAAGTGGGGGCAGGACACCTCCACGATCTCGGCGCCCAGCTTGGCCAGCGCGTCGACCGACTCGCGGAACGCCGCCATCACGCCCGGCTCGGCGCCCTCGCCGGTGAACTCCGTGACCACGCCCAGCTTCACGCCGGTCAGGTCGCCGGTCGCGCCGAGCCGCGCGGCGGCGACCACGTCGGGCACCGGCTGCGGGATCGAGGTGGAGTCGCGCGGGTCGTGGCCGCCGATCGCCGCGTGCAGCAGCGCCGCATCGAGCACCGTACGCGCGCACGGGCCCGGGGTGTCCAGCGACGAGGAGAACGCCACCAGGCCGTAGCGGGAGGTGCCGCCGTAGGTGGGCTTCGCGCCGACGGTGCCGGTGACCGCGCCGGGCTGACGGATCGAGCCGCCGGTGTCCGAGCCGATCGCCAACGGCGCCTCGTACGCCGCGACGGCGGCGGCGCTGCCGCCACCGGAGCCGCCCGGGATGCGGTCGAGGTCCCACGGGTTGTGGCTCGGCCCGTACGCCGAGTACTCCGTGGAGGAACCCATCGCGAACTCATCCATGTTGGTCTTGCCGAGCATCACCGTGCCGGCGGCCCGCAGCCGCTGCACGATGGTCGCGTCGTACGGCGGACGCCAGCCCTCGAGGATCTTCGAGCCGACGGTGGTCGGCACGCCCTTGGTGGTGAGCACGTCCTTGACCGCGACCGGGACCCCGGCCAGCGGGCCCAACTCCTCGCCGGCGGCCCGGCGCTCGTCCACGGACCGGGCGGCGGCGAGCGCCCCCTCGGTGTCGACGTGCAGGAAGGCGTGCACCCGCTCCTCGACGGCGGAGATCCGGTCCAGGTGCGCCCGGGTCACCTCGACTGCCGAGGCCTCCCCGCTGGCGACCAGCGCGGCGATCTCCGTCGCGGTCTTCGTGATCAGCTCGCTCATGACGCCACATCCTCGTCCAGGATCCGCGGGACGCGGAACCGCTGTTCCTCCGCGTCGGGCGCGCCCGACAGCGCCTCCGCCGGGGTCAGACCCGGCACCACCACGTCCTCACGCAGCACGTTCGTCAGCGGTACGGAGTGCGAGGTCGGCGGAATGTCGGCCGCGGCGACCTCGCCGACCTGGGCGACCGCCTGGAGGATCGTGTCGAGCTGGCCGGCGAAGGTGTCCAGCTCCTCCTCCGTGACGGCGAGCCGCGACAGTCGCGCCAGGTGCGCGACCTCCTCGCGGGAGATGGCGGCCATCAGTGCCCCCTTCGTGGCTGTCGTGCTGTTCCGGCGGTGGGTCGCCGCGTGCCGGGATGACGATGACATGCGGTGACCGGAGCGAGTCTATTGTCCAGCACCCACCGGGCGTCCCCGACTCCCCCTCCGGCCCCGCCGGCGGCACGCGGGCCCGCGCTCAGCGCGCCTGCGGGGGTCGAGTCCCCGCCTCCCGCGCCGCCGGGCGCAGCGGCCGGTACCGGGCCAGCCAGGTGGCCAACTCCTCGGCGGGCATCGGCCGGGCGTAGAACCAGCCCTGCGCCACGTCGCAGCCGGCGGCGTGCAGCAGCCGCCAGGTCCGCTCGTCCTCCACCCCCTCGGCGACGACCCGCAGCCCCAGCGCCCCAGCCAGCTCGATCATCGACCGGACGATCGCCGCGTCGTCCGCGTCGTCGGCCATCCCGAGCACGAACGACCGGTCCACTTTCACCTCGGACAGCGGCAACCGGCGCAGGTGCTGCATCGACGAGTAACCGGTGCCGAAGTCGTCCAGCGCGATGGCCACCCCGATGGTGTGCAGCCGGGAGATCGTGGCCAGCACCCGGCGCGGATCCGCCATCAGTGCGCCCTCGGTGATCTCCAGTTGCAGCCGCTCGGGGTGGACACCGTACCGGGCGAGCCGGTCGGCGATCTGATCGGCGATCTCGCCGGTGTGCAGGTCCCGGACGCTGACGTTGAGCGCGGCCCGCAGGGTGATCCCGGCCGCCGACCACTTCGCCAACTGCCCCACCACGTCGTCGACCACCCGGCGGGTGAGCAGCCGCATCACCGCGCTCTGCTCGGCGACCCGGATCAGCTCCTCCGGGTCGACCATGCCCCGGCGCGGGTGCCGCCAGCGCAGCAGCGCCTCCACGCCCACCACCTCGCCGGTGGCGATGGCGACCTGGGGTTGGTAGTACATGGTGATCTCGCCGACCTCGCCGACCTCGCCGACCTCGCCGGGCGCCGGGTGCCGGCCGGCCGGCTCGGCGTACGCCACCGGTGTTCCCGGCCCGGCCCCACGGTCGACCCCCTCCTCCGCCGCCACGGTGCCGCCCGGTTCCCCCGGCTGCTGCGGCCCGTCCCCGGCCACGGCGGCACGCCGCCGGAGCGGGTCGGCGGCGGTGACGATCCGGTCGATCAGCTCGTCGGGGTGGGCGGACGCCGGACGCTCCCGGCGCCGGCGCGCCCCCCACCGGGCCGCCCCGCCGGTCGATCGTCCCGGCCGGTCGGCGACCGTCGGGGCGAGGGCTGCGGGCAGCGCGGCGCCGTCCCCACCACGCACCCCGGCGACCCCCCGGTCGTCCCGCCCCGCCGCCCCCACCGGACCCGCTTCGAGTACGCGCCGCAGGTCAGCCAGGAGACCCAGCCGCTCGGCGGAGTTGTGGTCGGACTCGGCGGCGTACACGGCGACGGTGTCGTTGCGGTGCTTCGCGTCGTACATCGCCACGTCGGCGTGGCGCATCAGGGTGGCGAAGTCCTCACCGTGCTCGGGGTAGATCGCGATGCCGATGGAGCCGCCGACGTCCAGCGGCAGGCCGTCGAGCGCCACCGGCTCGGCGAGCGCGCCCACCAGCCGTTCGGCCCGCTCCCGGGCGGCGTCCACGCCGGTCAGCCCGGTGGCGAGGATGGCGAACTCGTCCCCGCCGAGGCGGGCGAGCAGGTCCTGCTCCCGCACGGCGCCGGCCAGCCGGGCGCTCACCTCGACCAGCAGCCGGTCACCCACGGCGTGACCGAGCGCGTCGTTGACGTTCTTGAACCGGTCCAGGTCGATCAGCAGCAGCGCCAAGTGGGCGTCCTGGTCGCCCCGGGCCGCCCGCTCGGCGTGCAGGTGGACCTGCTCGGCCACCTCCGTCAGCAGCGCCTTGCGGTTGGGCAGGCCGGTGAGCGGGTCGAGCGCGCCGAGCTGTTCCTGTTCGACGGCGAGCCGGGCCATCCGGTACACCGCGAAGAGCGGCACCAGCACCAGCGGGATCAGCGCGGCGCTGGCCCGGGCGGCGGCCACCAGCACCGGGGCGAGCAGCAGCAGCGACCCGGTGGAGATCAGCTCGTAGCCCAGGCCCGACCGGACGCCGGGCCACCAGCGGTCCCCGAACCGCAGCCGGATGGCCGCACTGACCAGGCCGTAGTTGACCGCGAACCAGGCCGCCGCCGCCCCGCCCACCGCCAGCACGTCGCCCCAGCTCAGCCGCCCACCGTCGAAAATTTCACCCGGCCCGAGGCCGGTGACCACGGCGGCGGCGGCGAGGGCGCAGGCGTACTGGGCGGCGTTGAAGCCGGCCCGCCACCCGGCCTGTCCCGTCCGCAAGGAGGAGACGACCACCGCCACCGTCTGCACCGCCACGGCCGGGCCGAGCCCCCAGCCCAGCAGGATGGCAAAGGTGAAGCAGGTGGACGGGAAGACCGCCGACGACTGCCGCCGCCCCGGCGGCACGAACGGCCGGGCGTCGCAGACCACGGCCAGCGCCGCCATCGTCCAGAACGCCGCCGGCAGCTCGGCGAGCCGACCCGGCAGGGCGGTCAGCGGCCCCGCCGAGACCCCCAGCGCCAACGCCGTGACGGCGGCGACGAAGCCGAAGAAGGGCGCCACCCGTCCCGGCGGGACGGAGTTTCGCGGATCGACGGCCCCCATCGCACCTCCCGGGTAGTGGTCGCGGCGGGCCCTGCGCCCGTCGTGCCCCCCATGAAACGCCCTGAGTGCCGGTTTGTCCGAGACGACAGCCACGAATCGGTCGTAGTCGTAATTAAGTTGGTATGCGCGGCAGGTCCGGTCAAGACGCGCCGGGCCACATCACTCGACGACGCGGGCCACCTCCCGGGCCGCGTCACTCGATGACGCGGGCCACCTCCCGGGCCGCGTCCGGGCCCTGGTCGAGCAGGACCCGGAAACCCTCCTCGTCCAGCACCGACAGCTTCAGACCGACCGCCTTCTCCGCCTTGGAGCCGGGGTTCTCCCCCACCACCACAAAGCTGGTCTTCTTCGAGACCGATCCGGTGACCTTGCCGCCCCGGGTCTGGATCGCCTCGGCCGCCTGGTCCCGGGAGAACCCGACGAGGGTGCCGGTCACCACGACGGTGAGCCCCTCCAGCGGGCGCGGCCCCTCGTCGCCGGCCTCCTCGGCCATCCGTACGCCCGCCTCGGCCCACTTGCGGACCACCTCGCGGTGCCAGTCGACGGCGAACCACTCGATGATGCTGGCCGCGATCGTCGGGCCGACGCCGTCGACCGAGGAGAGTTCCTCCTCGGTGGCCGCCTCGATCGCCGCCATCGAGCGGAAGTGCCGGGCAAGGGCCTGGGCTGCGGTCGGGCCAACGTGCCGGACGGAGAGCGCCACCAGCACCCGCCACAGGTCACGCTCCCTGGCCACGGCAAGGTTGTCGAGCAGCTTCACGGCGTTGGTGCCGAGGCTGCCGTCCTTGTTGACGAAGAACGGCGACCCGGCCAACTGCTCCGCGTCGAGGCCGAACAGGTCGCCCTCGTCCACGATGATCTGCGCGTCCAGCAACGCCGCCGCGCCCTTGTAGCCCAGCACCTCGATGTCGAACGCGCCTCGCCCGGCCAGGTGGAAGACCCGCTCGCGCAACTGCGCGGGGCAACTGCGGCTGTTGGGGCAGCGGATGTCGATGTCGCCCTCTTTTGCCGGGGCGAGCGGGGTGCCGCAGGCCGGGCAGTTGGTCGGCATGACGAACGGCCGGGCGTCGGCGGGCCGCAGGTCGACCACCGGGCCGAGCACCTCGGGGATCACGTCGCCGGCCTTGCGGATCACCACCGTGTCGCCGATCAGCACGCCCTTGCGTTCCACCTCGCGCGCGTTGTGCAGGGTGGCCAGGGCCACCGTGGAGCCGGCCACCCGAACCGGCTCCAGCACGGCGAACGGGGTGACCCGGCCGGTGCGGCCGACGTTGACGTCGATGTCGAGCAGCTTGGTGTTGACCTCCTCCGGCGGGTACTTGAAGGCGATCGCCCAGCGCGGGGCCCGGCTGGTCGAGCCGAGCCGGCCCTGGATGGAGACCGGGTCCACCTTGACCACCACGCCGTCGATCTCGTGCTCGACGTCGTGCCGGTGCTCGGCGTAGTACGCGATGAACTCGGCGACACCGGACAGGTCGGGCACCACCCGCCAGCGGTCACTGGTCGGCAACCCCCACGCCCGCAACGCCGCGTACGCCTCGGACTGGGCGGTCGGGGTGTAGCCGCGCCGGGAGCCGATGCCATGCACCACCAGCCGCAGCGGCCTCGACGCGGTGACCCGCGGGTCCTTCTGGCGCAGGCTGCCGGCAGCAGCGTTGCGCGGGTTGGCGAAGGGCTCCTTGCCCTGCTCGACCAGGCCGGCGTTGAGATCGGCGAAGGCGGCCACCGGGAAGTAGATCTCACCGCGCACCTCGATGAACTCAGGCACGTCGGGGAACTCGTCGGACGGGGTCAGCCGGGCCGGGACGTCCCGGATGCTGCGGACGTTGGCGGTGACGTCCTCGCCGGTGCGCCCGTCGCCCCGGGTGGCCGCGCGGACCAGCCGGCCCTTCTCGTAGGTCAGGTTGATCGCCAGCCCGTCCACCTTGAGCTCGCACAGGTAGGGCGCCGGACCGCCCGCGTCCCGCTCCACCCGCTCGGCCCAGGCCGCCAACTCCTCGTCGGCGAACGCGTTGTCGAGGGAGAGCAGCCGCTCGGCGTGGGTGACCGGGGTGAAGTCGGTGGAGAACGTGCCGCCGACCCGCTGAGTCGGGGAGTCCGGGGTGCGCAGGGCGGGGAACTCCGCCTCCAGCGCCTCCAACTCGCGCAACTGCCGGTCGAACTCGGCGTCGGTGATGATCGGGGCGTCCAGCACGTAGTAGCGGTACTGGTGCTCGGTCAGCTCCTGACTCAGGGTGGCGTGCCGCTCCCGCGCCTCGATGGTCGGCTCGGTGCCCGCCGCCGCCTCCTGCGCCGGGGTGACCCGCTGCGGGACGACATCCTCCGCCACCGCACCGGCCTTCGGATCGGCACCGGCCTTCGGATCGCCCGACGTCTCCCGGTCGGCCTCAGACCTCGCGCCGCCCGACGACTCCCCGTCGGCCTCAGACCTCGCGCCGCCCGACGACTCCCCGTCGGCCTCAGACCTCGCGCCGCCCGACGACTCCCCGCCCGCCCCGGACCTCGCGCCGCCCGACGACTCCCCGCCCGCCCCGGACCTCGCGCCGCCCGACGACTCCCCGCCCGCCCCGGACCTCGCGCCGCCCGACGACTCCCCGTCGGCCTCCGCCGATGGTTCGGCCGCCGACGCCGGGTCGTCCTGAGACGCTCTGCCGCTCCTCGACGCTCTGCCGCTTTCGGACACCCTGCCGCTCCCCGACACCTCGCCGCTACCGGACACGTCGTGCGACCTCCCGTGATCAAGCTACCCCCGCACCGTATCGGTCCGGTGGGACAATCCACCGGTCGCACGCCGCGCCCGACGGGCCGCCGCGCCGCCGACGTGCGAGGATCGCCGCACCGTCGGAGGGGCTCGGGCCGGCGCGGAAAAAGGGGGAACGGATGCCGGACTGGCTGCTCTGGACGCTGGTGATCGCGCTGGCCGTCGCGGCCGGCTGGGCGTGGAGCGAGTGGCGCCGGCGCAACGCCGACCCTGCCCGTGCCCGGCGGAACCGATCCCGACCCGAGCGGTCCAGGCCGCGCCCGAAGGGCACCACCACCCGCCCCGGCCGGGGTACCGACACACGCTCCTCCGGCCGTCCGGCCGCCCCGCCCCGGCCGCGCGCCGCCGAACGGACCACCGCCCCCGCCGGCACGCCGCGTCCCGGGGATATCTGGTGGGCCGACGTCCCGTACGCCGACGGTAGTGGCTCGAAGATCCGCCCCTGTCTCGTGCTGCGGGCCGACGGCCGGGGTGCCGACGTACTCAAGATCACCAGTCAGGACAAGTCCGACCGGGACGATCATGTCCGCATTCCCACCCGCGACTGGGACCCCGACGCCGAGCACGACAGCTTCCTCGACATCAGCGAGCCCATCCGCGTCACCACCGCGGCCTTCCAGGACCACGCCGGCCAGCTCGCCCCCCACCTCTGGCGCCAACTGACCGCCCTCCCCCACCTCCCCACCCCCTAACCCCCGCCCCCGCCCCCGCCCCCGCCCCCGCCCCGCCCCGTTGATCATGAAGTTATTGCCGGCCACCCCGGCGTGTCGTAGCTATAACTTCATGATCAACGGGGCGGGGCGGGGCGGGGCGGGGGCGGGAAGGGGTGGGGTGGGGTGGGGTGGGGGGTTAGTTGTGGGGGGTGGTGAGGGTAGTTAGTTGGTCGGCGTACTCGATGCGGGTGGACCAGTCGGCCGGCCAGGCGGGCATGCCGTGGGCGGCGCCGACGAAGGCGCCGGCCAGCGCGGCGATCGAGTCGGAGTCGCCGGCGGTGGTGGCGCCCCGGGCCAGCGCGCCGACCGGGTCGTCGGCGTGCCAGAGGGCGCAGAGCAGCGCGGTTGCCAGGGCCTCCTCGGCCACCCATCCCTCACCGGTACGCCGGCACGGGTCGCCGCCGTCGTCGGGGCGGGCGAGCGTCGTGGTCAGTCGGCCCAGGGCGCCCAGGCACTCGTCCCAGCCACGGGCGATGAACTCCTGCGGCGAGTCCACGCCGGGGCGCTGCCACAGGTCACCGAGCCAGTCCGCCCGGTAGACCCGGCGCTGCTCGCGGGCCCGCTCGGCGAGCAGCGCCGGCAGTTCGGCCAGCGCCGTGCCGTCGCAGAGCAGCCGGACCGCGTACGCGGTCAGCTCGCTGGCGGCCAGCCCGGTGGGGTGGCCGTGGGTCAGCCCGGCCTGGAGCTGGGCGAGACCGGCCAGGGTGTCCAGGTCGACGGGGAGCAGCCCGACCGGGGTGACCCGCATGTTGGCGCCGCAGCCCTTCGAGCCGGCCACGGTCGCCTCCTGCCAGCGCACTCCCCGGGACAGCTCCGCGCAGGCCCGTAGGCAGGTCATCCCGGGGGCGCGGTTGTTCTCCGGGCTGATCGCCCAGGCCAGGAAGCGCTTGCGCAGCAGCGGCTCGACCGCCTCCGGGGTGAGCACCGGCGCGTCGTGCAGCGCCCAGGCCACCGCGAGCGCCATCTGGGTGTCATCGGTGACCAGTGCCGGATCGCCCTCCAACTCACAGGGCCCGGACGGGCCGTACCGGCGGTGGATCTCGGCGACGGTCAGGAACTCGGTCGGTCGGCCCAGCGCATCACCGTAGGCGAGGCCGAAGAGCGAGCCGGAGGCCCGCCGGAGCGAGGAGTCGATCATCCTGGCGATGATGCCCGGTGGACGCAACCA
The DNA here is from genome assembly GCF_033804645.1 of Micromonospora sp. RTGN7. Lineage (NCBI taxonomy): Bacteria > Bacillati > Actinomycetota > Actinomycetes > Micromonosporales > Micromonosporaceae > Micromonospora > Micromonospora sp. RTGN7. Next base: position 158,437 of record NZ_JAPZLF010000002.1, on the reverse strand, counting down.
TCGCCAGGTGGGCGCGGGTCAATCCCAGCAGAGGCAGAACGGGTGACCGGCCGGATCGGCGTAGACCCGGAAGCCCTCCCCCTCGCCGGGGAGCCGCCGCGCGCCGAGCGCCAGCGCCGCCTTCTCGGCGGTCTCGATGTCGGAGACGGTGACGTCGAGGTGGAACTGCTGGGGCCGCTCCGGGTCCGGCCAGGTCGGCGCGCGCAGGTCGGGTGCCTGCTGGAAGGCGAGCCGGGGCTGGTGGCCCACCGGGCCGCCGAGCACCACCCAGTCGTCGTCGGAGTCCTCATCCGCCACCGGCAGGCCCAGCAGCTCGGCGTAGAAGGTGGCGAGGGCGCGGGGATCGGGGCAATCGATCACCGTGGAACGCAGGTGTCCAATCATGGCGTCATCCTGCCCACCGGGTACGACAGGAAACGTCAGTCCTCGGCGAATCGCCGCCCCGCGTCCCGGCACGCCGCCAGCACCGCCCGGGCGTACTGCGGGGTGGCCCCCGCGAGGCCGCAGGCCGGGGTGACCACCACCTGCTCGGCGAGCCGGCGGCGCGGGAAGCCGAGGCGGTCCCAGAGCTGACGTACCCGGTCGGCGACCTGGGCGGAAGTCGGCGCGCGACCGTCCGGCGGCGGGGTGGCCGGTGCGGCGCCGACCAGCAGCCCGAGCCCGGCGTCGATGGCCTCGCCGAGCGGGTCCAGGCCCCGCACCAGGCTCAGGTCCAGCCCGACCGCGGCGGCGCCGGTCGAACGGATCAGCTCCAGCGGGACGTCCGGCGCGCAGCAGTGCACCACGACCGGCACCCCGACCGCGTCGACCACCGTGCGCAGCAGGGCCGCCGCGTCGGGCTCCGACACCGGGCGGTACGCGCCGAGGCCACTCTCGGTGGGCACCCGCCCGGCCAGCACGGTCGGCAGGGACGGCTCATCGAGTTGGAGCAGCACCGTGGCGCGGGGCAGCCTGCGGGTGACCGCGGCGACGTGTATGCGCAGCCCCTCGGCGAGGGAGCCGGTGAGGTCCCGCACCGCGCCGGGGTCGCGCAGCATCCGGCCGCCGATCGGCAGCTCGAGCGAGGCGGCGAGGGTGCACGGGCCGGCGGCCTGCACCTTGATCGTCCCCGCGTACTCCTCGGCCTGCTCGGCGAGCTGGTCGAGGTCGCGTTCCAGGAGGTCCCGGGCTCGGCGCAGGTCCCGCCCCGGGCGGGGGGCGACCCGCCAGCGACCCACATACAGCTCGACGGGCAGCTCGGCCAGCAGGCCGCCGGTACGGCCGATCAGGTCTGCCCCCGGCCCGCGCGCGGGCAGCTCGGGCAGGTGGGACAACCCGGGCAGCTCACCGAGGACGATCCGCTGCGCCTCGGCGACGTCGGTGCCGGGCAGCGAACCGATGCCGGTCGCCGCGCCGGCGGGCCAGGGCCACGCAAGATCTGTCACGAGCGAAGGGTATACGGGCCGCCACCGTCAAGGGGCGGGACGGGACGCCGGCCGGCGGCGGACCCCAGCTCACCACGGTGACCGTGGGCCTCAGCCGGCCGATGGTGGTGGGCCTCAGCCGGCGATGGTGGCGGAGCCGAGCACCACGTCGCCAGCCGGGTCCGGCCGGTAGGCCACCACGGCCTGGCCGGCGGCGACACCGCGCACCGGGCGGCGCAGCTCGGCGCGGAGGGTGTCACCGGTCAGCTCGACGGCGGCCGGAACCACGTCGCCGTGAGCGCGCAGCTGCACCTCGCACTCGATCGGCGCGGTCGGCCGCTCGCCGCCGGTCCACACGAGACGCTCGGCGCGCACCGCGGAGACGTCCAGCGCCTCCGCCGGACCCACCGTCACGGTGTTGGTCTTCGGGGTGATCGAGAGCACATAGCGCGGCCGGCCGTCGGGGGCTGAACGGTCCAGGTGCAGGCCGCGCCGCTGCCCCACCGTGTACGCGTACGCACCGGTGTGGCTGCCCACCACCGCGCCGGTGAGCGCGTCGACCACGTCGCCGGGTGCCTCGCCGAGCCGCCCCGCGAGGAAGCCGCGGGTGTCGCCGTCGGCGATGAAGCAGATGTCGTGCGAGTCCGGCTTGTCCGCCACGGCGAGCCCGCGCCGGGCCGCCTCCTCGCGGACCTGCACCTTGGTCGAGTCGCCGAGCGGGAAGACGGACCGGTCGAGCTGGGCGCGGGTCAACACCGCGAGGACGTACGACTGGTCCTTCGCGAGGTCGACGCTGCGGCGCAGCAGGCCGTCCGGGCCGAGCCGGGCGTGGTGGCCGGTGACCACGGCGTCGAAGCCCAGCGCGACGGCCCGGTCCAGCACCGCGGCGAACTTGATCTTCTCGTTGCAGCGCAGGCAGGGGTTCGGGGTACGGCCGGCCGCGTACTCGGCGACGAAGTCGGCGACCACATCGGAGTGGAACCGGTCGGCCATGTCCCAGACGTAGAACGGGATGCCGATCACGTCGGCGGCCCGCCGGGCGTCCCGAGAGTCCTCCAGGGTGCAGCACCCGCGTGCCCCGGTGCGGTAGGTCTGCGGGTTGCGGGCCAGCGCCAGGTGCACGCCGGTGACGTCGTGCCCGGCCTCCACGGCCAGCGCCGCCGCCACGGCGGAGTCCACCCCGCCCGACATGGCCGCCAGAACCCTCACCCCGTCACGCTCCCTTCCCCACCCGAGCCTACCCGGGGGCCGGGTCAACGAGGGTTGCGGAGGGCGGCGGCCCGGCGGGCCCGGTCGACCGCGACCGGGAGCGCGGCGACCAGGGCGTCGATGTCGGCCTGGGTGCTCGTGTGGCCGAGGGTGAAGCGCAGGGAGGAGCGGGCCCGGTCATCGTCGGCGCCCATCGCGATCAGCACGTGCGAGGGCTGGGCCACCCCGGCGGAGCACGCCGAGCCCGTCGAGCAGGCGATGCCCTGGGCGTCGAGCAGGAGCAGCAGTGCGTCCCCCTCGCAGCCGGGGAAGGAGAAGTGCGCGTTACCCGGCAGGCGGTCGACGGGATCGCCGTTGAAGACCACCTCGGGAACGGCGTGCCGGACCCGCTCCACCAGGTCGTCGCGGAGGGTGGCCACCCGTACCGCGTACTCCTGCTGGCCCTTCACGGCCGCCTCCACCGCGACCGCGAAGGCGACGATGCCGGCGGTGTCCAGCGTGCCGGAGCGGACGTCGCGCTCCTGGCCGCCGCCGTGCAGCAGCGGCGTGGCCGCGACGTCCCGGGCGAGCAGCAGCGCGCCGACCCCCATGGGGCCGCCCAGCTTGTGCCCGGTGACGGTGAGCGCGGAGACCCCGCCAGCGGCGAAGTCGACCGGCACCTGGCCGACGGCCTGGACCGCGTCGGTGTGGAAGGGCACACCGTGCTCGGCGGCGACGGCGGCCAGCGCGGCGACCGGCTGGAGGGTGCCCACCTCGTTGTTGGCCCACATGGCGGTGACCACGGCGACCCCGTCACCGTGCGCGGCCAGCTCGGCGCGCAACGTCTCCGGGTCAAGCCGCCCCGCTGCGTCCACCGGCAGCCAGCCCACCTCGGCCCCCTCGTGGGCGGCCAGCCAGTCGACCGCGTCGAGCACAGCATGGTGCTCAACGGCGCTGGAAACCACCCGCCGCCGGGCCGCGTCCACGGACCGGCGGGCCCAGAAGACCCCCTTGACCGCGAGGTTGTCGCTCTCCGTGCCGCCACCGGTGAAGATCACCTCGGACGGGCGGGCGCCCAGCACGGCGGCCACCCGCTCGCGGGACTCCTCCACCCGACGCCGGGCCCGCCGGCCCGCCGCGTGCAGTGACGAAGCGTTGCCGACCTCGCGGGCGGTGGCGAGGTACGCCTCCAGTGCCTCGTCGAGCATCGGAGTCGTCGCGGCGTGATCCAGATATGCCATCACCGTTCAGCCTACTGACCGGGCCCGCGCCGGCCGGAGGCCGGAGGGCACCCGCGCCCCGGGGGCGGGTGGGCCACCGGGGCGCGGGCGCGAGGTGGGCGGAAAACCACCCAGTTGTACGTCGACGGCCGGCCTCCTACGCCGGTACGGCGGTGACCACGATGTTGTCGCGGTAGTGCCGGGTCCGGGCGTCGAACGGGCCGCCGCAGGTGATCAGGGTCAGTCTCGGTTTGCCGTCCCGGGCGAAGTACCGGTCCAGCGGGATCTTCGTCTTGGCGTATTCCTCGCGGGCGACGACCCGGTAGCCGCGCGGCCGCCCGTCGCTGCCGGTGGCGGTGAGGGTGTCACCCCGGTCCAGCTCGCGGAGCCGATAGAACGCCCCCTTGCCCTGCTCGGCGCTGTCGACGTGGCCGGCGATCACCACCGAACCGGCGGCGGTCTCCAGCCCGGGGCCGTACCGGTACCAGCCGACCTGGTCGACGCTGGGCGGCACCTCGAACTCGTCGGTGCTCCGGTTGATCCCGACGGGATCGACCCGGGCAGTGACGTCGATCGAGGGAATGCGCAGCCGTACCGGGGGGACGGTTTTCTCGCCGGCCGGCAGATCGCCCGGGGCGACCGCGACCGACGGGCCGGCCGGGGCACCCTCGGTGGGCGACGACGGTGCGGTGGCCAGGGCCGCCGCGTCCTGCGCGCCGACGTCCTTGGCGGGACCCGAGCCGCAGGCCACCACGCCCGCGACGGTGAGCGCGGCAACGCCGGCGGCCATGGCCGCCAGCGCGCCGCGGTTGCGCACCGTCACCGGCGACCGACCCGGGCGGTGGCCACCCGCGCGCCGCCGCCGACCAGCAGCAGTACGCCGGCACCGGCCAACGCGTACCACCAGGTCTGCACACCGGTCCCGGCCTGGCCGCCGGTGCCGCTGGGCACGCCGCCGGGGGCGGAGTGCAGGCCGGTGATCGTCTGGGCCACCAGGTCGAGGTTCTTGTCCTCGGCAGAGCCGGTCGCGTAGACGATGGTGGCGGTGCCCTCCTTCAGGGCCAGCTCCGCCGGGCCGATCGCCACGGTGTCGGTGCCGGCGAGCACCACGTCGGCCTTGACCGTGCCGGCGTCGACGTCGGCCTTGACCTCGTTCGGGTTGGTCAGGTCCTCGAAGATCGGCTTGCCACCGGCCCGCACGTCCACCGCCGGGGCGGCGGCGGTGTGCCGGACGATCAGCCGGGCCTTCCCGGCGGCGAGCTTGGCGGTGTCGTTGACGAACGGGGTGATCTTCGGCTTGCCGGCCGCGTCGAGGTGCGCGGCGAGGCTGATGTTCGCCCCGCCCGGGACCTCGGCGTCGTCGACGGTCAGGATCGCCTTGTCGAGCGCCTCGCCCGGCTTGGTCAGGGCGATGTCGTACGCGCCCTGCTTCAGGCTCAGCGGGCCGGCCACGTCGCCCGGCTTGAAGTTGTTGAGCGTCTTCTTGCCGTTGACGTACACGTCGACGGGGGTGTCCGGGATTCCGTGGACGACGGAGACCTTGCTGGTGGCGGCGAAGGCAGGCGTCGCGGTGAGGGCGCCGACGCCGGCAAACGCGAGCGCGGCAACCGCGCCCCCTGCGGCGACCCGACCAAAGTTCGGGAGCTGCATGTCTTCCTCCTGGTAGTTCGTGCTGGTTCGTCAGGTCTGTCGTGCAGAGATGGATACGCCGGCCGGCGAACCCCCGGATGCGATCGGGACGAATTTCTTCTTCTTCGCGCCGACCGCATCCGAAGCCGCCGTCCCGGACGAAGAGGAGGTGAGAAGAGTGCAGGCGCTTACCGACCACGAGAGTGGGGGCGATGACTGTGCGGGCTACAGTCGGCCATGCCCCATGGAAGGCGAACCGCCCGGTGACAGCGGTGCAGCAGGAACCCGATCCGCCACCCCCCGACGACCTCGCCGAGCGGTTTCGCGCCGGCGACGAGGCCGCGCTGCGGGAGGCCTACGACCGGTACGGCCGCGCCGTCCTGCACCTGGCCACGAGCACCCTGGCCAACCGCAGCGACGCGGAGGACGTGACCCAGGCGACCTTCGTCGCCGCCTGGCTCGGGCGGGACACCTTCGACCAGGCCAAGGGCTCGCTGATCGGCTGGCTGCTCGGCATCGGCCGGCGCAAGGTGATCGACCGGCTGCGCGCCTCCGCACGAGAGACCCAGGTGGTGGAGACGGTCCGGCGACTACCCGAACCGGTCCCGGCCGGCCAGGACCCGGACACGGTGGTCGACCGCCTGGTACTCGCTGACGAGTTGGCCCGACTCCCCGACGACCAGCGCCGCATGCTGGAGCTGGCCTTCTACGACGACCTGACCCACCAGCAGATCGCCACGGCGACCGGCGTGCCGCTGGGCACGGTGAAGAGCCACATCCGCCGTGGCATGGCGAGCCTGAAACGCAGATGGGAGGTGGACGGTGCCGCACCTGGAGCACGACCGGCTGGTTTTTCTGGCGCTCGGTGAGAGCGAGGCCGACAGCGGCGAGGCCCGCCACCTCGGCGCCTGCGCGCACTGCCGAAATGAGGTGACCGGTCTCCGGCACGTCGCCGGCCTGGGTGCCGGCACCCGGGGCCTGAACGACCTGCCCGACCCTCCCGCGCATGTCTGGCAGGGCATCCTCGCGGAGATCACCACCGCAGGCAGCCTGCCCTCGGGCGACGACCGGCACACCGCAGCGGAGATCACCACCGCCGACAGCTTGCCCTCGGGCGACGACCGGCACACCGCGCCGATGCCGAGAGCGGCGGGGACGACCGGGACCCGCCCGGCCACCCACGGCGCAAGGGCCACTGGCGACGGGGCCACCGGCGCCGCCCGCCCGGCCACCGGGGGCGGGACGGCCACCGGCGGGTCGAGGGTTCGGCGGGGTCGGCGGCGGCTTCCCCGCTGGGCGGGGACCGTGGCGACCGCAGTGGCCGCCGCCGCGATCGGGGTGGTCGGCACGCTCGCCGTCCTGTCCAACACCGCCGACGATCCCCGGCCGCCGGAGCGCGTGGTGCTGGCCGGCGGGCAACTGTCGGCGTACGGCACGACGTCGCGGGACGCCAACGGGGACGCCCGGGTGTTCACCGACGGCCAACTGCACCTGCATGTGGCGAATCTCCCGAAGATTCCGGGGTACTACGAGGTCTGGCTGATCGATCCGAAGACAATGCGGATGTTCTCGGTCGGAGTACTCAACTCCGGCACGGGCGATGCGCTGCTACCGTTGCCCCCGAACGTGGACGTACGGACCTACTCGGTGGTGGACGTCTCCGCCGAGCGCTACGACAACAAGCCCGCCCACTCCGGCGACAGCCTGCTGAGGGGCGCACTGACGGGCTGATCGGCGGGCCGGCTCAGCTCCCCGGCCCGCCGATCAACCTCCCCACCCCCTCCCCCGCTCGGGTGGCCAAATACGCGGAAAGAGTGGCTATCCAGTCTCGGATAGCCACTCTTTCCGCGTATTTGCGAAGGCCCGCAGGCGGGGGGTTATTTGCGCTTGCGGATTTCTTCGGCGGCTTGGGGGACGATCTTGAAGAGGTCGCCGACGACGCCGAAGTCAGCCAGCTCGAAGATCGGGGCCTCGCCGTCCTTGTTCACGGCGACGATGGTCTTCGAGGTCTGCATGCCGGCGCGGTGTTGGATGGCACCGGAGATGCCGAGCGCGACGTAGAGCTGCGGGGAGACCGTCTTGCCGGTCTGGCCCACCTGGAACTGGTGCGGGTAGAAGCCGGAGTCGACGGCCGCGCGGGATGCGCCGACGGCGCCGCCGAGCAGGTCGGCCAACTCCTCGACCAGCTTGAAGTTGTCGGCGTTGCCGACGCCACGACCGCCGGAGACGACCACGCCGGCCTCGGTCAGCTCTGGGCGGGAGCCCTTCTGCTCGGCCACCCGGTCAACGACCTTGGCCAGCTTGTCGGTGTCGGTGACCGACACGGTGAGCTGCTCGACGGTGGGGGTGGCGGCGGCCGGGGCCGGGGTGACCGAGTTCGGCCGGACCGTGACCAGCGGCAGACCGCGGGTGACCTTGGACTTCACGATCGCCGAGCCGGCGAACGCGACCTGGGTGGCGGTGCCGTCGGCGGCGAGGCCGACCACGTCGGTCAGGATGCCGTTGTCCAGCTTGACGGCCAGCCGGGCGGCGATCTCCTTGCCCTCCTGGGCGGAGGCGAGCAGCACGGCGGCCGGCTGCACCCGCCGGACCAGCTCGGCCAGCACGGTGGCCTTCGGGGCCACCAGGTAGCCGTCGATCTCCTCGCTCTCGGCAGCGTAGATCTTCTCCGCGCCGTACTCGCCGAGCTTGGTGCTCAGCGCCGCTGCGGCGCCGGGGCCACCGAGCACGACCGCGCTCGGCGTGCCCAGCTCGCGGGCGAGGGTGAGCATCTCCAGGGTGACCTTCTTGACGCCGAATTCCCGGGTGGCTTCGACGACGACGAGAACCTCAGACATGTCCAGACCCCTTACACGAACTTCTCGGTGGCGAGGAACTCGACCAGCGCAACGCCGCCGGAGCCCTCGTCGGTGACCTTCGCGCCGCCGGAGCGCGGCGGCCGCTTGCTGTGCTCCAGCACGGCGCTGGTGGCGCCGTCGAAGCCCACCTCGGCCGGGGCGACTCCGAGGTCAGCCAGGGAGAGCGACTGCACCGGCTTCTTCTTGGCGGCCATGATGCCCTTGAAGGACGGGTAGCGCGGCTCGTTGATGGTGTCCCAGACGGAGACGACGGCCGGGGTCGAGGCGGTGACCACCTCGTAGCCCTCCTCGGTCTGCCGCTCGACGGTCAGGGTGGCGCCGTCGACGGTGAGCTTGCGCGCGCCGGTCAGCGCGGCGACGCCGAGACGCTCGGCGATCATGTGCGGGATGACCTGGACGCGGCCGTCGGTCGACTCGGCCCCGCAGATCACCAGGTCGGCGTTGAGCTGACCCAGGGCGGCGGCGAGCACCTTCGAGGTCGCGACGGCGCAGGAGCCGTGCAGGGCGTCGTCGACGACGTGGACGGCCTTGTCCGGCCCCATGGAGAGCGCCTTGCGGATCGACTCGGTCGCCCGGTCCGGACCCATGGTCAGGATGGTGACCTCGCCGCCGTGCGCCTCCTTGATCTTCAACGCCTCTTCGATGGCGTACTCGTCCATCTCGTTGATGACGTTGTTCGCCGAACCGCGGTCGACGGTGTTGTCGTCAGAGCGCAGGTTGCGGTCCGCGCCCGAATCGGGCACCTGCTTGACGAGTACGACGATGTTCATCGCGATTCGACGACCCTCCTGTTGGTGTGGCGATTGCTCGCCGGTCTCGGGCGCAGCCTTGCGCGTCCGTTGACGCCCGGTCAACCACGGGCTGCTGTGCATTTGCCCACCCGCCAATGTTACCCACAGGTAGCTTCGACTCTCGGGGCCTCCGAGTGACACAGCTCACCGCCCCCGCATCGCCCCGGATCGCCGGACGTGACGGCGGCAGCCCCGCAACGGCGGGACGAGGGCCGCGACGCGGACGGTCAGGCCAGCTCCGCCAGCGCCGACCTGATCTTGTCGAGCGCCGCCACCTCGGCCGGCGTCACGCCCCGGTGCGCCCGGGCCACCCGGTCGGCGGCGGCGAGCACCAGCGACCGGTAGCCGGCCACATCCTGCGGGGACTTCTCCCGCAGGATGTCCAGCGCCCGACCCAGCGCCGGGAGCACCACCGACTCGATCTCCAGGGCCGAGTCCCGGGGCAGCCTCGGCAGCGGGCCGGTGGTGAGCGCCTCCCGCACCGGGCCACTCGCCTGCGCGAGCGTCTCGGAGGCGGCGAAGCTCTCCCGGAACATCGCGAGCATGCCGGGATCGGCGTTCGAGACCAGGAAGACCGCGCCGAACGCGCCGGTCTTCAGGGTGAGCCGCTCGTCGTCCGTCAGTTGTTGCCCCATAGTCACGGAGTGTAGATGTAGGGCGTGGTGGTGGTGACCGGGACGAGTCCCATCCGCTCCAGGATCGGGCGGCTGTCGTCGGAGGCGTCCACCTGCAGCAGGGTTCGGTCCCGCTGGCCGGCCAGCCGCGCGCGGTAGGTGACCAGCGCCCGATAGACGCCCCGCCGCCGCCAGGCCTCCAGCGTCGAGCCGCCCCACAGGGTGGCGAAGCCGGTGCCCGGGACGTACCGCACCCAGCCGGCGCTGACCACGGTCTCCCCCGCCTCGGCGACCACCACGGTGAGCGACTGCGGGTCGGCGGCGATCTCCCTCTCCAACCCGTCGGCCAGGAAACCCCTGCTGTCGTTCCAGACCTCCTCCTCCATGGCCACGATCCGGTCGAGGTCGGCACGGGCGGTGACCTCACGCAGGCGTACCCCCTCGGGGACCACCGGGAGGGTGGCCGCCAGCGGCGCGACCAGGCCGATCACGACGGTCTCCCGCTCGTCCGGGACGAACCCGGCAGCCCGCAGCCGGTCGGGCAGGTCGGCCGGCACGTCGTGGCCGTGCAGCTTCCACTCCACCGGCTCGCCCCGGGCACGGAAGACCTCCACCTGGCGGGCGATCAACTCGTCCAGCGCCGCCCCGGTCAGGCCGCCGAGGTCCCGGTACGTGAGGAAACCCCCGTCGGTCAGGCCGAGGATGCGGATCAACGGCCCGTCCCGTTCCACGGTCACCCCGGTGGGCAGGGGATCCGGCGCCAGGGCCCGCAGCTGGTTGTCGTACGCCTCACGCAGCGTCAGCACGTCTAAATCGGTCATCGATCCAGGCTATTCCGCAGACAAAGCGGATAAACAGCGCTGCCGTGGGGGGCACACAGGCTTTGGCGACCGGCGCGGGGTGCGCCATGATGGGCACATGGTCCGGCTGTACTTCCTGCTCTTCCTGGCTCAGATCGCCCTCGCGGTCTGCGCGCTGATCAGCTGTCTCTCGGCCGAGGAGGGCCAGGTCCGCCGGTTACCCCGGATCGTCTGGGTGCTGGTGATCCTGATCTTCCCGCTGGTCGGCTCGATCGCCTGGTTCGTCGCGGGCCGGGAGCGCACCGCCTCCCGACCGGGAGCTCCCCGGCCGGAACCCGGCACGGGGCGCGGCGCAGCACCCGGCGCGGGGCGCAACACGGGGCGCGACCCACACCGGCCCCTCGCCCCGGACGACGACCCGGAGTTCCTCGACTCGCTCGCCGAGCGCTCCCGGCGGCAGGACGCCGAGCTGTTCCGCCGCTGGGAGGAGGACCTGCGCCGGCGCGAGGACGACCTGCGCGGCCGCGAGGGGGACCCGCCCCGCGAGGGGAACCGCCCGGAGGTGTGACCCGGGCTGACCGGCCGATCAGCCCGGGTGGTGGACGGTGTCAGGCCAGGTTCGAGGAGCGGGGATACGCGTCGGCCGGGTCGGTCAGCACGTTGACCAGGTACGGCACGCCGGAGGCGAAGGCCCGGTCCAGGGCCGGGGCGAGGTCGGCAGCCTTCTCCACCGTCTCCCCCGCGCCCCCGAGGGCCTCGACCACGCGGTCGTAGCGCAGGCCGGGCTGGAGATCGGCGGCGACGTCGTAGCCGTACATGGCGCGCATCGGGTGCTTCTCCAGCCCCCAGATGCCGTTGTTGCCGACCACGATCACCACCGGGAGCTGTTGGCGGACCAGGGACTCCACGTCCATCAGCGAGAAGCCGGCCGCGCCGTCGCCCATCAGCACGCAGACCTGCCGGTCCGGGTGACTGACCCGGGCACCCATCGCGTAACCCATGCCGGTGCCGAGGCAGCCGTACGGGCCGGGGTCGAGCCAGGTGCCGGGCTGCGCCGGCTCCAGGTACTTCCCGGCGTACGAGACGAAGTCGCCGCCGTCGCCGATGGTGATGGCGTCCGGGGCGAGGACCCGGCGCAGCTCGCCGTAGACCCGGGCCGGGCGGATCGGGTCGGTCTCGGCGGCCATCTCCTCAGCGTCGCGGGCCTTCGCGGCGTCCTCGGCGACGCGCAGCTCGGCGACCCAGTCGGCGTGGTCGGCCCGGTCGCCGGGGTGATCGGCGAACGCGGTGAGGATCAGTCGCAGGTCACCGGCGGGCGAGGCGGCCGGCTCGACGTGGGTGGCGCGCTGGCTCGGCGCGTCCACCACGTGCACGACCTTGGCATCGCCGAAGTCGCCGAAGGCGAGCCGGAAGTCCAGCGGGGTGCCGATCACGACGACCACGTCGGCGTTGCGCAGGGCCACCCGGCGGGCCTTGGCGAAGGCGAGTGGGTGGGTCGGCGGCAGCGCGCCCCGGCCCATCCCGTTGGTGAAGACGGGCACCCGCAACGCCTCGGCGGCGGCCCGCAGGGCGTCGACGGCATTTCCGGCGTACACATCGGAGCCGGCGATGATCACCGGACGGCTGGCGGCGGCGATCAGCCCGGCGGCCCGCGCCACCTCCTCCGGGTCGGCCTGGACCGGGGCGGGCGGGGCCACCTCGGGCAGGTCGACGTCGCCGACCGAGAAGATCGCCTCCAGGGGCAGGTCGAGGAAGACCGGGCCCCGGTGCGGGGTGAGCGCGGTGCTCAGCGCGGCGTTGACGGCACGCGGGATGTCGTCGGCGCTGAACACCGTCTCGGCGTGCTTGGTGACCGGGGCGACCAGGGGAAGGTGGTCCATCTCCTGGAGGCTGCCGGAGCCCCAGCGGAACTGCGGGGCCCGGCCCCCGAGCACCAGCACCGGCGAGGCGTTGAAGAAGGCGCTGGTCAGCCCGGAGATGCCGTTGGTGACGCCGGGGCCGGCGGTGAGCACGGCGAGGCCGGGGCGGCGGTTGAGCTTGGCCACCGCCTCAGCCGCGAAAACCGCGGACTGCTCGTGCCGCACGTCGTAGAGCGGGAAGCCGGCGGAGTGAGCGGCGTCGTAGAGCGGGAAGACGTGCCCACCGGAGAGGGTGAACATCTCCCGTACGCCGTGCGCGCGCAGCGCCGCGAGCGCCAACTGCCCACCGTGACCTTCGACCCGCTCCGTCATCGCCGCTCCGCTCTCTCGTCCACGATCACGATCAAAGTCACACGCTACTGGCCGGTAAACCGAATGTGAACCATTCTCGGGTCAGCGCCCGGTGAAGTCCGGCTTGCGCTTCTCGACGAAGGCGGCCATGCCCTCGCGCCGGTCGTCGGTGGCGAAGAGCGCCGCGAAGAGCTGACTCTCCCAGGCCAGGCCGGAGTTGAGGTCCATCTCCAGGCCGCCGTCGACCGCGAGCTTCGCCGCGCGCAGCGCCTGCACCGGACCCTTCAGGTACGGCGTGACCAGCTCGACGGCGGCGGAGTACACCTCGGCGGCCGGGACCACCCGGTCGGCCAGGCCGATCCGCAGCGCTTCCTGGGCGTCCACCATCCGACCCGACATGATCAGGTCCTTGGCCCGGGCCGGGCCGACGAGGCGCGCCAGCCGCTGGGTGCCTCCCGCTCCGGGGATGACGCCCAGCTTGATCTCGGGCTGGCCGAGCTTGGCGTTCTCGGCCACCACCCGCCAGTCGCAGGCCAGCGCCAGCTCGCAGCCGCCGCCGAGGGCGTATCCGGTGATCGCGGCGACCACCGGCTTGGGGATCCGGGCGAACGCACCCAGGGCGCTGGAGAGGTTGGCCGCCCGTCCGGCCATGTCCACGTAGGACATGTCGGCCATCTCCTTGATGTCCGCGCCGGCGGCGAAGACCTTCTCCCCGCCGTACACAATGACCGCGCGCACCTCGGGATCCTCGGCGGCCTCGACCGCAGCGGCGCGCAACTCCTCTTGGACCTGCTTGTTCAGCGCGTTCATCGGCGGCCGATCCAGCCGGATGGTGCCGATGCCGTCCCTGGTCTCCAGCCGCACGAACTCGCTCACGCTGCTCTCACTTCCTCGTCGAAGTCGCGTGCCAACCTTACGGCCCGGCTCGTTGGGGTAAGTAGTCTGGTGTTCGCCCCGCCACCCGGAGTCCGCCATGGTCACGTACTACGAAGACAGGTCGGTGCAGGTCACGTCCACCGCTGTGCGGGTGGACGACCGGGCGTACCCGCTGGCCGAGATCAGCCTGGTCTGGCACCTGCGCGGCAGCCGGTCCTGGCGGGTGCTCGCCGGCCGGGGCGCGATCGGCGCCGCGCTGGCCGGGCCGCTCGTCGCCGCCGCGCTGGGGGTGGCCCTGGCACTGTGGCTGCACCGCTCGCTGACCGTCACAATCGCCATCGTGGGGGCGTCGGTGCTGGTCGGGCTCGCCGTCGGGCCGGTCGCCGACTTCCTCTTCGAGCACCTGGACCGCTCGTACGCCCGGGGCAGCCGGCAGTTGGAGCTCTGGGTCCGCTGGCGCGGCCAGCCGGTACGGCTGCTGAGCACCCGCGACGCGCTGCGCTTCGGGCAGATCTACCGGGCGGTGCAGCGGGCGGTGGAGAGCGGCCAGCCCCCGGCCAGCCGGGTGCAGAACACGATCGGCCCGTCGGGCAGCATCGCCAGGCCACGCAGCAGGCCGTAGCGGTCCTGCTCGCCCCAGAGCTGCACGGCCCCCGGCCACGGCCTCGACGCTAGCGTGCTGAAGGGCCACCCTCGGGGCCCGGGCGGGAGAAAGGTTCTCGCACGCGGAGGCGCCGTGCGGCCACGGGCGGTTAACCTTAGTGATGACCCTCTATTACCGGGACGACGCGGTGCAGGTGACGTCCGAGTCGATCCAGGTGGGTGGCCACACCATCGGACTCGCCGACGTGACGTACGTCTGGCACGCGCGCGGGCGGACCACCCTCGCCGTCCGGGGCCGGGTCGTCGGCCGGGGCATGCTGGTGCTGCTGCTGTCGCTGCCGCCGCTCGTGGCGCTGGTCTGCGTGGTGTCGCTCGCCTGGTCGGCGCAGGACCGGGGCAACTGGACCCTGGCCCTGATCATCCTGGCCGCCTGCACCGTCACCGCGCTGGCCCTGCTCCCGTTCCTGGAGCTGCCGCTCGGCTGGCTGGACCGGTCGTACGAGCGGGGCAACCGGGTGCACGAGCTGTGGGTGCAGCACCACGGCCGGGAGGTGATGCTGCTGCGCACGCCCGACGCACTACGGTTCGGGCAGATCTACCGTGCCGTGCAGCGCGCCGTCGAGCAGCAGGGGGAGCACCGATGACCGGACGCCGAGGCGAGTCCCTCGCCCTGGCGTGTCGAGGTACTACTCGACGATGTCCCCCCTGTCGACCTGGGCTTCATCGTGGTGGCCCCTACCTCGCGCGGGGCCAGCATCCTGGCTGCGGCCCGCAACCATCAAACCGCTCCCCCGTCGCCGAGCGCCGCTGGCCGGCCCGGCGCACACTGGTGAGATGGCGATCCCCCTCCCGCGGCCCGGCGCCGTCGTCGGCCTCACCCGCTCCGCCCTGGACCAGGCGTTCGGCTCGGCCGCGTCGTTCGCCGCCGTGCCGGCCCGTGCGTTCGCGGCACTCGACGGGGTGGAGGCGCTGCTACACCGGATCAACGGGGTGGTGGACCGGATCGAGGGCACACTCGACCGCACCGACCGGGTGCTCGACGACGCCGAGGCGGCCGTCCGCGAGATCGCCGTGATCAGCGCCGCCGCCACCACCGCGATCAAGACCGCGACCGAGGTGGCCGCGGCGGCGGCCGTCGTGGTCGGCCAGGCGGAGCAGGTCTCTGCGGCGGCGGCCGTCGTGGTCGCCGAGGCAGAACGGGTGGCCGGTCGGGCCGCCGGCACGGTGGTCGCGGCCGGGGCGGCCGCCGGCACCGCCGCCGAACTTCTCGCCGCGTACGAGCCGGCGCTGCGGCGGGGCGCGCCGATGGTGACCCGGTTCGTCGAGCAGCTCAGCCACGAGGAGGTGACCGCGGCGATCCGGCTCGTCGACGAGTTGCCCAAGCTCAAGGAGCATCTCACCTCGGACGTCCTGCCGATCCTGGCCACTCTGGACCGGGTCGGCCCGGACCTGCACGACCTGCTCGACGTCACCCGGGACCTGAAGCTCGCCGTCGCCGGCATCCCCGGCCTGGGCATGCTCCGCCGTCGGGGCGAGAAACTGACTGACGACGCGGCCGGCTGACAGCCGGGGCGGGACCGCCCGCCGGAGCGTGGCCGGGTGGCGGCCGGGAGAGCGAGCCGGGTGGCGGCCGGGAGAGTGAGCCGGGTGGCCGCCGGGAGAGTGAGCCGGGTGGCCGCCGGTCAGGCCGAGCGGGCGTGCAGTTCGTCGATCTCGGCCCGCTGGGGCAGCGCCACGGACGCGCCGAGCCGGCGCACGCAGGCCGCCCCGGCCGCCGCCGCCCACCGCACCGCCGCCAGCAGGTCCCGCCCCTCGCCCCAGGCGACCGCGAGCGCCGCGGTGAACGCGTCCCCGGCGGCGGTCGAGTCGACCGCGTCGACCCGCACCGCCGGGACGTACACCGCCTCGGTCCCCCGCTCGACGTACCAGGCACCCTCGGCGCCGAGGGTCAGCACCGCCCGGGGCGCGAGCGCGAGCAGCGCGCTCGGGTCATCCCGGCCGCGCCCGGTGAACGCCTGCGCCTCGTTCTCGTTGACCACCAGCATGTCCACGGCGGCGAGCAGCTCGTCCGGCACCTGCCGGGCCGGCGCGGCGTTGAGGACCACCCGGGTGCCGGCCGCGCGGGCCGCCAGCACCGCCTCGGTCACGGTGGCGACCGGGATCTCCAGCTGGGCGACCAGCACGTCCGCCTCGCGTACGGCGGCCAGCTCGCCCTCGGTGAGCTCGGTGAACGCGGCGTTCGCGCCGGGAGTCACCAGGATCGCGTTCTCGCCGTCGGCGCTGACCATCACCAGGGCGACGCCGGAAGTCCCGTACACCACCCGGAGCTGGCCGGTGTCGACGCCGGCCGCGTTGATCCGGGCCCGGAGGGTGACCCCGAACGCGTCGGAGCCGATCGCGCCGAGGAAAGCGGCGGACGCGCCGGCCCGCGCCGCGGCGATGGCCTGGTTCGCCCCCTTGCCGCCGGGAACCATGACGAAGTCGTCGCCGAGCACCGTCTCACCGGGACGCGGCAGGGCCGACGCGGTGGCGACCAGGTCCATGTTGGCGCTGCCCACCACGACCACCCGGGTCTGCTGCACGGCGGCCTCCTCGAACGTTGACGTCCCGCCGGAGTCTAGGACCCCCGCGTCGCCGGGCCCCGGCTCGGGCGATGCGCTCAGGCGGCGCGGGCCGTCCAGCGGTCGCCGACCCGGTCCACCGTCAGGGGCAGGCCGAATGCCTTGGAAAGGTTGTCGGCGGTCAGGGTGTCGGTGAGCAGCCCCTCGGCCACCACGCCGCCGTCCCGCAGCAGCAGGGCGTGGGTGAAGCCCGGCGGGATCTCCTCGACGTGGTGGGTGACCAGGACCAGGGCCGGGGCGTCCGGGTCGTACGCCAGCTCGGCCAGCCGGGCCACCAGGTCCTCCCGACCGCCCAGGTCGAGCCCGGCCGCCGGCTCGTCGAGCAGCAGCAGCTCCGGGTCGGTCATCAGCGCGCGGGCGATCTGCACCCGCTTGCGTTCCCCCTCCGACAGCGTGCCGTACGCCCGGTCGGCGAGGTGATCGATGCCGAACTGACCGAGCAGGGCGTGTGCCCGGGCCTCGTCGGTGCGCTCGTAGCTCTCCCGCCAACGGCCCACCACCGACCAGGCCGCGGTGACCACCACGTCGAGCACCCGCTCGTCGGCGGGCACCCGCTCGGCGAGGGCGGCGGTGGAGAGGCCGATCCGCATCCGCAGCTCGTTGACGTCGGTCCGGCCGATCCGCTCGCCGAGCACGTGCGCCGCGCCGGTGGTCGGGTGCAACCGGCCGGCGGCCAGGCTCAGCAGCGTCGTCTTCCCGGCCCCGTTGGGGCCCAGCACGACCCAGCGCTCGTCCAGCTCGACCCGCCAGGTCACGTCCTGCAGCAGCGCGGTGCCGGACCGGCGTACGCCCACACCGTCCAGGTTGACCACCAGATCCGCGTCCACGGGGGCGGCGGGGGCTGCGCCGGCAACGCCGGGGATCAGGTCACCAGTCACCCGCCCATCCAACCACGCACCGCCGCGCCGCCCCCCACGGGCGGCGTCCACCTCATAGGGTGATGCGCCGTGGCGTTAGTCACCGCACGGGGGAGGACACAGATGCCGTACCGCTGCCGGGAGCGTCTCGGGTGAGCGCGGTCATCGAGATCGAGGGGCTGCGCAAGGAGTTCCACGGCCCGAACCGCAGCCGACAGGTCGCCGTCGACGGCTTCGACCTGTTGGTCGGCCGGGGTGAGGTCCATGGCTTCCTCGGGCCGAACGGCTCCGGCAAGACCACCACGCTGCGCGCCCTGCTCGGGCTGGTCCACGCAGACGCGGGCCGGATGCGGCTCTTCGGCGAGGACGTGCCGCGCTGGCAGGCCGCGGTTGCCGGGCGGGTCGGCGCGATCGTGGAGACGCCGCAGTTCTTCGGCAACTTCACCGGGCACCGCACGCTGCGGCTGCTCGCCCTGGCCGGCGGGGTGCCGACCCGGCGGGTGGACGAGGTGCTGGAGCAGGTGGGGCTGAGTGGCCGGGGCAACGACGAGGTCAAGGGCTACTCGCTGGGCATGCGACAGCGGCTCGCGGTGGCCTCGGCCCTGCTCAAGGAGCCGGAGCTGCTGATCCTGGACGAGCCGGCGAACGGGCTGGACCCGGCGGGCATCCGGGAGATGCGGGACCTGATGCGGGACCTGGCCGGCGCCGGGGTGACCGTGCTGCTGTCCAGTCACATCCTCGGCGAGATCCAGCTGATCTGCGACCACGTGACGATCGTCTCCCGGGGCCGACGGGTGGCCTGGGGGCCGGTGCAGGACGTGCTGGCCGGTCACGACCAGCACGAGTGGCGGGTGCGGGTGCCCGAGCCGGCTCGGGCGGCGGAGCTGCTGCGCGGGGCGGGGCTGCCGGTGGACGAGTTCGCCGATCACCTGGTCGTCGGCGGGGTGCCGGACGCGGGCGAGATCAGCCGACTGCTCGGCGAGCGGGGCCTGTGGGTCCACGAACTGGTGCCGCTCCGGCCCGACCTGGAGAGCGTCTTCCTGGAGCTGACCGACGACGGGGCCGAGCCGCCCGGCTCGGGGCACGAGCCGACGCCGTACGACCCCGGTGGGGGCCGACTCATCGACCTCGACGCGACCGCCGGCGACGCCAGGGAGGCGAGGGCGTGAACCTGGTACGGGCCGAGCTGGAGCGGCTGGCCGCGCGCCGCTTCAACCAGCTCATGTTGGCGCTGCTGGTGGTGGCGTTCGCGATGACCGCGATGACCACCATGATCGGCTCGCACCGGCCGTCGTCAACCGAGATCGCCTCGGCGCAGCAGGCGGCGGCCGAGGAGCGGCAGGCTCTGGAAGCCAATTACCAGCGGTGTCTGACGGCCGCGCGGAGCGGCCTGCCGCCGGAGGAGGCGGAGAGCTTCCCGGAGGACTGTTCGGTCTTCGATCCGGCTCAGCGCGACCGACTGCCGGTGGCCACCGACCACCTCCAGGGGGTGTTCAACTTCGCCAACCAGGCCCGGCCGCTGCTGTACCTCCTGATCGTGTTCCTGGTGCTGTTCGGGTTCCTGGTCGGTGCCTCGTACATCGGGGCGGACCTGTCCACCGGCGGGGTGGTCAACCTGCTGATCTGGCGGCCCCGGCGGCTCGCCGTGCTCGGCGCGAAGCTGGGCACGTTGCTCGGCGCGCTGACGGTGGTGTCGGTGCTGGGGTCGGCGGTGTACGGGGGCGCGTTCTGGCTGATCGGGCAGACTGCCGGGATGCCCGGGCCGACCGACGGGGGCTTCTGGCCGTGGCTGGGGCTGACCTGGGCCCGTGGCGTAGCACTGGTGCTCTTCGCCGCGACGGCCGGCTTCGCCATCGCCACCCTGGGCCGGCGGACGGCGGCGGCGCTCGGCGCGGCCATGGCGTACGCGGTGGTGTGGGAGCTCGGCCTGCGGGTGGTGGTGGAGGTGGTGGGCATGCCGCGGGGCGAGGACTGGATGCTCTCCACCTACCTCGACGCCTGGCTGACCGGGGAGGCCCGGCTCGCCGACGCCACCGTCTGCCGGAACGTGAGCGGCTACTGCGACGGCTCCTACCAGCTCGGCTGGGAGTCCGGGCTGGCGGTGCTGCTGGCTTTGACCGGCGGGCTGACGTTGGCCGCGTTCGCTGCGTTCCGCCGCCGTGACCTGATCTGACCCGACCGGCCGCTGACCAGCGGCGTCATCATCGCCCGGGATGCGGCAAGTCCTTGCAGCACCCCGGGCGATGGTGAAGAATTCCTACGTGTGACGGACCCGCGGTCAGCCCACGGTGCTGCCGAAGAGCTCGTCGCGTACCGCGTCCAGCGCGGTGCGCAGCGCGCCCTGCAGGACCGGCTCCTCGGTCACCCCGGTCGGCACCACCCGGGGCCGGACCAGGGTGATCGCCGCGACCTCGTGCTGCACCCGGTCGGCCAGCGCCGCGCCCCCGGCGTGCCCGACCTCGCCCGCGAGCACCACCAGCGGGGGGTCGAGCACCACGCAGGTGCTCGCCACCCCCAGTGCCAGCCGACGGGCCAACTCGTCGAGCATGGGGTCGCCGGCGGTGCCGGCCTTGACCGCCGCGCGTACCGCCTCGGCGGCGTCGTCGGCGCCGAACCCGTGCTCCCTGGCCACCGCCAGCACCGCGTCGGCACCAGCGAGCTGCTGGAAGGCCGGCTTGGCCCGCCGGGAGACGTCGCGCGGGATCGGCGCCCCGGGCACCGGCAGGTAGCCGATCTCGCCGGCCGCGCCGCTGCTGCCGTGGTGCAGCCGGCCGCCGAGCATGATCGCCAGGCCGATACCCGCGCCCACCCAGACCAGCACGAAGTCACTCAGCTCCCGGGCCGCGCCGGACTGCGCCTCGGCCACGGCGGCCAGGTTGACGTCGTTCTCGAAGACCACCGGGGTGTCCAGGTCCTCGCGCAGCGCGGCGAGCAGGCCCCGGTGCCAGCGCGGCAGGTTGAACGCGAAGGTGATGTCGCCGGTGCCCGGGTCGACCAGGCCGGGGGTGCCCAGCACCACCCGGCGAATGCTGGGCAGCCCGGCCCCCGCGCTGCTCGCGGCCTGGACGACGGCGTTGTGCACCACGCCCACCGGGTCGTCGTTGTCCCGGGTGGACAGCTCCACCCGCCCGGTCGTCGCGCCGGTGATGTCCGCGCACGCCGCGACCACCCGCTCCGCGCCGACGTCCACCCCGACCACGTACGCGCTGGCCGGCCGGACGGCGTAGAGCTGGGCATTCGGGCCCCGCCCGCCGGCCTGCTCGCCGACCCGGGTGACCAGGCCGCGCTCCTCCAGCCGCTCGACCAGCTGGGAGGCGGTGACCTTGGACAGCCCGGTCAGCTCGCCGAGCCGGGCCCGGGTCAGCGGACCGCGTTCGAGGAGCAGCTCCAGTGCCGCTCGGTCGTTGAGCGCCCGCAACAGGCGGGGGGTGCCGGGCAGCCGGGTCGCACTCATGCCACGTCCTCTTAGCTTTCGTAAACTCTGCCAACCACTAACCGACCTGCAGACGGGTGCCCGTAGCCTAGCGGCCGCCCGGAGTCGGGGTCGTCGGACGACTCGGCAGCCACCGGGTCCCGCCGGCCGCCCCGGTACGACGTTCGTGCCTCCGGGCACCGAAAGGGGACGATCTCGTGGGGACCGATCCAGGACTGCGCCGACTCGCGCTGGGCACCCTGCTCGCCGCCTACCCGGGGCCGGTTCCGCCGAGCTGGGCCGTCGACCTGGTCGGCGAGGGACTGGCCGGGCACACCCTCTTCGGCACGAACGTGCACGACCCCGCCCAGGTGGCGGCGAGCACGGCGGCCCTGCGCGCGGCCCGTGCCGACGTGCTGGTCGCCATCGACGAGGAGGGCGGCGACGTCACCCGGCTGGCCCATGCCACCGGCAGCCCGTATCCGGGCAACGCGGCGCTCGGCGCGGTTGACGACCCGGCGCTGACCGAGCGGGTGTACGCGGCCATCGGGGCGGAGTTGGCCGCACTCGGGATCACCGTGGACCTCGCGCCGACCGTGGACGTGAACACCGCCGACGAGAACCCGGTGATCGGCACCCGCTCGTTCGGCGCGGACCCGGCCCGGGTGGCCGTGCACTCGGCCGCCGCCGTCACCGGCCTCCAGTCGACGGGCGTCGCCGCCTGCGCCAAGCACTTCCCCGGCCACGGTGCGACGATCGCCGATTCCCACCACGAGTTGCCGACAGTGGACGTGTCGCCGGCCGTCCTTCGCGAGCGGGACCTGCCGCCGTTCGCCGCCGTGATCTCCGCCGGAGTCCGGTCGATCATGACGGCCCACATCCGGGTTCCCGCGCTGACCGGGGATGACCCGGCCACCTTCAGCCGGGCGGTCCTGGTCGACCTGCTGCGCCGCGAGTACGGCTTCACCGGGACGTTGATCACCGACGCGCTGGAGATGAAGGGCGCAGCGCTCGCCGCCGGGGGCGTCGGCCCGGCTGCGGTCCGTGCGCTCGCCGCCGGGGCGGACCTGCTCTGTATCGGGTTCAAGGTCGACGCCGGGCTGGTCGAGCGGGTGGTCGCCGAGATCGTTGACGCGCTCGGCGACGGCCGGCTGGACCGGTCCCGGGTCGAGCAGGCCGCCGGCCGGGCTGCGGCGCTCGCCGCCTGGACCCGGGCCGCCGGGGTGCCGAACCCCGCCCCCACCGACCTGGGGTACGCCGCCGCGCGGCGGGCCGTCCGCGTCGAGGGCGACGTCACCGGGCTGGGCGTGCCGCTGGTGGTGCAGGTGCACGCCGCGTCCACGATCGCCGAGGGGCGGGTGCCGTGGGGGCTCGGCCCGCACCTGGCCGGGCTGGAGGAGGTGCGGGTGGTGGCCGAGGAGACCGATGCGGCGGCCCTGCGCGGGCTCGCCGGGTCCCGGCCCATCGTGCTGGTCGGCCGAAACCTGCACCGGCTCCCCGGCTGCGCCGAACTGATCGACGCGCTGGCCGCCGCGCACCCGGTGACCGTGGTCGAGATGGGCTGGCCGGGCCGGTGGCGACCGGCGGACGCCCGGGCTTTCGTCATCACGTACGGGGCAAGTCACGCCAACGGGCGGGCGGCGGCCCAGGCGCTCGGCCTGGCGAGCTGACCCCGCTTGCGGTCCTGGTCGGAGGGCCGGCGCCTGCTCTGCCGCGCGGACGGACGGGCTGGCGGCGTCAGTCGCCCGGCGGCATACCGGGTGGCAATCTCGCGCTCACTCAGGCTTGAACGCTGCGTCACCGCCCCATCGGGAGCCGCCCGGGACGTTGCCGCAGGTCAAGTCCGCTAGACGACACCGCCGACCCGCCGACCAACCCTTGCCGGACCCACCATCGATACGTAGCGTTACGGGTGGAACGGCGACCGGCGGGGCTGCCGGTCACCCCACCGGACCTGGGGGGAGAAGGCTGCGGACCGTGGATCCGGCCCGGGATCCACGGTCCGCGCCCTGCCTGACCGGGCCCGCGCCGTCCCCTAACTCGCGCCGCCGGCTGGACGCACGACGTCTTGCGGTCAGCCAGTGGCTGACGCCCCGAGGGGCCGACACCCCTCTACCCCACGCCGTCCGCCGTCAGACCGGAGACGGCCATCGACCGCCGCCAGCGGCCGGCCGCGGCCGAACCGGTCAGCTGATCATGGCGGGTAGACCCCGTACGACCGCCAACCCCGGTCCGGGAAGCCGGCTGCCTCCGCGACCGACGCCGACGCGGTGTTGGCCGGGTCGTGCCGGTATGTCGGCACCGCGCCCTCGTCGAGCACCCGGCGGGCGGCCTGGGCGACCAGTCGACGGGCCAGCCCCCGGCCCCGGGCGGCCGGCTCCGTGCCGACGGCCAACTCGTGACCGTGTTCGTCGTGCCGCTTGATCGCCGCGCCGGCCAGGTAGTTCCCGTCGGCGTCCCGCACCACCAGCACCTCCTCGTCGAACAGCCGCAGCCAGCGGGGCAGCCCGGGCTCGGTCGCCCAGATCCACTCCCCCACGTCGGGCAGCGGGGCCGGGGCGACGCTCCATCGGAACACGTCGTCGACGCACGCCCAGCGGGAATGGCCCACGGCGGCCGGCAGGCCGGCGAGCAGTTGCTGCTCCGGGCGGGCGGCGAGCGCCCGGACGGCCGGAACATGCCGGGGCGCCACCGAGAGCACCGTGCTGCGGCCGTCGTCGACCGCGATCGCCGGGCGGAGCCGGCCGTCCCAGGCAGGCAGGGCCCGCCGGGGCGAGCCGACCACGTGCAGCCCCGGGCCGGCCGGCCATTGCCCGAGCCAGGTCGCCAGGTGCAGGTACAGCCGCCGGTCGAGCACTGTCGCCTCCATCCGCCGCGCTGCCGCCCCGCGCTCGCGGGGTGCCGACATGATCATGGTATGCCCGACGTCACCGCTTTGGGCGCTCGACGCGTCCGGGAACGCGCCGGGCAGCGGGCGGCCACCGGCGGCGGTGCGGGGTCCGGCGATCGGGCGCGGGCTGATTGAGGCCTGTGGTGGGTGGGTAGACGTAGCGAACACCACCGATGGATGTCGGTTGCCGCCCGACTGTCGACAGCGGGAACCGACGGCGCCGATCGAGCGTCATACCAAATTCCACACATGCACATATTTATTTGGGACGGTATGGTCATGTCGAATTTGTCTGAGGACCGGTACCAGCAGGACACTGCGCGCCACTGGCGCGGGGCCGGGCACTTCCCCGCCCAGCCCGCGTACCACGAGGCCCGCAACGCACGCGGCGCGGAGCCGGCGCTGACCTGGACGGAGCTGAATCAGCTGCCGGACGGCGCCTCCACCCGGCGTGGCCTCACCGCCCGCTGATCTCGCGGTGGACCAGCACCGGGCGCACCCGCGGGTGCGGCCGGCTCAGAGCTCGGCGGCAATGGCCTTGGCGGCGTCCACGTCCGGGCCGGGCAGCGGGACGAAGACGGTGCGCCGGTAGTACTCCAGCTCGCGGATGCTCTCCTGGATGTCGGCCAGCGCCCGGTGCGCCAGCCCCTTCCGCGGCTGCCCGAAGTACACCCGCGGGTACCAGCGCCGGCACAGCTCCTTGATGGAGGAGACGTCGATCATCCGATAGTGCAGGTGCGCGTCCAGGCGCGGCATGTCCCGGGCGATGAAGCCCCGGTCGGTGCCGATCGAGTTGCCGCACAGCGGTGCGGTGCGCGGGTCCTTCACGTGGCTGGTGACGTACTCGAGCACCAGGTCCTCGGCCTCGGCGAGGGTCACGACGGAGCGCCGGACCTCCTCGGTGAGGCCGGACTTGGCGTGCATCGTCCGGACGATCTCCGGCATTCCCTCCAGCGCCGCCTCGTCGGCGTGGATCACCACGTCCACGCCGTCACCGAGCACGTTGAGGTCGGGGTCGGTGACGAGCGCGGCGACCTCGATCAGGGCGTCCCTGCCGAGGTCCAAGCCGGTCATCTCACAGTCGATCCAGACAAGGAGGTCAGCCACGGGCACAGCGTACGCGCCGCCCACGCCCTCGCGCCTCGGCACCGTCGGCGGTACGGACCGCTAGGGTTTTCCCGTGCCAGCTGAACCGATCGCGCCACCCTCCGTCACCGCCGACGAGCCGGGCAGCCGGCGGATCCGTCGGCTGATCACGGTGCTGGCTCTGGCGGCCGTCCTCCCGGCGCTGTACCTGCCCGGACTGGTGCACGACTTCTTCGACCTGAAGATCTACATGCGGGCGATGGACTGGTGGGCCGACGGCCACCCGCTCTACGACTACGCGCAGCCGGATCGGGTCCAGGGCGAGCTGTACTTCACCTATCCCCCGCTGACCGCTTTGCTGCTGCGCCCCTTCGCGCTGCTGCCGCTGGGCCTCACGATCGGGGTCTTCACGATCCTGACCGCGCTCGCCGTGGTGGTGACCACCCGATGGCTACTCGCCCCCGTCATCGCCCGGCACGGCCTGCCCCGGACGTTCACGCTCACCGCGGCGGTGCTGCTGGTCTTCGCGGTGGAGAGCACCCGGGAGACGATCACCTTCGGCCAGATCAACATGCTGCTGGTCGTGCTGATCCTGGCCGACCTGCTCTTCGCGGTGCCGCAGGGGCGACGCTGGGCGGGCGTGGGCGTGGGGCTGGCCACCGCGCTGAAGCTCTACCCCGGCATCTTCATCGTCCACCTGCTGGCGACCCGACGCTGGCGGGAGGCGGCCGTGGCGTCGGCGACCGCCGCCGGGGCGACGCTGCTCGCGGCGGCCGTGGCCCCGTCGGACTCGTGGCGGTTCTGGACCCACGAGCTGTGGGCGACCAACCGGGTCGGGCGCACCGACTACACCGGCAACCAGTCGCTGTTCGGGCTGCTCAGTCGACTCACCGCACCGGCCGAGCCGAACCGGCTGCTGTGGCTCGTGCTGGCCCTGCTGGTCGCCGGGTACGGGCTGTGGCGGGCCGCCCGCGCGGCCAGGGCCGGCGACGCGCTCACCGGGCTGACCCTGGCCGGGCTGGTCGGCTCGTTGGTCAGCCCGATCACCTGGACCCACCACATCTACTGGTTCGTTCCGGCGGTGGTGGTGCTGGCCGACGTAGCGCTCAGCGAGGATCCGGCCAGGCCCGGCGGGGTGCGGCGGCGCCGATGGCGGACCGGCCTGGCCGTCTTCACGGGTGCGGTGATCGTCTACGGCGTCGTCTCGTTCCACGACTGGGGGGTAGCCCCGGTGCGCACCGACTCACCCGGGGACTTCCTGGTCCGCAACGCGTACGTGCTGTTGAGCCTGCTGCTGGTGGCGGCCCTCCCGGTCGCCCGGCCGCGCACGCGGGCCGGCACCGGGGACGAGAAGTCGCACCAAATGGACAGATCTCCTGACTAGCACCGATATCAGCTAATCTATCCCTCAACTCGGGCATCCCCCCGTGGCACCGATCCCCCGGTGCAGGCGGCCCTCCGCGTCGGCAGTGCGGAGGGCCACCCGCCGTTACCTGGCAGCGGGCCCGGCCCACCGTCGCGTCCCGTCAGGAACGCTGGCGGGGGCCGGCCCCACCGGGGGCGGCCGGGCACCCGCCGTCGCGTCGCGTCAGGAACGTTGGCGGGCGCGGGCCCCACCAGGGGCGGCCGGGCGGATCCGGCGGGGCTCGATCCGCAACGGTCGGGCCGTGGCCTCCGGGGCCAGCGGCGGCCAGGCCGGGGGCGCGGGCCTGGCCGGCCGGCCGAGATCGGCGAGGGTGGCCGGGCGGCGGGCCGGGGCGGGCCCGAGCGCCCGGCGGGGCCGGGAATCGGGCCGGCCGACCGCCACCAGTGGCCGCTCGACGGGGACCGCCAGGGCCGGCGCGGGCCCGGTGCCGAGCGCGGTGAGCGATGTCACCCCGAGCCGGTCGGCCAACACCGGGACCTGATCGGGATCGACCACGAAGACCACCTCACGCGGACGCGCCGGGCGCCGCAGGAGCAACGCGGCGGACACCACCAGCAGGCCGCCCAGCGCGATCGGCATCCAGACCGCCACGGGAAGCCATCCGGCGGCACGCCACGCCTGGAGATCGATCGCGCCGATCCGGGCGGTGAAGCCGTCCGCGGGGTCGGCGCGCCGGGCGGCGATGCCGAGCGCGGCACCGGCCAGCAGGGCCGGTATCCCGATGGTGAGCAGCAGCATGCCGACAAGCGCGCGAGCGAATCGCATCCGTGTGGTTCCTCTCCGTGGCCGGGTACCCGGACGACCTTACCGACGCAAACCGCGCAATCAGCCGATATCACCAGCAACGGCGGACAAGGGGTGCCGGAAACGGGCCGGCCCGCCGGGTGGACCGGCGGGCCGACGGAGAGAAACGGACGGGGATCAGGACCTTGCGACCGGCTCCCGCCGGGTACGGGCGAACGCGAGCCCGCCGAGGACCAGGCCGGCCAGCCCGGCGACCAGGCCGACAGCACCGAGCACGGTGCCCGTACCGCCGTCGGAGTCGTCGTCATCGTCATCGGCCTCGGCGGCCACCGGAGCTGCGGACCCGGCCGACGGGGCGGCGGCGGTCAGGGTGAGCACCGGAGCGGGATGCGCCGGCTCCTCGGCCCCCGCGACCGGCTCCTCGATCCAGCGCACCACGTTGCCGTCGGAGTACGTCTGGAGCGTCTTGAAGACCATCGTCTCCACCTGCGGCAGCGGGCCCATCGAGACCGGGAACTCCTGGAACTGCCCCGGCTTCACCCCCGCGTCCCCCGTCGCCGTCCAGGTGACCTTCGAGACCGCCTCGGTGATCTCGCTGCCGTGCACCTGCAGCGGCGGGTCGACCTTGCGCTTCTCCACCGCCACCGTCCAGCCCGGCACCGGCATCGTGGAGACCGAACCGACCGGCGCGTTCTCCGGCAGTACCACCTCGACCTTGGTCGTCGAGGCCGCGTCGCTCTCGTTCGGCACCCGGAACGCGAACCGGCCGTACCCGCCCTGGGTCGCCTCCTTCGGGTTGACCGAGACATGCGCCGAGGCGGGGGCGGCCACACCGAGCACCACGGCGGCGACGACGCCGAGGGCGCCGACGGCGGCGGTTGCGGAACGCCGGTAACGGAACATGGGGAACTGCCCTTCTCTAACGGATCGCCACGGTGGCGCTCACCGTGGCCTGGTCGATGTCCGAGGTCCGGACGGTGAAGCGGAACTGCCACTCCCCCGCGGCGGGCAGGTTGATCTCCCCGGTCGCGTGGTTGTCGGTAAGCGACAGCAACGGAATCTCGATCGGCTCGATCCCGGCCGACGGCAGCGCGGCGGTGGCCTTCCACTCGGCCACCGGCTGCGGACGGTTGTCCAACGTGTACGCGTACAGGTGCAGCGAGTTGTTGCCCCGCTCGGCCGGATCCATCTCGACCTGGAGGGAGTACAGCGGGCTGGGGAGGGTGGTGGTGAAGTAGCCGGCCTGCGCGCCGGCCACATCGGCGGAGGCCGTGCGGCCCGGGGTGGTCTGCACCAGGACCGCCGACACCCCGAGCACCACCGCGGTGATCGCCAGCTCCGCCAGGACCGCCCGCCGCATCGACGTGGGTCGCCCCGCGGCGATGCGCCGCCGCACCAGCGACCGGGAGTACGCGGCCACCCCGATCACCAGCACGAAGAGCACGATCTTGGCCAGCACCAGCCGGCCGTACGTGGTGTCGACCAGGGCAGCCAGGGTGGACACCTCGATCAGCGCCTGCACCGTGCCGGCGAGCAGCAGCGCCGCGACGGCCAGCGCCGCCCAGCGCGACCAGATCGGCAGGATCGCGGCCAGCTCCCGCTCGTCCGCCCGACGCAGCAGGAACCCGCCGAGCATCACCAGACCGCCCAGCCAGACCGCCATGCTGCCCAGGTGCACCGCGTCGACCACCACGGACACGGCGGGGGCGGGCGAGGCGGCCGGGTGCCCGGCCAGCGGCCAGGTGAACAGCGCGGCCCCACCGAGGATCGCCAGGATCACCGCGTCGGTGCGGCCGACCGGCCCGGCGAAGAGCGGGCGGAGCAGGAACGCCGCCGCCCCGAGCAGGCCCAACCGGACCAGGTGCGCCGCGCCGTATGTGCTGCCGAGCATCTCGCCCAGGCCCGCGCCGGTCACGTCGAACAGGCCGCCACCGGCGGTGTACGGCACCTGCAACCACAGCTCGGCGAGCGTGGCGAACGCCAGCAGGCCCAGCCCGCCCCAGGCCAGCCGGGCCGGTCCCCGGCGGTCCAGCCGGCGGGGCCACAGCGCGCCGAGCACCAGCGCCGGGCCGACCAGCAGCAGCAGCCCCGCGTAGCCGAGGTACCTGGCGACCTTCACCCCGTTCTCCACCACCGGGTCGGCCCGGTTGTCCGTCCCGGAGTCGGTCGGGGGCGTCGACGGCGCACCCACCGAGTAGCTGAACGCGCCGGAGACCGGGTGGCTGTCGGCGGAGATCACCCGGTAGCTGACCAGGTAGGTGCCCCGCCCGGCGGACGGGTCCACCTGCAAAGTCACCACCGAGCCGGTGAAGGACGGCTCCCCCCGGTCGGCCCGCGCCCCGTCCGGGGCGATCACCCGGATCTTCCCGGACACCTTGTGCACCGACTCGCTGAACGTCAGCACCACCTCGGCCGGCCCGCTCGGCACCACGGCGGAGGCGGCCGGACTGCTGCTCACCAGCACCGCGTGGGCGCTCGCGGGGGTGGCCGGGGCCAGCAGCAGGGCGAGGATGGTGACCAGCAGGCCGGTGAGCGCACCCACCCGGGCGAGCCGGCGACGCGGGGGCCGGAGATTGGCAGCAGTCATGCCGGCAATGCTCGCCGACGACGGGCCCTCCCGGCGAACCGAGCCGCCCCACGCCCCGGCCCGGCCGATCGCCCGAGGGCCACCGCCGGGGTGATCGGCGTCACCCACGCCCGGCCGCGACGGCTCCCGCACCGCGCGTACGTCGTCGCCTGTCACGACGGGTAGTCGGGCCGGGCGCCGGGAAAGTTCCCCGGGTGACGGTGCCGAAAGGGTTCTCCGGGGTGGCGCGGACCATGGAAGGGCCGAAGGACCCTGCCGGACCCTGACGTGCCGCGTACCCTGGTCTGACGTGATCCCTGCCCCGCGCGACCCCGCCGTAGTCGGCCCCCCCGCCGCCGCGATCGGCGGTGCCCGGGCCCCGGGAACGGGCGATGACCGGGACGCCGCAACCGGGTGGGCGCTGGCCGCGCGCGAGGGCGACCCGGTCGCCCAGGCGGCCTTCGTCCGGGCCACCCAGGCCGAGGTGTGGCGGTTCGCCGCAGCGCTCGTCGACCGGGACAGCGCCGACGACCTCACCCAGGAGACGTACCTGCGGGCGTTCCGGGCGCTGCCCGGATTCGAGGGGCGCTCCAGCGTCCGCACCTGGCTGCTCGGCATCACCCGCCGGGCCTGCGCCGACCACCTGCGCACCGTGGTTCGCCGACGGCGGCTCACCGAGCGGCTGGTCGCGCACGCGCACACCGACCGCCCGTACCCGGACCCCGCCGGGCAGCTCGGCGCCGCCGACCTGGTGCGCCGGCTCCCCGCCGAACGACGCGCGGCGTTCGTGCTCACCCAACTGCTCGGCCTGTCGTACGCGGAGGCCGCCGCCGTGGAGGGGGTGCCCGTCGGCACCATCCGCTCCCGGGTGGCCCGGGCCCGCGTCGACCTGGTCGACTCGGTCGGCGACTCGCTCGCCCGATGACCGGGAACTTCCATCGGATCCGGGGCGACAAATAACCGTGACCGCAGCAGCACGTACCGGAGCCGCCCGCTGGCCCGCCGTCCGCCCGTGGCTGGGCGTTGCCGTCCGGCTGGGGCTGGCCGCCGTCTGGCTGGTCGCCGGCGGCACCAAGGTCGGCGACCTGGCCGCCTCCGGCCGCGCCGTCAACGCGTACCAGGTGATGCCGTACGACGTCGCGACGGTGATCGGCGCGGCGCTGCCCTTCGTCGAGTTGGCACTGGGGGTGCTGCTCCTGGTCGGGCTGGCCACCCGGCTCACCGCCGGGGTCTCGGCGGCGCTGCTGGTGGTCTTCGTCGCCGGCATCGTCTCGGCCTGGGCGCGCGGCCTGGCCATCGACTGCGGCTGCTTCGGCAGCGGCGGGCAGCTCGCCGCCGGGCAGTCCCCGAGCTACCTCCCGGAGATCCTCCGGGACCTGGGATTCCTGGCGCTGGCCGGATTCCTGCTGAGTTGGCCCCGCACCCCCGTCTCCATGGACGGCTGGCTCGCGGGCGCACCCATGGAGGACGAGGATGAGTAGTCGCAAGGGGCAGCGGGATGCCGCCCGGGTGGTCCGGGAGCAACTGGCCCGGGAACGCCGTCGCCGACGGACTCTCTGGACCTCGCTGGTGGCGGTCGCCGTGCTGGTCATCGCCGGCGGGATCGGCTGGGCCGTCTGGTCCAGCCAACGCTCCGACACCTTCACCGCCCCGCCGGGCGCGACCGACTCCGGCACCGGCATCGCATACGGGGACGGGCCGGTCACCATCGAGCTGTACGAGGACTTCCTCTGCCCGGCCTGCAAGCAGTTCCAGCAGGCCAGCGGCGCGACGATCGACCAGCTCGTCAGCGAGGGCAAGGTCCGGGTGGTGTTCCACCCGGTGGCCTACCTGAACCGTTTCTCCACGACCGAGTACTCCACCCGCTCCTCGGCCGCGTCCGGCTGCGCGGCGAAGGGCGGCAAGTTCCACGAGTTCACCACCGCGCTCTTCGACCAGCAGCCGGCCGAGGGCGGCGCCGGGCTGAGCGACGACCAGCTCGTCGGCATCGCCGCGGGCGTCGGGCTGAACCGGGACGACTTCGGCTCCTGCGTCTCCGACGGGACGTACAAGTCGTGGACCGAGCACGTCACCGAGGATGCGAGCAAGGCCGGCATCACCGGCACGCCGACGATCAAGATCGACGGCAAGGACGTCGCCGACCGCAGCCCCGAGGGCATCAAGGCGGCGGTGGCGGCGGCCGGCCAGTGAGCCCCGTACCCCTGGTGTCCCACCGGGCCGGGGTGGCATCCGACCGGGCCAGGCCGTCGCTGCTGCGCCGGGCCGGGGTGGTCGTCGCCGCCGTGCTGGCCGCGGTCCTCGGCACCGCCGCGCCGGCCGTCGCGCACGGGGCCGACGCCCCGGACGGCACCGACTACCGGGTCGAGGTGACCGGTGTGGCCCCGGGCCGCCCCGGGCTGACCGTCCGGGCGGTGGAGGCCGGGGCCCGACTGGAGCTGGTCAACCGCACCGGCCGCCCGGTCGAGGTGATCGGCTACTCCGGGGAGCCCTACCTGCGGATCGGCCCCGACGGGGTGTTCGAGAACAGCCGCTCCCCGGCGACGTACCTGAACCGGACCCTCGCCGGAGACGCCACCCTGCCCGACCGGGCCGACCCGGCCGCCGCCCCGGACTGGCGGCGGATCGATGACGGGCCGGCGGCCCGCTGGCACGACCGGCGCACCCTGTGGCAGGAGCCCGACCCGCCCGCGCGGGTGGTCGCCGACCCGACCCGGGAGCAACGGGTCCGGGACTGGACGGTCCCGCTACGCGACGGCGCGGAGCCGGTGGAGATCCGAGGCACCCTCGACTGGGTGCCGCCGCCGGACCCGTACCCCTGGTGGCTGGCGACCACGCTCGGCTTCCTCCTGGTCGGCGCCGCCGGGCTGCTGGCCGCCGGCACCCCCGCCGGGGCACGCGCGTTCGCCGGGGTCGGCGCGGCGCTCTCCGCCGGCGGGCTCGCCGCGATCGTCTTCACCGTCGGCCGGGAGCTGGACGCCGGGGCGTCCGGCGTCGGCGGGGTGCTCGCCGGCCTGCTCACCGGTCAGGTCTGGGCGCTGCTCACCGGCCTCGGCGCGCTCGCGGCGGGCGGCTACGCGCTGGCTCGCCGCCCGGCGGCCGACTTCGCCGTGGCGCTGGCCGGAGCCTGCCTCGCCCTCTTCGTCGGCGTCACCAACCTCGCCGTCCTCAGCCGCTCGGTCCCCCCGCTCCCCTGGCCGGGCGGCCTGGCCCGCACCCTGCTGGCCCTGATCCTGGCCACCGGCGCCGGCGCCACCGCCGCCGGCATCCTCCGCCTCCGCACCACCACCCCCACCCCCACCCCCACCCCGTCCCCGACCCTCCCCACCTAACCCGCCCACCCCGCGCCCCCGCCCCGCGCGCACGCAACAGCCCCCACCCCGCGCCCCACCCCCGCGCCCCGCCCCCTCCGCGCGCCGATCTTGCACTTGGGGCCCAGTTATTGCACCTTATGCACTAATTGCCGGGGCCCTAACTGCAAGATCGCGAGCTTCAGGGGTGGGGTGGGGGTGCGAGCTTCAGGGGTGGGGGTGGGGGTGGGGGGTGTAGCCGTGGGGGAGTTCTAGGCGGTGGAGCGACAGCAGCTCCTCGTTCGCCAGGAGGGTGGGGGTGGGGGCGTCAGCGACGATGCGGCCCTCATCGAGGATGACCGAGCGGTCGCACAGCTCCAGCGCGTACGGCAGGTCGTGGGTGACCATCAGCAGGGTCACCGGAAGGCCGCGCAGGATCGCCGCCAACTCCCGGCGGGCGGCCGGGTCCAGGTTCGACGACGGCTCGTCGAGCACCAGGATCTCCGGCCGCATGGCCAACACGGTGGCCACCGCCACCCGGCGGCGCTGCCCGAACGACAGGTGGTGCGGGGCGCGGTCGCGGTGCTCAGCCATCCCCACCGCCGCCAGCGCCTCGTCCACCCGGGCCGTCAGCTCCGCCCCGCGTAGCCCCAGATTCGCCGGCCCGAAGGCCACGTCCTCGGCAACGCTGGGCAGGAAGAGCTGGTCGTCCGGGTCCTGGAAGACGATCCCGACCCGACGACGAATCTCCGCGAGGGTGTTCCGGTCCCGGCTCACCGTCAGGTCGCCGACGCTCACCGTGCCCTCGGCGGCGGTGAGGATGCCGTTGAGGTGCAACACCAGGGTGGTCTTGCCGGCACCGTTCGGCCCGAGCAGTGCCACCCGCTCGCCGCGCGACACGGTCAGGTCCACCCCGCGCAGGGCGACGTGCCCATCGGGGTACGCGTACCGCACGCCGCGAACGTCGAGTGAGACAGGAGCCGGCTTCTGCACGTACCCGATCATGTCAGGACGACGGCGGTGGCGGCGATGGTGGCCGCGACCAGCGGCACTGTCGCCCCGACCAGCCACTGCCCAGCGGTCGCCGCGCCCGAGCCCTGCCACACCGCCGGCATCCGGCCGGAGTAGCCGCGCGACACCATCGCCAGGTAGACCCGCTCGCCGCGCTCGAACGCACGCAGGAACAGTGCCCCGATGCCGGCGGCGAAGCCGCGCAGCTGCCAGAGGAACCGCGGGTCGTCGCCCCGGGAGACCCGGGCCACCCGCATCCGGCGGGCCTCGCCGATCAGCACGTCCAGGTAGCGCAGCATGAAGGTGGCGATCTGGGTGAGAATCTGCGGGCAGCGCAGCCGGTCCAGGCCGACGATCAGGTCCCGGGTCGTCGTGGTCGCCGCGAGCAGCAGCGACGCCAGTACGCCGAGAGTGCCCTTGGCGATGATGTTCCAGCCGCCGAGCAGCCCGTCAACGGAGAGACCGATCCCCGCCACCTCGACCCGCTCCCCCGCCCCGAGGAACGGCAGCGCGAAGGCGAACAGCACGAACGGCAGCTCGATCGCGGCGCGGCTGAGCAGCCAGCCCGGCCCCACCCGGGCCAGCGCGGCCACCGCCGTGACCAGCAGGGCAAACCCGCCGAAGGCCCAGAACGCCGCGCGCGGGGTGGCCACCACCGCGATGGTGAACAGCACCATCGCGGCGATCTTCACCTCGGGTGGGAGCCGGTGCACCGGAGAGGTCGAATCCCGGTACAACACGTGGGCGTGGCCGGCTCCCATCAGCGTTCCGCCTACCGGCTCTGCGCCACGCGCGACGTGTCGTCGTCGCGCCCGCCGCCGACCGGGTCGCCCCCGGCCCGGTGCACGCCGGTCGATCCGTCGGCGGTGGCGTGGCCGGCACTCTGCCCCGGGTCCCGTCGGCGCAGCAGCCAGAACACGCCACCGCCGACGGCGAAGGTGAGTAGTACCCCGAGGACGCCGGAGAGCCCGGTGGAGAGGAAGTCGTTGTCCAGACCCCGGATGCCGTAGTCGGCCAACGGGCTGTCGGCCAGCTCGTGGTCCCGCGCCTGCTGGGCCGGGCAGCTGCCGCCGGTGATCTCGTCCTCGGCGTTGACCGTGCAGCCCTTGAGCAGCGACGAGTCCAGCCCGTCCGGGTGCGACGAGGCGTAGTTGCTGACCACGCCGGCCAGCAGCAGCGCGACCAGCAGGCCGCCGACGATGAATCCCCATAAACGCTTACTCATCGGGCACCTCCGGCGACCGGGACGACGGGAGCCGGCGCGGCCGGCTTGAGGGCGCGCAGCGCGTAGACCAGGTCGGGGCGGACCTTCGCGACGGTGACCACGGTGGTTGCGGTGATCAGGCCCTCGCCGATGCCGATCAGCAGGTGGGCGCCGGCCATGGTGCCGGCCAGGCCGGTGAGGTTCCCGCCCAGGTCGGTGGTGCCGCCGAGCCAGTACTGGAGCACGAAGCCCTGGGACGCGACGACGACGCTGACCAGCGCCGAGACGAAGGCGGTCACGCCGAGGCCGGCCGGCGTGCGGGGCAGCACCCGCACCAGCAGGGCGATCAGCAGGTACGCCACGGCGGTGCCGAGGACGGCCATGTTGGTGATGTTCAGGCCGAGCATGGCCACCCCGCCGTCACCGAAGACGAGCGCCTGCACGACCAGCACGACCGCCACACACAGGGCACCCACCCACGGGCCGACCAGCAGCGCGGCGAGCGCGCCGCCGAGCAGGTGACCGCTCACCCCGGCGGTGAAGATCGGGAAGTTGAGCATCTGGACGGCGAAGATGAACGCGGCGACCAGGCCGGCCATCGGGGCGAGCCGGTCGTCGAGGTCGCGCCGGCTCCGCAGCACGCACAGGGCCAGCGCCGCCAACGCGAAGACGGCGAAGAGGGCGGCAACGGGACCGTTGACGATCCCGTTGGAAATGTGCATCGCCAGGGTTTCCACTCGACCTCCCGGGGCGCGGCGGGCGGGCCCACACCGACGAGGGCAAGCTTATTTCCAGAGAACCGCTGTTGCCAATAGGTTGCAACAAGCCATGAAGTTGATCACGAATGCCGGCGCGTCGTCCCCGCTGGCCCACACCGGGGCGGCGGTAGGGTTTCCGCCATGACCGCGCCCGCCCGCCTCAACTCCGGCGACCCCGCGCCCGAGTTCACCCTGCCGACCGACACCGGCGAAACCCTCTCCCTGGGCGACCTGCGCGGCCGGCGGGTGATCCTGTACGCCTACCCCGCCGCAATGACCCCCGGCTGCACCAAGCAGGCCTGCGACTTCCGCGACTCGCTCGCCTCGCTCCAGGCGGCCGGCTACGAGGTGGTCGGCATCTCACCCGACAAGCCGGAGAAGCTGGCGAAGTTCCGCGAGCGGGACGCCATCACCTTCCCGCTGGTCGGCGACGCCGACCGGGCGGTGCTCACCGCGTACGGCGCGTACGGCGAGAAGCAGTCGTACGGCCGCACGGTGACCGGGGTGATCCGGTCCACCTTCGTCATCGACCCGGACGGGAAGATCGAGCGGGCGCTCTACAACGTCAAGGCCACCGGCCACGTCGCCAAGCTGCGCCGCGACCTCAACCTCGACTGACTGTCACAGCCCAGCACTACGGTGCGCGCATGGTTCGTTACAAGTATTCCGAGGAGTTGCTTCGGGACGTGGTCGCGGTCTCGCACAGCATCGCGGACGTCCTGCGCCATCTCGGGCTGCCCCAGAACGGGGGGGTCCCACGCGCATCTGCGGCGGCGAATCGACAGGCACGGCATCGACACGTCACACTTCCGACGCATCGCCCTCCGCCGGCCGTCGCACCCACCCGCCCGGTCCCCCGCCGACCTGCTGGTATTGCGCGATCCGACCCGCCGCCGGGCCCACTCGGACGTCCTCCGCCGGGCGCTGGCCCGGATCGGGGTAGCCCTCGTCTGCGCCGACCGCGGCGTCGGTTCGTGCTGGAACGGCCGTCCCCTGACCCTGCAGGTCGACCACCGCAACGGTCGGTTCTGGGACTGCCGGCCGGAGAACCTCCGCCTGCTCTGCCCGAACTGCCACAGTCAGACCCCGACCTACGCCGGCCGGAACCGCCGCAGGTACGGGGTTGATCCCCAGGGCGAGGTCGCGACCGACGACCCGGACGGCCCGCCGCCGACGGGAGTGGTGACCACCGAGGAACTGGTCAGGCTCTTCCAGTTGGTCGACGGGCAGGAGCTGACCATACGAGAGGCGGCGCGGCGGGTCGGCTGCCACCCCGGTCACCTTCACCGCCTCCGACAGCGGCTGACGGAACAGGGCTCGGTGTCCCCGCAGCACGGCGGGCGGCGGTGGCGGGCGGCAGCTGTCCGGGAGATCGTGATCCAACACGCGTTGGCCAATCCCGGGCTCGGGCCCAAGAAACTCGCGCACCTGCTGCGAGAACTGCCCGAGGGCGGCTGCGCGGTCAGCCACGGGACCGTCTCCGCCATCCTCAGGGCAGCGGCGCTCAACACGGCGGCAGCCAGACGCACTAGACTTCCGGTGTCCGCGGGAGTGGCGAAATTGGCAGGCGCGCAGGATTTAGGTTCCTGTGTCCGAGAGGACGTGGGGGTTCGAGTCCCCTCTCCCGCACCCCCTCACTGAGCAGCGGCCGCCGGGCGGCACCCGCGCCGGCCGGGCTGTCGGGCGCGTCACGAAAGCGGGCGCGGTCCATCGCCCGACGACAGGATGGTGGGCGTGAGTCTGCGCTTCGTCCTCGACCCCGACCTCACCGCCGAGCTGCGGGAACAGATCGTGACCCTCTGGGCCGACGCCACCAATGCCGGCGGCGCGGTGGGCTTCGTCGCGCCGGTCGCCGTCGCCGACGTCCGCCCGGTCGCCGAGGCGACCTTCACCGACATCTCCGCAGGCCCGGACCGCCTGCTCGTCGGGTACGACGGCGAGCGCCCGGTGGCGGTGCTGGTCCTCGCCGACAACCGGTTCCACCTGAAGGCGCACTGGTGTGTGCTGAAGCGGGTGATGGTGCACCCCGACACCCAGGGCCTCGGGTACGGGTCGGCGCTGATGCGCGAGGCGGAGCGGCTCGGCCGAACGGCGGGCTGGGAGGCGCTGCACGTCACCGTGCGGAGCGGGCTGGGGCTGGAGCGGTTCTACGCCCGGCTCGGGTACCGGGAGGTGGGCCGGCTGCCGGGCGCACTGCGGGTCGCCCCGGGCGACGACCGGGACGAGGTCCTCATGTGGCTCGACCTGACGACCACCGGCGACGCACCGAGCCGGTGAGCGCCCAGCCGGTGAGCGCCCAGCCGGTAGGCACCGAGCCGATGAGCACCGAGCCGGTGAGCCGGAGCTAGGGCGCTGCCCCGGCGGCCGCCACCTCCACCGGGTCGCCGACCCGCACCACGCCCGCCCCCTCGGGGACGAGGTGCAGTCCGAACGGGAGCTTCCGGTCGATGGTGCGGTGCCGCCCGAGGGTGCGCAGCGGCTCCTTTCCCCGTACCCCCGTCTCCTGGTCGGTGGTGGTGACCACGCAGCGGTTGCAGCGCCCGGCGGCGCGGAACCGGGCGGAGCCGATCCACACAGGCCGGCCGGCCCAGGCGTCCTCGGCCCAGGCGGGGGTGCCCTCGACGACCAGGTTGGGGCGGAAGCGGCTCATCGGCACTGGCTCCTCACCGGCGGCGGCGAGCCAGCCGTTGAGCGCGGCGAGGGAGGCGGTGGCGGCCAGCAGCAGGGGGTACTCGTCGGCGAAGCTGACCTGGTCGCCGGTGTCGTGGGCGCGGTCGCCGGGCGCCAGGTGCCGGGTGGGCCGGGCCAGATGGACCAGGCGGGCCGGGCGGCCGAGCAGGGCGGCGAGCCAGTCGTCGGCTGCGGGCCCGGCGGGGAGCGCGGGAACCGGCAGCCGGGTGCGGAACACCCGCACGGGCAGCGGCTCCACGCCGGTGGGCTCGGCGACGTCCAGGTCGGGGCGGCCGGCGGCGCGCAGCAGCAGGCCGCCGTCGCGGGGCGCGGCCCGCAGCCCGACCAGCACGGTGGTATCCCGCTGGGTGATGCCGAGGCCGTCGGCGTCGACCACCATCCAGCGCCGGTCGCCGGCCAGGCCCCACGGCTCGACCCGCGCGCCGTCGTGGTCGAGGCGGTGGCAGCCCTTGACCGGGTACGTGT
Source organism: Micromonospora sp. RTGN7 (assembly GCF_033804645.1). Taxonomy (NCBI): domain Bacteria; kingdom Bacillati; phylum Actinomycetota; class Actinomycetes; order Micromonosporales; family Micromonosporaceae; genus Micromonospora; species Micromonospora sp. RTGN7. Next base: position 119,227 of record NZ_JAPZLF010000002.1, on the reverse strand, counting down.
GCACGGCCGCGAGCCTCACCGGGCCCGCCGCGGCTTCGTCGCGTTCACCAGAGGTTTGTACCAGGTTCAGGAAAACAGGGGGTACCGACGGTTGCCACTGAAATTATTGATGCATAGAGTCGCCATATGAATGACGGAGGCACCATCGGGGTGCCCACCGACCCGGTGCTCGACCTGCTCCGGGGGGTACGACTCACCCCGACGCAGCGCCGGATCGCGCACTGCCTGGTGCAGCACGCCGCCGCCGCGGCGTACCTCTCCGCCGCCGAGGTGGCGGAGCTGGCCGGGGTGAGCCAGCCGTCGGTGACCCGGTTTGCCGTGGCGCTCGGCCACGACGGCTACCCGGCGCTACGCCGCCGGCTGCGCGAGCTAACCGGGGCCGCCACCGGCGATCCCTCGGGCGGCGGCAACGAGCTGCAACGTGCCGTCCGGGCCGAGTTGGGCAACCTGGAACGGCTGGCCGGCCAACTCGCCGACACCGACCGGATCACCGGGGTCGGCCGCCTGCTGGCCGCGAGCCACCCGCTGCCGGTGCTCGGGCTGCGGGCCGCCGCGCCGCTGGCCGCGTACTTCGCGTACTTCGCCGCCAAGGTGCACCCGGACGTGCGGGTGCTCGACGACGGGGGCAGCCTGCTCACCGACCGCCTCGAACAGGCCGCCGCGGCCGGGGCGAGCGCCCTGCTGGCGTTCGTGCTGCCCCGCTACCCCCGGGAGACCATGGACGCGCTGCGCGAGGCGCGGGCCGCCGGGCTGACCGTGGTGGCCATCACCGATTCGCCGGTCTCCCCGGCGGGCGAGCACGCCGATGTGCTGCTTCCCGCCGCCGTCGGCACCGACCTCGTGTTCGACCTGCACACCGCACCGATGACCCTGGCGATGGTGGTCCTCCAGGCCATCTGCGACGCCGCGCCCGCCGAGACCCAGCGTCGGCTGGAGGCTTTCGAGGCCTCCGCCGCCCGTCGCCAGTTGTTCCTCGGCTGAGAGGAGAGACGAGATGCCCCAGCCCGTCCGCGCCGCCCGCGGTTCCGCGCTCACCGCCAAGGGGTGGCCGCAGGAGGCCGCCCTGCGGATGCTGATGAACAACCTCGACCCCGAGGTTGCCGAGCGCCCCGATGACCTGGTCGTCTACGGCGGCACGGGGAGGGCTGCGCGGGACTGGCCGTCGTACCACGCGCTGGTGCGCACGCTGACCGACCTACGCGACGACGAGACGATGCTGGTGCAGTCCGGCCGCCCGGTCGGGGTCATGCGCACCCACGAGTGGGCACCCCGGGTGCTGCTGGCCAACTCCAACCTGGTCGGCGACTGGGCCACCTGGCCGGAGTTCCGCCGCCTGGAGCAACTCGGCCTGACCATGTACGGGCAGATGACCGCCGGGTCGTGGATCTACATCGGCACCCAGGGCATTCTCCAGGGCACGTACGAGACGTTCGCGGCCGTCGCGGCGAAGAGGTTCTCCGGCACGCTGGCCGGGACGGTGACGCTGACCGCCGGGTGCGGCGGGATGGGCGGGGCCCAGCCCCTCGCCGTAACCATGAACGGCGGCGCGTGCCTGGTCGTGGACGTGGACCGGACCCGGTTGGACCGCCGGGTGCGCGACCGTTACCTCGACGAGGTAGCCGACTCCCTGGACGACGCGGTCGAGCGGGCGCTCGCCGCGAAGCGGGACCGCCGGGCGCTCAGCGTCGGCGTGGTCGGCAACGCGGCCACCGTCTTCCCCGAACTGCTGCGCCGGGGCGTGGCGATCGACATCGTCACCGACCAGACCAGCGCGCACGACCCGCTGTCGTACGTGCCGGAGGGGGTGGAACCGGCCGACGCCCGGGACTACGCGAGGGCGAAGCCGGTGGAGTTCACCGACCGGGCGCGGGAGTCGATGGCGAAGCACGTCGAGGCGATGGTCGGGTTCCTCGACGCCGGCGCGGAGGTCTTCGACTACGGCAACTCGATCCGGGGTGAGGCGCAACTCGGCGGGTACGAGCGGGCGTTCGACTTCCCCGGCTTCGTACCGGCGTACATCCGGCCGCTGTTCTGCGAGGGCCGGGGGCCGTTCCGGTGGGCGGCGCTCTCCGGCGACCCGGCCGACATCGCCGCCACCGACCGGGCGATCCTCGACCTCTTCCCGGAGAACGAGTCGCTGGCCCGGTGGATCCGGTTGGCCGGCGAGCGGGTCGCCTTCCAGGGCCTGCCGGCCCGGATCTGCTGGCTCGGCTACGGCGAGCGGGACCGCGCCGGGGTGCGGTTCAACGAGATGGTCGCCTCGGGCGAGTTGTCCGCGCCGGTGGTCATCGGCCGGGACCATCTGGACTGCGGCAGCGTGGCCAGCCCGTACCGGGAGACCGAGGCGATGGCCGACGGCTCCGACGCGATCGCCGACTGGCCGCTGCTCAACGCGCTGGTCAACACGGCAAGCGGCGCATCGTGGGTGTCGATCCACCACGGCGGCGGGGTGGGCATCGGCCGGTCGATCCACGCCGGTCAGGTCTGCGTCGCCGACGGCACCGCACTGGCCGGGCAGAAGATCGAGCGGGTCCTCACCAACGACCCGGCGATGGGCGTCATCCGGCACGTCGACGCCGGCTACGACGCCGCCCGCGAGGTCGCCGACCGCACCGGCGTCCGCGTCCCCATGTCCGAAGCGTAAGGAGGGGCACCTTGTTGACGCATTCGGTAGTGGAAGGGTCCCTTCCTAACAGGTTCCGGAAACTGTGGGACGAGCTTGCGCCGATCGGCCGGGACCCCGACAGCGGCGGGTACCTGCGGTACGCGTTCACCGCGCCGGAGCTGGCCCTGCGCGACTGGTTCCGGGCGCAGGCCGCGAGCCGGGGCATGCCGGTCACCGCCGACGGCAACGGCAACCTCTTCGCCCGCTGGGGCGACCCGGACGCCGGGGACGCGGTGCTGACCGGCAGCCACTTCGACTCGGTGCCGCACGGCGGCGGGTACGACGGGCCACTCGGCATCGTCAGCGCGTTCCTCGCCGTGGACGAGCTGCGCGCCGCCGGGGCCACCCCGGTCCGCCCCCTCGTGGTGGCCGCGTTCGCCGAGGAGGAGGGGGCCCGGTTCGGCGTACCGTGCCTGGGGTCGCGGCTGCTCACCGGCGCGCTCGACGCCGACCGCGCGGCCGGGCTGCGCGACGCCGACGGGGTGAGCCTCGCCGAGGCGCTGGGCGCCCGGCCGGCGGGGGTTCGGCCGGAGCTGCTGGGCGGGTTCTCGTGTTTCGTGGAGTTGCACGTCGAGCAGGGCCGCGCGCTGGTCGAGCACGATGCGCCGGTCGCGGTCGCCAGCGCCATCTGGCCGCACGGCCGCTGGCGTTTCGACTTCCACGGCGAGGGCAACCACGCCGGTACGACCCGAATGGCCGACCGCCGCGACCCCATGCTCACGTACGCGTTCACCGTGCTCGCGGCGAACAAGGAGGCCCGGCTGCGCGGCGCGCACGCCACGGTCGGTCGGGTCCGGGTCTCCCCGAACGCCACCAACGCGATCCCGTCGAGGGTGACCGGTTGGCTGGACGCCCGCGCGGCCGAGCCGGCGACGCTGACCGGCCTGGTCGAGGCGGTGCACGCCAAGGCCACCGACCGCGCCGGCCGGGACGGCACGGAGGTCACCCTGACCGAGGAGTCGGCGACCGGGCTGGTCGCCTTCGACGGCGGGCTCGGCGGGCGGCTGGCCCGGCTGCTGGCCGCGCCGGTGCTGCCCACCGGGGCGGGTCACGATGCCGGGGTGCTGGCCGGGCACCTGCCCACCGCGATGTTGTTCGTGCGCAACCCGACCGGGGTGTCGCACTCTCCTGCCGAGGCGGCCACCGACGCCGACTGCGCCGCCGGGGTGGCCGCCCTGGCCCGTGTGCTGAAGGAGCTGACATGCGCCTGACCCTGCCTCCGGCGACCGCGCCACCGGTCGGTTCCCCCGGCGTCGTCCCGCGCCGTGCCTCGGGCGCAGCAGCGGGCCGACGCAACCCAACCAATGCGGGCAGTGCCCGGAGCGGACACCAGACCCCGGAGCCTAGGGGGCGGAAGAGGTGACCCCGACCCGCTGGATCGCCGAGTACGCCTGGCTGCCCGACCGGGCCGAGCCCACCGCCGACGTCCTGATCGAGGCCGAGGACGGCCGGTTCACCGCCGTCACCCCGCTCACCGCCGGCACCGCCCCCGCCGCCGGGGTGGAGGTGCTCGGCGACGCCGTGCGACTGCCGGGGCTGGCCCTGCCCGGGTTGGCCAACGCCCACTCGCACGCGTTCCACCGGGCACTGCGCGGACGCACCCACGGCAGCACCCACAAGAGCACCCGCGCGGGCCAGGGCGACTTCTGGACCTGGCGGAACGCCATGTACGAGGTGGCGGCCCGCCTCGACCCGGACTCCTACCTGACCCTGGCCCGAGCCGCGTACGCCGAAATGGCGCTGGCCGGGGTGACCTGCGTCGGCGAGTTCCACTACCTGCACCACGGCCCCGACGGCACGCCCTACGCCGACCCGAACGCGATGGGCGTGGCGCTGATCGAGGCAGCCGCCCAGGCCGGCATCCGGATCACCCTGCTCGACACCTGCTACCTGACGGCCACCGTGGACGGTCAGCTGCTGACCGGGCCGCAGCGGCGGTTCGGTGACGGCGACGCGCTGCGCTGGGCCGACCGGGTCTCGGCGCTCGCCCCCGACAACCGGGCGGCCGATGACGGGCGCCCAGGGCCGGCCGGGCACACGTTGGTCGGCGCGGCCGTGCACTCGGTCCGCGCGGTGCCGGCGGAGCAGCTCGCCACCGTGGCCGGGTGGGCCGCCCGGCGCGGGGTCCCGCTGCACGTCCACCTCTCCGAGCAGCCCGCCGAGAACGACGCCTGCCGAGCGGTGCACGGCCGCACCCCGACCCGGCTGCTGGCCGATCACGGGGTGCTCGGGCCGGACACCGTCGCCGTGCACGGCACCCACCTGACCAGCGCCGACGTGACGTTGCTCGGCGACTCCGGCACCGGCGTCTGCCTCTGCCCGACCACCGAGCGGGACCTGGCCGACGGGATCGGGCCGGCCCGCCGGCTGGCCGATGCGGACGTCCCGCTGAGCCTGGGCAGCGACAGTCACGCGGTGGTCGACCTCTTCGAGGAGGCCCGTGCCGTGGAGCTCGACGAGCGGCTACGCACCCGCCGGCGCGGCCACTTCACCCCGGCCGAGCTGGCGAGGGCCGCCACCGCCGCCGGGCACGCCGCGCTGGGCTGGCGCGACGCCGGCCGGCTCGCCGTCGGCGCCCGCGCCGATCTGGTCACGGTCCGGCTGGACAGCGCCCGCACGGCCGGGGTGCCACCGGTGGGGGCGTTCTTCGCGGCGACCGCCGCCGACGTCGCCTCGGTCGTCTCCGACGGCCGGCAGGTGGTCGCCGACGGGCGGCACCTGACGGTGGACGTGCCGCGCGAGCTGCGCGCCGCCGTCGAGGCGGTGACCCGGTGAGCGGCAGCCTGCTGGTCGACAATATCGGTGAGCTGGTGACCAACGTCGCCAGCACCGGCGACGGGAGCCCGCTCGGGCTGCACCATGACGCCGCCGTGCTGGTCGAGGAGGGCCGGGTCGCCTGGGTGGGCCCGGCCAGGCATGCGCCGGCCGCCGACCGGCGGATCGACGCCGAGGGGGCGGCGGCCCTGCCCGGCTTCGTGGACAGCCACGCCCACCTGGTCTTCGCCGAGGACCGGGCCGCCGAGTTCGCCGCCCGGATGGCCGGCCGACCGTACACCGGCGGGGGCATCCGGACCACGGTCGGCACGACCAGGGCGGCCTCCGACGACACGCTGCGGGCCACCGTGCGCCGGCTGGTCGGCGAGGCGACCCGGCAGGGCACCACCACGATCGAGATCAAGAGCGGGTACGGCCTCACCGTCACCGACGAGACCCGGTCGCTGCGGATCGCCGCCGAGTTCAGCGAGGAGACCACCTTCCTCGGCGCCCACGTGGTCCCCGCCGAGTACGCCGACCGCCCCGACAACTACGTGGAGCTGATCTGCGGGCCGATGCTGGCCGCCGCCGCGCCGCACGCGCGTTGGATCGACGTCTTCTGCGAACGGGGCGCGTTCGACGTCGACCACGCCCGCAACATCCTCGCCTGCGGACAGGCCGTCGGGCTGGGCGCGCGGGTACACGCCAACCAGCTCGGTCCCGGGCCGGGCGTGCGGCTCGGCGTCGAGCTGGGCGCGGCGAGCGTCGACCACTGCACGCACCTGACCGACGCCGACGTCGACGCGCTGGCCTCGACCCGGATCGGCTGCCTGTGCCACGAGGGGGGACACACCGCCACGGTGGCGACCCTGCTGCCCGGGGCCGAGTTCTCCACCCGCTCGCCGTACCCGGACGCGCGCCGGCTGCTCGACGCCGGAGTCACCGTGGCCCTGGCGACAGACTGCAACCCCGGCTCGTCGTACACCTCGTCGATGCCGTTCTGCATCGCCCTCGCCGTACGCGAGATGCGGATGACCCCGGCGGAGGCGGTCTGGGCCGCGACCGCCGGGGGCGCGCGGGCGCTGCGCCGCGACGACGTCGGGGTGCTGCGGCCCGGCTCCCGGGCCGACCTGAGCATCCTCGACGCGCCGTCGCACCTGCACCTGGCCTACCGGCCCGGTGTTCCCCTGATCCGCCAGGTTCTGCACAACGGAGTGCCGCAATGTCGACCGTAGTAGTCCAGCCCACCGGAATCTCCCCCGCCGACGTCCTCGCCGTGGCCCGCGGCACCGCCAAGGTCGCCCTCGCCCCCGCCACCGTGGAGGCGATGGCGGTCAGTCGCTCCATCGTGGACGGCATCGAGGCCGACGGCCGCCCCGTGTACGGAGTCTCCACCGGCTTCGGGGCGCTGGCGAACACCTTCGTCGCGCCCGAGCGGCGGGCCGAGCTCCAGCACTCGCTGATCCGCTCGCACGCGGCCGGGGTGGGCGCCCCGATGCCGCGCGAGGTGGTCCGGGCGATGATGCTGCTGCGGGTCCGCTCGCTGGCGCTGGGCCGCTCCGGAGTGCGCCCGCTGCTCGCCGAGGCCCTGGTCGACCTGCTCAACAACGATGTCACCCCATGGGTGCCGGAGCACGGCTCGCTCGGCGCGTCCGGCGACCTGGCCCCACTGGCGCACTGCGCGCTGGTGCTGCTCGGCGAGGGTTGGGTGCTCGGCCCGGCCGGCGAGCGGATCGACGGCGCGGACGCGCTGCGCGGGGCCGGGCTGGCACCGGTGGGGCTGGCCGCCAAGGAGGGGCTGGCGCTGATCAACGGCACCGACGGCATGCTGGGCATGCTGCTGCTGGCGGTCCGCGACGCGGCGCACCTGTTCACCATGGCCGACGTGACCGCCGCGCTCGCCATCGAGGCGATGCTCGGTTCGGAGCGGCCGTTCCTGCCGGAGCTGCACGCGATCCGCCCGCACCCGGGGCAGTCGGTGTCGGCGGCGAACATCCACCGGCTGCTCCAGAAGTCGGCGGTGATGGACTCGCACCGCGACGACCTGGCGCACGCCGTGCAGGACGCGTACTCGATGCGCTGTGCGCCGCAGGTCGCCGGGGCCGCCCGGGACACTTTGGACTTCGTCCGCACGGTGGCCGACCGGGAGTTGGTGTCCGTGGTGGACAACCCGGTGGTGCTGCCCGACGGACGGGTCGAGTCGACCGGGAACTTCCACGGGGCCCCGCTCGGCTTCGCCGCCGACTTCCTGGCCATCGCCGCCGCCGAGGTGGGGGCGATCTCCGAGCGGCGGGTGGACCGGCTGCTCGACGTCACCCGGTCCCGGGACCTGCCGGCGTTCCTCTCCCCCGACGCCGGGGTCAACTCCGGCCTGATGATCGCCCAGTACACCGCCGCCGGGATCGTCGCGGAGAACCGTCGGCTGGCCGCCCCCGCCTCGGTGGACTCGCTGCCCACCAGCGGCATGCAGGAGGACCACGTCTCGATGGGCTGGGCGGCGACGAAGAAGCTGCGCACCGTGCTGGACAACCTGACCAGCCTGCTCGCGGTGGAGCTGCTGGCCGCCGTACGGGGGCTCCAGCTGCGCGCCCCACTGACGCCGTCGCCGGCCGGCCGAGCTGCCCTCGCGGCGCTCGGCGACGTGGCCGGGGAGCCCGGACCGGACGTCTTCCTCGCCCCGCTGCTGGAGGCCACCCGGGCGGTGGTGGCCGGCCCGGAGCTGCGGATCGCCATCGAGCGGGCGATCGGCCCGCTCGGCTGATCGCCGCCCGGGTGGCCGGGACCCGCTCGCCGTCAGGCCCGGGTGGCCGGGACCCGCTCGCCGTCAGGGCCCGGGTGGCCGCGACCCGCTCGCCGTCAGGCGGGTGGCGGAAGCACCTTGGCGATCAGCTTGGCCAGCTCGCGCAGCGCCTTGCCCCGGTGGCTGATCGCGTCCTTCTCCTGCGGGGTCAGCTCCGCGTTGGTGCGGTCCTGGCCGTCGCCGAGGAAGACCGGGTCGTAGCCGAAGCCACCCTCGCCGCGCGGGGCACGCAGCAGCCGGCCGGTCTGGCGCCCGTCGACCAGGTGCTCCTTGCCGCCCGGCAGCACCAGGGCCACGGTGCAGACGAACGACGCGCCCCGGTGCTCGTCCGGCAGGTCGGCGATCTGGTCCAGCACAAGCTGGAAGTTGGCCCGGTCGTCGCCGTGCGAGCCCGCCCAGCGGGCGCTGAACACGCCCGGCATTGCGTTGAGGGCGTCGACCGCCAGGCCGGAGTCGTCGGCGATGGTCGACAGGCCGGTGCGCCGGCAACCCTCCCGCGCCTTGATCAGTGCATTTTCGCCGAAGGTCAGGCCGCTCTCCGGCAGCTCCGGGTACTCCTCGACGTCGTCGAGGCCGAGCAGCGCGACCCGATGCGCGCCGAGCGCGCCGTCGAGGATCCGCTGGAGCTCGATGAGCTTCTTCCGGTTGCGGGTGGCGAGCAACACGTTGTTCAAGAGAGAACCTTCCGCTGTGCCTCGGTCAGTTCCGCGCAGCCGGCGACGGCCAGGTCGAGCAGGGCGTCGAGTTGGTCGCGGGCGAAGACGCCGGACTCCCCCGTCCCCTGCACCTCGACGAACTCGCCGGTGCCGGTGCAGACCACGTTCATGTCGACCTCGGCCGCCACGTCCTCGGTGTAGCAGAGGTCGAGCCGGGCCTCGCCCGCGATCACGCCGACGCTCACCGCGGCGACGGAGCGGTGCATGACCTTCTCCGGCTTGCCGGCCAGCGACTTGCGGTCGGCCAGCCAGCTCACCGCGTCGTGCAGCGCTACGTATGCGCCGGTGATCGCGGCGGTGCGGGTGCCGCCGTCGGCCTGGAGGACGTCGCAGTCCAGCACGACCGAGTTCTCGCCGAGCGCCTTGAGGTCGATGCCGGCCCGCAGGCTGCGCCCGATCAGCCGGGAGATCTCGTGGGTCCGCCCGCCGATGCGGCCCTTGACGCTCTCCCGGTCCGAGCGGGTGTTCGTGGCCCGGGGCAGCATCGAGTACTCGGCGGTCACCCAGCCCAGCCCGGAGCCCTTGCGCCAGCGGGGCACCCCCTCGGTCACGCTGGCCGTGCAGAGCACCCGCGTTCCGCCGAACTCCACGAGCACGGAGCCCTCCGGGTGGGTGCTCCAGCCACGGGTCAGGGTCACCGGTCGGAGTTGGTCGGGCTGTCGCCCGTCAGGTCGCGCCATGACTGCACCCTATGCGGTGCGGTGATCGGACACCCCCGCCGGTGCCCCGGTGACCGCGCCGGGGGCGGTCAGATGTCGTAGCAGGCGCCGGCACGGACCACTTCCAGCGGCCCGTCGTACGCGGCACGGGCCGCCTCGCGGGTGGCCGCCTCGCTGCCCCACGCAGCGACCAGGTGCGTCAGCAGCAGCCGGCCGACGCCCGCCTTGGTGGCCGCCTCGCCGGCCTCTCGGCCGGTCAGGTGCAGGTCCGGGGGGTTCTCCACCCCGTCGAGGTAGCTGGCCTCGCAGAGGAAGACGTCGGCGTCCTGGGCGAGCCGCAGCAGCGACTCGCAGGGTGCGGTGTCGGAGGAGTAGCAGAGCACCCGACCGTCGTGCTCCAACCGCACCCCGTACGTCTCGACGGGGTGGTTCACCCGGTCGACGGTGACGCTGAACGGGCCGATGGGGAACGTGCCGGGCTGGAGGCCGTAGAACTGGTAGACGTCCTCGACCGTGCTGTCCTCCTGCCCGTAGGCCAGCGCCAGCCGGGCCGGTGCCCCGGACGGGGCGTAGACGGGCAGGGTCGGGTGCGGGCCGTCGGGGGCGTACCGGCGCACCACGACGTACGTCACGGCGTCGAGCATGTGGTCGCAGTGCAGGTGGGTGAGGAGGATGGCGTCGGGGGCGTGCAGCCCGGCGTAGCGCTGGAGGGTGGAGAGCGCACCGGAGCCGAAATCGACCAGGAGCCGGAAACCTTCGGCCTCGACGAGGTAGGCCGAGCACGGGGAGTCGGGGCCGGGGAAGCTCCCCGCACAGCCGAGGACGGTCAGTCGCATGAAGTCGTCCTGCTGTCACCTACGGTAGTCGCCGTGTCGGCAGCCGCTCTGTCGATGATCCTTACCGACGCGTACGACACGCTGCGCAGCCTACGCTGGCGCATGCCGGGCAAAGAATCATCTGCTGGAAGTTGTCATCAACGTGACACCCGCACCGGGGCGTTCCGGGCGGGACGACAAACGGGCCGGACCGGTCACCCGGTCACGGCCCGTCAGCGTCGTCGCCCGTCAGCGTTGTCGCCCCGTTGTCAGGCCCAGAGCTGCCCCTCCAGGGACTCCTCGGCATCGGCGAGCGTGCCACCGTAGGCGCCCGTGCTCAGGTACTTCCAGCCGCCGTCGCAGACCACGAACGCGACGTCGGCCCGGCGGCCGTCCCGGACCGCCTCGTGCGCCACCGCCAGCGAGGCGTGCAGGATCGCCCCGGTGGAGAAGCCGGCGAAGATCCCCTCCACCTCCACGAGCTGCCGGGTACGCAGCACGGCGTCGCGGGTGCCGACGGAGAACCGCCGGGACAGCACGGTGGCGTCGTAGAGCTCCGGGACGTACCCCTCGTCGATGTTGCGCAGCCCGTAGACCAGCTCGCCGTAGCGGGGCTCGGCGGCCACGATCTGGATGCCCTCGACCTTCTCGCGCAGGTAGCGCCCGGTGCCCATCAGAGTCCCGGTGGTGCCGAGGCCCGCCACGAAGTGGGTGATCGTGGGCAGGTCCTGGAGCAGCTCCGGGCCCGTGGTCTCGTAGTGCGCCCGGGCGTTCGCCTCGTTGCCGTACTGGTAGAGCATCACCCAGTCGGGGTGTTCGGTGGCGATCTGCTTGGCGGTGGCGACGGCCTGGTTGGAACCGCCTGCGGGCGGCGAGAAAATGATCTCCGCGCCGTACATCCGGAGCAGCTGGATCCGCTCGATCGAGACGTTCTCCGGCATCACGCAGACCAGCCGATAACCGCGCAGCTTGGCCACCATGGCCAGCGAGATGCCCGTATTGCCGCTGGTCGGCTCCAGGATCGTGTCGCCCGGGCGGAGCCGGCCGTCGGCCTCGGCCCGGCGAACCATGAACAGGGCCGCCCGGTCCTTGATGCTGCCGGTGGGGTTCCGGTCCTCCAGCTTGGCCCAGAGCCGCACCGGCGGCGCCCCCTCGGGCACCGCCGGTGAGAGCCGGGGCAGCCCGATCAGGGGCGTGCCTCCGCAGGCGTCCAGCAGGCTGTCGTACCGCGCCATCCTCGCCCCGCCTCAGCGGGCGGCGGCGGCGCGCGTGGCTACCGTGTGTGAGGCGATCGCCGCCGCCGCCGCGAAGCCGAACGCGCCGCCGGCCACGGCCGGCAGGATGGTGATGCTGTCGCCGTCATTGAGCTTGGCGTCGAGCGCGCCGAGGAAGCGGACATCCTCGTCGTTGACGTAGACGTTGACGAAGCGGTGCAGCGCGTCGGCGTCGGTGACCAGCCGACCGCGCAGGCCGGCGTGCCGGGAGTCCAGGTCGGCGAGCAGGTCGGCGAGCGTGTCGCCGGCGCCCTCGACGACCTTCGCGCCGCCGGTGTAGCTGCGCAGGATGGTGGGGATGCGAACCTCGATGGCCATGATGGTGCTCCTTGTCCGGGTGTGCGGTTGCTCGGTGACGGGAGGGGGGGAATGTCGCGGTGCCGCTGGGATCAGCGGTCGGAACACTCGTAGTCGACCGTCGCCGGGGCATGCCCGAACATGTAGGACTGGACGGCGTTCGAGTCCACGGCGGCGTCCACGATCCGGACCGGCTCCTCGGCCACCACGCCGTCGACGATCCGGTAGGAGCGGATCTCCTCGGCGTCGGGCTCACGGGTGGAGACGAGCAGGTAGTGCGCCCCCGGCTCGCCGGCGAGGGCGACGTCGGTGCGGGACGGGTAGGCCTCGGTCGCGGTGTGCGAGTGGTAGATGACGACCGGTTCCTCGTCGCGGTCGTCCATCTCCCGCCACAGCCGCAGATGCTCCATCGAGTCGAACTCGTAGAACGTCATGGAGCGGGCCGCGTTGTCCATCGGGATGTGCCGGGTCGGGGTGTCGCTGCCGACGGGACCGGCGACGACGCCGCACGCCTCGTCCGGGTGGTCCCGACGCGCGTGGGCGACGATCGCGTCGATGATCGACCGGTCGATGCTCAGCACGTCACCCAGCCTAGCGCCTCCGCCTCGCCACCCGTAGGTGGCGGCGGTCACGGTCAGTCGATCATGGCGTTGAGCAGGGACTCCTGGAGGTACCCGAGGTAGGCGTAGACCGACAGCTGGAACACCCGGCTCGACGCCGGGTCGGTGGCGACCGCCTCGTCCAGCTCCGCGCCGAGGTCCATGCCGTCCTTGACCTCCAGCCGGACGCCCATCGCCAGGCGGGCGTCGTTGAGCGCCCGCAGCCACGCCTCGGCCGCCTCGGCGTCGAGCTGGACCTCGCCGTCGGCCGAGTCCGGCAGGGCGGCGAGGATCGCACCGGCCTGGTCGACCTTGCCGGTCTTCAGGTCGCCCTCGGTGTATTTACGGAACTCCGCCGTGCCGGCCGAGTCCTCCGGGTAGACCTCGGGAAAGAGCCGGCCCACCACCGGGTCGGAGTGGTCGAAGCCGTCGGTGAGCAGCCCCACCACCTCGGAGGCCACCTTGCGCAGCACCCGGACCTCGTCGGTGGCGAGATCGGCCACGTACCGGTCGCCCCGGCGCCGGAACATGCTCACGACCGCTCCACCGTGGCCCACAGGCCGTACGCGTGCAGCTGCGCCGCGTCGTGCTCCATCCGTTCCCGGGCGCCGCTGGAGACGGCCGCCCGGCCCTTGTGGTGCACGTCCAGCATGAGCTTCTCGGCCTTCTCCCGGCTGTACCCGAACAGCTTCTGGAAGACCCAGGTCACGTAGGGCATCAAATTGACCGGGTCGTCCCACACGATCGTCACCCATGGCCGGTCGGAGACCGGCACCTCTTCGGTGTCCGGCGTCTCGACCGGTGCAAGCTGCGGAGCCGCCATGCCCCCATCGTGCCACCGCTTCCGGCGAACCGATGAACCGGAACGCCGGACGAGCCCGGATCGCCGACCCGGCGGCGCCCCGGCGGCCGGCACGGAAGCCGACCCGGGCCCTGACGCGGCGGGGTCCGGCCGAGCCCCACCGGCGAGGTCCGGGTCGCCGTCAGGCCAGCAGTATCCCGTGGTCGACCGCCGCGGAGAGCACCGTGCCGAGCGAGTGGCGGACGGCCTCGAACCGGCGGGAGACCTCCCGGGTCAGCTCCAGTTCCACCTCGCGCAGGGCCCGCTGGGCCCAGGACCGGGCGCCGCCCGGATCGTCGTTTCCGGGGCTGTGCCAGAGCTGCCAGCAGCCGCCGGAGAGCGCCACGGCGATCGGCGGAAGCACCTCGACCCGCTCCCCGCCCGGATAGCCGAAGATGGCGTCCACGGCCCCGGCGCCGGCCAACTCCGTCACCCCGGCGGCGCTGGTGACCAACAACACCCGGTCCAGGCCCTGGCCGACCGGGTCATCTGCCAGCCCCCATCGCACGGCGTTGCCGATGCGCCGGCGCAGCCCCTCGGGAATCGGGGCGTCCAGCACCCGCCCGGAGACCTCGTCGAGGATGGCCCGCACGGCCGCATCGCACTGGGCGGTGGCGAGCAGGGAGAGCGCCTCCAGCTCGCGGTCGAGCAGTTGCGGCAGGCCGGCGCAGCCGACCCCGAAGACGATCTCCTGAACCACCCGCAGGTGGGTCTTGGCCAGTTCCAGGGCGAGGTGCTGACGGATCCGCTGGGCGCAGGAACGGGTTTGCCGGTCCAGCAGCCCGGCCCAACCGGTGGCGTCCGCCCCAGCCGGCACCGGCACCCGGCCGTGCGATCCGGGCAGCACCGGCGGCTGCGCGCTGGCCCGGCGCAGCCCCTCGTCGGCGGCCCACCCGACCAGGGCGCGCCGCAGCGCGTCGGTGTCGTCCGGCCGGGCCGGGTACCACCGGGCGCCGGCCAGCCCCGGCACGGTGGCGAGCAGCGTCGCGCGGTGCGCGGCGACCACCACCTCGACCAGGTCCACGGTCCCGTCCACCGATGCGGGTGAATCGCCGGGACCGGGCGGGACGGAAGCCCCCGTGCCGTCCGTCCGCGCCCGGCCCCGGTGGCCGGTCGGGGCCTGATCCCGCGCCCCGGGCGCGCCCGGTCGACGCGCCCCGGCGTCCGGCGCACCGTCCGGCTGCGGTGCCCAGCCCGAGACGCCGGGGGTGACCACGAAGAAGACCTCGGCCGGGGAGTGTGCGACCTCGGCCAGCAGGTGCAGCTCGGCTGCGGTGAGCGCTTGGTCGGCCGCGATCACGAACAACAGCGCCCCCGCCCGGCCGACCGCGTCGAGCAGCAGCCCTCCGCCGGCGACGCCCAGCGTGTCGGTGTCGGGGGTGTCGACCACGGTGAAGTGCCGCAGCAACGGCTCGGTGATGGCCAACTCCACCCGGCGCGGTGGTCGGGCCAGCGCCGGACCCGCCGCCGACAGGTCCGGCGCGTACGCGTGCGGCTGGCGGTAACCGGGCACGTAGGCGGCGCGGGTCGGCACCCGGTCGTGGTCGACCAGCAGCCAACTCCCGGACGGGACGGCGAGCATCGCTGGGGCGCGCCCCAGCAGGGCGGCGAGCACCTCCCGGCGGGCGGCGCCGGCCGGGCCGACGGCGACCACGCCGAGCGGGTCGTCCGGCCGGGACTCGGTCACCCCGAGGCGGATGGGCGTGGGGCCATACCGCGGCGGGCCGGCCGGAGCACTCGGCTCGTCGGACACGTCGGCCGCGGGGAGAGGACCTGGCTTCATCAGGCGGCTGCTCCCGGTGAGGGCGACCGCGTTCGGATCCGGCCGCGTGAACATCCGGCGAGACACCCCCGGATGTCGAAAGAGTACGACGGTACGGCGACCTCGCCGCGTCCACCGGCTACTTAGGAGCACCATGGGATTACTCAACTTCGCACCGTGACGGCACGCACGCGTAGGGCTGTCGATCGATATGCTGCCCGGATGAGTCGGTGGGAGTTCGTCGGCCGCAGGGATGAACTCGGCCGCCTCCTGACGGCGGCGACCGGAGTCGAGGGGCGGGGGCTTTTCTACAGTGGCTCCGCCGGCGTCGGTAAGAGCCGGCTGCTCCGGGAGACCCTGGCTGCCATCCCGACCGACGGGCACGCCGTCTGGTCGGTCTCGGCCAGCGCCACCACCGCCGCGCTGCCGTTCGGCGGGCTGGTCCAGGTGCTCCCCGCCGAGCAACCTCAGGGGCTCTCCCCGGCCGGCGTGCTGCGCTGGGCGGTGGAGCAGCTGCAACAGCGGGCCGCCGGGCGACGCATCGTGCTGGCGGTCGACGACGCGCACCTGCTCGACCCGCCGTCGGCCGCGCTGGTGCACCTGATCGGCCGCGCCGAGAACGCCACTGTGATCGGGACGCTTCGCGACGGCGAGCAGCTGCCGTTACCCATCCGAGCACTGTGGACCGTCGGTCTGGTCGACCATGTCGAGCTGGCCCCGCTGGGGCTCTCCGACACATCCGGGCTACTCGCCGCGATCCTCAAGGGGCCGGTGGACGCCACCTCCGCCGGCCGGCTGTGGCGGCTCTCCGGCGGCAACCCGCTGCTGCTGCGCGAGCTGGTCATGGCCGCACCGGCCGGCGAGCTGAGACGCACGTACGGGGTGTGGAGGTGGACCGGCCGGCTGACGCTGGTGCCCACCCTCACCGAGCTGATCGACACCCGGATCGGGCAACTCACGCCCGGGGTCCGGGCGGTGCTGGAGCTGGTCGCCTTCGGGGAGCCGCTCGGGCTGCACCTGCTCTACCAGGCGGTGGAGCAGGCCGACGTGGAGATCGCCGAGGAGCGCGGCCTGATCAGGGTCGAGGACAACGACCGGCGGACGGACGTGCGGCTGGCCCACCCGCTCTACGGCGAGGTGATGCGGCGGCGCTGCCCGGTCAGCCGCACCCGACGGTTGCAGGCCCGCCTGGCAGAGCTGGTGGAGGCGGTGGGCACGCGGCGCCGAGACGACCTGCTCCGGGTGGCGGTGTGGCGGCTGGACTCCGGCACCGCGCAGGGCCCGGCGCTGCTGCTGGGCGCGGCGGCGCAGGCGTTCGCCCGGTACGACGTGCCGTTGGCGACCCGGCTGGCCCGGGCGGCGCTGGATGCTGACGGCGGCTTCGACGCCGCAGAACTGCTGGCCACCATCCTGATGTTCGCCGACCGGCCGCAGGAGGCGATCGCGATGCTCGACGCGGTCGCCGGCGACGCGGCGGGGCCGGGCCGGCGCAGCCGGTGGCTCACCGTGCGGGGAATGGTCAGTTACTGGGGACTCAGCCAGGAGTCCACCATGGACGACATCGCGGCGCAGGGCGCGGAGCTGTCTGACGCCACCGATCAGGCCCGGGTGCACGCCTTCGAGGCGATCATGCGGCTGCACCGGCTGGACACCGTCCGGGCGGTGCGGCTGGCCCAGGCGGTGCTGGACCGCCCCGCCGCCGGGCTGGCCGCCCGGGAGCTCGCCCGGTGCACGCTGGCCCACCTCCAGGCCGCGCGGGGGCAGCTGGACCGCAGTGCCGCGGCGATCAACCAGGTACAGGCCGAGGTGACCCGGTGGCGCGGTGACATGCCGTACCTCCAACTCGCGCTGGAGCTGGCCCGGGGCACGCGGCTCACGCTCGCCGGCGACCTGGCCGGCATCGACGCCATCGTGGCTGACGAGTTCGCCGACCTGGCCGGGGCGGGCGACTTCCGGCTCGGCACCGGCTACCTGTCCATCCTCAAGGCGTACGCGGCGCGGCTGCGCGGCCAGAGCGGCGCGGCGCTGAAGACGAGCCTCGGCGCCTGCGCGGTGCTGGCCACCAGCCGGGTCTTCGCGGGTCTGGCGCACGCCGAGCGGGCCCAGGCGGCGGCGCTGGGGGGCGACGCCGTGCACGCCGCCGAGGCGATGGCCGAGGCGGACCGTACCCACTCCCCGGGGATGGCGGTGCTGTACCCGTGGCTGGAGCAGGCCCGCGGGGCGGTGCTCGCCGCGGGCGGCGATCTGGCCGGCGCCACCAAGCACCTCGCCGCCCTGGCCGACCGGCTCCGGGGGGACGGGTTCGCCGGACACGAGGTGCTGGTCCTGCACGACCTGGTCCGGCTGGACTCCGCCGCCGTCCCGGTCGGGCCGACCTGCACCGACGGCGGCCGGCGGACGGTGGCCCAGCGGCTGACCGAGCTCTCCGAACGGGTCGACGGCCCGCTGCCGCCGCTGCTGGCCCGGTACGCCCGGGCCTGCGTCGACGACTGTGCCGACGAACTGCTCGCAGTGGCCGACGACTTCGCCGACCTCGACCTGCGGGTGCACGCCGCCGAGGCCACCGCGGAGGTGGTGCGCCGGCTACGACTGCGGCGCTCCAGCGCGGCAGCCGCCGCCCACGAGCGCCTCGGCGAACTGCTAGGTCGGTGCGACCACGTCGACACCCCCGCGCTGCGGTTCCGGCAGCCCGCCCTCAGCGACCGGGAGTGGGAGGTCGCCCGGCTCGCGGCGGAGGGTGCGACGAGCCGCGCCATCGCCGAGCGGCTGTACCTGTCCAGTCGCACGGTGGAGAACCACCTGCAACACGTCTACAGCAAACTGGGGGTGGCCGGGCGGGCGGAGCTGCGGTCCGCCCTGCGGTCGTTCCCGGGCCAGGAGGGCGAGCCGACGCGGTGAACTCTAGGCTGGCCAGGTGAGAACCTTTCGCCCCGCCCTGCTGACCGACCACTACGAGCTGACCATGGTCAGCGCCGCCCTGCGGGACGGCACCGCTGACCGTCCGTGCGTCTTCGAGGTCTTCAGCCGCCGGCTGCCCACCGGGCGCCGCTACGGCGTGGTCGCCGGCACCGCCCGTTTGATCGACATGATCCGCGACTTCCGCTTCTCCGCCGACGAGGTCGACTTCCTGCGCCGCACCGGCGTGGTCGACGACGCCGGCGCCACGTGGTTGGCCGACTACCGCTTCACCGGCGACATCGACGGGTACGCCGAGGGCGAGTTGTTCTTCCCCGGCTCCCCCATCCTCACCGTCTCCGGGGGCTTCGCCGAGTGCGTGGTGCTGGAGACGCTGGTGCTCTCGGTGCTCAACCACGACTGCGCGGTGGCCGCCGCCGCCGCCCGGATGGTCACCGCGGCCCGCGGCCGGGCGCTGATCGAGATGGGCTCCCGGCGCGCCCACGAGGAGGCGGCGGTCGCCGCCGCCCGAGCCGCGTACCTGGCCGGGTTCCGGTTCACCTCCAACCTCGCCGCCGGCGAGCGGTACGGCATCCCCACCGCGGGCACCGCCGCGCACGCTTTCACGCTTCTGCACGACGACGAGAAGACGGCGTTCGCCTCGCAGGTCGCCACGCTGGGCAAGGACACCACGCTGCTGGTCGACACGTACGACATCAGCCAGGGCATCCGTAACGCGATCGAGGTCGCCGGCCCGGAGCTGCGCGCGATCCGGATCGACTCCGGGGACCTGACGGTCATCGCCCAGCAGTCCCGGGAGCTGCTCGACTCGCTCGGCGCCACCGAGACGAAGATCATCGTCTCGGGTGACCTCGACGAGTACGCCGTCGCCACGCTCGCCGCCGAGCCGGTCGACATGTACGGCGCCGGCACCGCCGTGGTCACCGGGTCGGGCGCACCCACCGCCGGCCTGGTCTACAAGCTGGTCGAGGTGGCGGGGCGGTCGGTGGTGAAGCGCTCCGAGCACAAGGCCACCATCGGCGGGCGCAAGGTCGCCGTCCGCCGGCACAAGCCCACCGGCACCGCCACCGAGGAGGTCGTCGTCTCGCAGGGCGTGCCGGACCGGCAGCCCCACGACCGGCTGCTCCAGCGGGCGTACGTCATCGGCGGTGAACCGGTCGCACCGACGACGCTGGACGAGTCGCGGGAGCATCTGCGGCAGTGCCTGATCTCGATCCCGTGGGAGGGCCTGAAGCTCTCCGCCGGTGACCCGGCCGTCCCGGTGACCATCGTCCCGGCCGGCTGACCCCCCGCCACCGACCCGCACCGCGAAGGAGCACCCGGACATGGCCAACGCGCTGATCATCGTCGACGTACAGAACGACTTCTGCGAGGGCGGCTCCCTCGCGGTGGCGGGCGGCGCCGGCGTCGCCGCCGGGATCTCCCGGCTGCTCGCCGCCGAACCCGGCCGCTGGGAGCACGTCGTGGCGACGAAGGACTACCACCTGGACCCGGGGGCGCACTTCGGCGACCCGCCGGACTACATCGACTCCTGGCCGGTGCACTGTGTCGTCGGCACGTCCGGCTCGGAGTTCCACCCCGAGTTGGCCGTCGACCGGGTCGAGGCGATCTTTCACAAGGGCGAGCACGCGGCGGCGTACTCCGGCTTCGAGGGGCACACCGACGACGGCGAGTGCCTGGCCGACTGGCTGCGCGCCCGCGGGGTGGACCGGGTCGACCTGGTCGGCGTCGCCACCGACCACTGCGTCCGGGCCACCGCGCTGGACGCCGCCCGGGAGGGGTTCGCCGCCACCGTGCTGCTCGACCTGACCGCCGCGGTCGCGCCGGAGACACTGGACGTCGCGCTGCGCGCGATGGAGGGCGCCGGGGTGTCCATGCGGGGGGAGACTGTGATCAGGGCCGCCTGAGCAGGAATGCGCTTGCTGCCGTCGCACCCCCGGTCGAAGATGTCGCCCGGAGGTACTGACCGTGGCGAACATGAAACCTTACCGGCAGGCGCTCGCCCTGCCCGGGCTCCGGACGCTGCTGCTGGTGTCGGTGCTCGCCCGCGTCCCGCTCACCGCGACCGGGGTGACCGTCACCTTCTACGTGGTGCTCGACCTCGGCCGGGGCTACGGCGCGGCCGGCCTGGTCGGGGCGGCGATGACCATCGGCATGGCGCTCGGTGGCCCGCTGCTCGGCCGCCTCGTCGACCGGCGCGGCCTACGCCCGGTGCTCGCCCTGACCACCGTCGCCGAGGGGATCTTCTGGTCCACCGCGCCGGCGCTGCCGTATCCGCTGCTGCTGCCGGCCTCGTTCGTCGCGGGGCTGCTCGCCCTGCCGATCTTCTCGGTGATCCGGCAGTCCATCGCCGCCCTGGTGCCGCCGGAACAGCGCCGCCCGGCGTACGCGCTGGACTCGATGTCGACCGAGCTGTCGTTCATGGTCGGCCCGGCCCTCGCCGTGGCGCTCGCCACGGCCGGGTCCGCCCGGGTCACCCTGTACGCGGTCGGCGCCGGCATCGTCGCCGCGGGCATCGCCCTGTGGCGGCTGAACCCGCCCACCCGGGGCACCGACGAGCCGGCCCGGGAGCAGCGTCGGGTGCCCCGCCGCGAGTGGCTGACGGCCCGCCTGGTCGCCGTGCTGGCGGTCAGTCTCGCCGGCACCCTGGTGTTGGGCGGCACCGACGTCGCGGTGGTCGCCGTGCTCCGGGCTGCGGGCGAGGTCGGCTGGACCGGCGCGGTGCTCGCCGCGTGGGCGGTCGCGTCGCTCGGGGGAGGCTTCGCGTACGGGGCGGTGAGCCGGTCGGTGTCTCCGCTGGCGCTGACGGCCGTGCTCAGCCTCTGCACCATCCCCATCGGGCTGGGCGGGGCGCACTGGTGGCTGCTGAGCCTGGCCCTGATCCCGGCGGGCATTCTCTGCGCGCCGACGCTCGCCGCCACCGCCGACGCGGTCAGTCGGCTCGCCCCGGCCTCGGTGCGCGGTGAGGCGATGGGCCTGCACGGCTCGGCCGTGACCGTCGGCCTCGCCCTGGGTGCCCCGCTGTCCGGCGCGGTGATCGACTCCTCGACGCCGGCGTGGGGGTTCGTGGTGACCGGCGCGATCGGCCTGCTGGTCGCCGCCGCCGTGCTCCCCACCGTCCTGCGCCACGGCCGCGAGCCGGCCACGGCCCAGGCCGCACCGACCACGGCCGCACCGACCACGGCCCCGGTTGGCCCGTCCTGATCAACCCCATGGTCCCGCACCCTTTGGCCCGGCCCGGAAAAAGACGGCGGGCGCCACACCCCGCTCGGGGTGCGGCGCCCGCCGTACGGGTGCGGGGTCCTCAGCGCTGGTCGAGGTTCCCTGCGGTGTCCTCCCGGTAGCTGGCGCCACCGTCGGACTCGCTGGTCAGCGGCTTGGCACCGCCCTCGGGCGGGCCGGCCAGGCTCTGACCGGCGGCCAGCTCCGGGAACTTGGCGTCGAAGGCGGGCCGCTCGGAGCGGATCCGCGGCATCCGGTCGAAGTTGCGCAGCGGGGGCGGCGAGCTGGTCGCCCACTCCAGGGAGTTGCCGTAACCCCACGGGTCGTCGACCTCGACCACCGGGCCGGTCTTGTACGACTTCCAGCAGTTCCAGAGGAACGGCAGGGTCGAGATGCCGGTGATGAACGCGCCGATCGTGGAGACCATGTTCAGCGTGGTGAAGCCGTCGCTGGGCAGGTAGTCGGCGTACCGGCGGGGCATGCCCTCGGCGCCGAGCCAGTGCTGCACCAGGAAGGTGGTGTGGAAGCCGATCATCGTCAGCCAGAAGTGAATCTTGCCGAGCCGCTCGTCGAGCATCCGGCCGAACATCTTCGGGAACCAGAAGTAGATGCCGGAGAAGACGGCGAAGACGATCGTGCCGAAGAGCACGTAGTGGAAGTGCGCCACCACGAAGTACGAGTCGTGCACGTGGAAGTCCAGCGGCGGGCTGGCCAGCAGCACCCCGGTCAGGCCACCGAAGAGGAAGGTCACCAGGAAGCCGATGGCGAAGAGCATCGGCGTCTCGAAGGTGATCTGGCCCCGCCACAGGGTGCCGATCCAGTTGAAGAACTTCATACCGGTCGGGACGGCGATCAGGTAGCTCAGGAAGCTGAAGAACGGCAGCAGCACCTGACCGGTGGAGAACATGTGGTGCGCCCAGACGCTCATCGACAGGGCGGCGATGGCGATGGTCGCGGCGACCAGACCCTTGTAGCCGAAGATCGGCTTGCGGGAGAAGACCGGGATGACCTCGGAGATGATGCCGAAGAACGGCAGCGCGATGATGTAGACCTCGGGGTGCCCGAAGAACCAGAACAGGTGCTGCCACAGCATCGGCCCGCCGGTGGCGGGGTCGTACACGTGCGCGCCGAGCAGCCGGTCCGCGGCGAGCGCGAAGAGCGCGGCGGCCAGCAGCGGGAAGATCAGGATCGCCAGCAGGCTGGTGACCAGCATGTTCCAGGTGAAGATCGGCATCCGGAACATGGTCATGCCGGGCGCGCGCAGGGTCAGGATCGTGGTGATCAGGTTGACCGCGCCGAGGATCGTGCCCAGACCGGAGATGGCCAGGCCGACCACCCACATGTTCGCGCCGACGCCTGGCGAGTGCTCGACCGAGCTCAGCGGGGTGTACGCCGTCCAGCCGAAGTCGGCGGCACCGCCGGGGGTGAGGAAGCCTGCGGTCGCCATCGTGCCACCGAACAGGTAGAGCCAGTAGGCGAAGGCGTTCAGCCGCGGGAACGACACGTCCGGGGCGCCGATCTGCAGCGGCACGATGTAGTTCGCGAAGGCGAACACGATCGGCGTCGCGAAGAACAGCAGCATGATCGTGCCGTGCATGGTGAAGAGCTGGTTGTACTGCTCCGGCGACAGGAACTGCATCCCCGGCCGGGCCAACTCGGCCCGCATGATCAGCGCCATCAGGCCGCCGATCATGAAGAACACGAACGCGGTGACCATGTACATGATCCCGATCTGCTTCGCGTCCGTGGTGCGCAGCAGCCGCGAGAGTGCCGACCCCTTGACCGGCTCTCGGACCGGCCAGGGCCGGGTCACAACCGGCTTGGGTGCGACGGTGGTCACGAGTGGCCTCCGGTTCTGGGTTGTGCCGCTGGCACGCGTGGTTATCAGCGAGCCATCATCCGTAGGGAGGATAGTCCCCGGAAGGTGGGGATGCCGCGTGGGGTGGTGGGCTACGATCACCGCCGCCGTGGGCGGCGACTCACAGCGGATCGACCAACAACCGGTAGTGCTCGCCGAAGATCCGCTCGCCGCGTCCGCGCAGGAGAGGATCGCGCAGCGCCGGCGACACGTCGCGGGTCCGGTTGCGGTCCCGGGTCCGGTCCCGCACCCACCGGGTACGCGGGCGCCGGCGACTCTCGTACGCGACCAGCGCCGCCTCGACGCTGTCGGCCGCCTTCAGCGAGTCGGCCAGCACCACGGCGTCCTCCAGTGCCATGGCCGCGCCCTGGGAGAGGGTCGGTGCGGTGGCGTGGGCGGCGTCGCCGACGAGCAGCACCCGCCCCCGGTACCAGCGCCCCAGCTCGACCTCCTCAGTGGTGCCGACGTGCACCCGCTCCAGCGCCTCCAGCACCTCCGGCACCGGCCCTCCGTACCCGCCGAAGAGCTCGCGGAGCCGGGCCGGCGGATCCGCCGGCGGCACGGTGCCCGCCTCGTCGGCGTAGCAGTAGAGCCGCCCGGCACCGAGCGGCACGACGAGGAAGCCGGCCCGCTGGCCGAGCAGCGCGGTCCACTCGGCGACCGGCGGGCCGTCCCGGACGACAGCCCGGTAGACCACCTGACCCGCCGGCCGGGCGGGCCCGCCCAGGGCGGCCAGGGAGCGCACCGTCGAGCGGGAGCCGTCGGCGCCGACCACCAGGTCGTACTCGGCGGTGGTGCCGTCGGCGAGGGTGACGCCGACGGCGGCGGGTAGCAGTTCGATGCCGGCCACCTCGGCGCCGTGCCGGACCACGCCGCCGGCCCCGGTGAGCAGCACCCGGTGCAGCTCGGACCAGGGCAGCGCGCGGCACTCGCCGACGCCGCCCCAGAGCCTGTCGAGGTCGACCTCGCAGATCGGAGCGCCGGCGGCGTCGAGGAAGCGCTGCCGGTGGATGACCTGCCCGAGCGGTCGTACCGGGCCGTCGAGGTCCAGCAGCCGCAGCGCGCGCGCCGCGTTGCCGGGCAGGTAGAGGCCGGTGTCGACGAGTTCCGACGGGCGAAGCTTCTCGGTGACGTCGGGTCGGAAACCCGCCATCCGCAGCGCCCGCGCCACGGCCAGGCCGGCGATGCCCGCGCCGACGACGAGGACGCGCAGGGGGGAGCCACCCATCGTGGTGTACGCCTCCGGAGGGGGTGCGGCACGCATTGGAGGCAAGACACTACTCGGTGCGATCGGCGCACGCCAGGGCTGATCGCCCCGGGCCGACCGCCCCTCGACGGGCCGGGCCGACGGGCGGACGGTTCATCACCCGGACGGCCGCCCGAAGAGACCCGCAGGAATAAATACGGACCGAGGCCCAGAAAGAGCCGACCCGGTTGCGCAACGGTTTCAGACATGTGAATGTGTTCGCAGAGCGTGGGAGCGCTCCCGTCGCACCTGGCGGACCGTATCGACCTCTTGACGCCCGCAGCCAAGGAGCATCATGAAACGTCCACTCCGCGCCCTCGCGGCGGCCGGCCTACTCGCCGCCGGCACGCTCGTCGGCGTCGCCCTCGGCGGCGGCACCGCCTCCGCCGACACCCAGATCTGCGAGCAGTACGGCTCGACCGTCATCGGCGGGAAGTACGTCGTGCAGAACAACCGCTGGGGCACCAGCGCCCAGCAGTGCATCAACGCCACCGGCACCGGGTTCAGCATCACCAGCCAGCAGGGCTCCGCCCCGACCAACGGCGCACCGGTGTCGTACCCGTCGATCTTCGTGGGTTGCCACTACACCAACTGCTCCCCCGGCACGAACCTGCCGGTCCAGGTGAGCCAGATCAGCAGCGCGCCCAGCAGCATCAGCTACAACTACGTCAGCGGGGCCACCTACAACGCCTCGTACGACATCTGGCTGGACCCGTCGCCGAAGCGGGACGGGGTGAACCAGATGGAGATCATGATCTGGCTCAACCGGCAGGGCTCGATCCAGCCGATCGGCTCGCCGGTCGGCAGCGCCACCGTTGCCGGGCGCACCTGGGAGGTCTGGCGGGGCAACAACGGCGGCAACAACGTCATCTCGTACCTGGCGCCGTCGGCGATCCCGTCCATGAGCTTCAACGCCCTGGACTTCATCAACGACACACGCAACCGGGGCGCGATCACCAACTCCTGGTACCTGACCAGCATCCAGGCCGGCTTCGAACCATGGCAGGGCGGTGCCGGGCTGGCCGTCAACTCGTTCTCGCAGTCGGTGAACACCGGCGGCGGCACGCCCACCACCCCGCCGCCCACCACTCCCCCGCCGACCACGCCCCCGCCCGGCGGCGGCTGCGCGGTGAAGTACACGCCGAACTCGTGGAACAACGGCTTCACCGCCGACGTGCAGGTCACCAACACCGGCTCGTCGACGATCAACGGCTGGACGCTGGCGTACACCCTGCCGGCCGGGCAGCAGATCACCGGCTCGTGGAACGCCACCGTGACCCAGAGCGGATCGGCGGTGACCGCGCGGAACATCGGCCACAACGGGACGCTCGCCCCGGGGGGCACCGCCAGCTTCGGCTACCAGGGGACGCTGAGCGGTGCGTACTCGTCGCCGAGCAGCTTCACCCTCAACGGCGCGACCTGCACCCGGCTCTGACCGAGAATTAGGCATGGCGGGGGTGAGGCCAAACCGGCGCCACCCCCGCCTCGCGCCCGGCACGGGATCATCAGGTGTCCTGGCCGGTAGTCACTGAGGCTATCCGCGCAACGTTCTGAGCGCGGCCGACGGCGGCGGAGGTGGAGTTCGCTCAGCAGTTGGTGGAGCGGGCCCAGGCCGATGGGGTGTCCCTGGTCGGGCCGGGCGGGCTCCTCGCCGGGATCACCCGTACCGTGCTCGAATCAGCGCTGGACGCCGAGCTGGATGCTCACCTCGATGAGGTCGGTGTCGATGAGACGACCGGCCGGCGGGTCAACATTCGTAACGGGCACGGGGCGAAGACGGTGCAGACCGAGGTGGGGCCGGTGCGGATTCAGGTTCCGCGGGACCGGGCGGGTTCGTTCACGCCGCGGATCGTGCCGAAGCATGCCCGCGGGTTGGACGGGTTCAACGAGGCGATCCTGTCGCTGTATGCCAAAGGGTTGACGACCGGTGAGATCTGCGCGCATTTGGCGGATGTGTATGACGCCGACGTGTCCCGGGAGTTGATCAGCCGAGTCACCGACAGCGTCGTGGACGAGATGGAAGCCTGGCGGCAACGGCCGCTCGACAGGATCTATCCGGTGGTGTTCATCGACGCCCTGGTGATGAAGATCCGCCAGGGGCAGGTCGCGAACCGGCCCCTCTACGTTGTAGTCGGTATCAGCCTGGACGGGAAACGTGACGTGTTGGGCATGTGGGCTGGCACCGGCGGGGAAGGCGCCAAGCAGTGGGCCGGCTACCTCACCGAACTGCGTAACCGCGGTGTCGAGGACGTGTTCATGGTCTGCTCCGACGGCCTCAGAGGCATGACCGACGCCATCGAGCAGGTCTGGCCGCAGGCGGTGCACCAGCAGTGCGTCGTGCACCAGGTGCGGGCGTCACTGCGTTACACGAATCGCAAGGACTGGCTGAAGATCACCCCCGCGCTGCGGGAGATCTACACCGCCCCCACGGTCGCGGCCGCCGAGGCCCGTTTCGAGGCGTTCGCCGCCGAGTTCGGTGACCAGTACCCCGCCGTGATCCGGCTCTGGCGGACCTCCTGGGCGCAGTTCGTGCCGTTCCTCGACTACGACCACGAGGTCCGCAAGGTCCTCTACACCACCAACATCATCGAGAGTCTGAACGCTCGTTTCCGGCAAGCCGCCCGCCGGCGCGGGCACTTCCCGACCGAGCAGGCCGCGATGAAGGTCCTCTACCTCGTCGTCCAGCAGAAACGCAAGGGCGGCGGAAGCATCACCGGCCGGGTCTACGGTTGGGCCAAGGCCCTCAACGCCCTGATCCTCGCCTACGGCGACCGGATCGCCATCTAACAACCTCGATCACACCACAGGCCCAAACACGGAAATCGACACACTCCCCTGGATTTCGAGGAGCCATGCGCGCCGGATGGATGGCAACTTGGACCAAGGTTCCGGGGAACTGGTGATCTGCATAATAAGGTGGCACCGCCCCTGTATTACCCCAAGGGTGTCGGTTACGGAGAGCGTGCCGCTGGCGAAAATCTTCCTCGGGGGTACGAATGAAAATTCATGAAGTCGCAGACGACGTCCTGAGACGATGTGCAACCGCTCAGTTCTCTGAAGCTACGGACCTTTTCGTCGCTCTTTCTTTGGGCCGTCTTTTCTGGCCGGAAACCACGCTGGTTAACGGAGCTGCATTCCTTGCTCTTCATCCGGGCGACGCGGAGGAGATTGGACGTCGGATTGCCACATGGAATGAATCCGACAGCTTGACATGGGTTCAGGTCGTCGACAGCCTCAACATTTTCGAAGTGCGGTATCTTTTTGCTAACTGGCCCGGGTTTCCAGAAGTCGTAGGAGATGTCGAATCGTGTCTTGCCCAGATCTTGCTTGAAGTGTGGGCAGCCAAACTTAGGGCCGATTTTCCTGATCGTAGGTTCAGTGTCGAGTTAGACGGGAATCCTGCATCAGACGGCCCTTGTGTTTTGGTGCGGCAAACCTATCCGGACTTGCTTTGGCAGTCCGGGTAGTGTGCGGGAGAGTCGGGTCGGCCCTAGGTCGGCTGGGCCGGCGAAACGTATGACGACTGCTCGACTGTAAAGCCAATCCTTAGAGCAAGTTGAAGCCCTGCCGGGCTCTGGCCCGGCAGGGCTTCAATGGATTCCGGTGACTCAGAAATAAGTCTCTTGCTGGTACGGACATCTCCTATCTGCGAGGTCGCAACGGTGGTTGAGTCTTCTTCCGAAATGCCGACGATGGCACGACCGAGGCAACTTCGCACAACAGCCCGAAAACCTCCAACGCCCCAGCAACGACGAGCAGGCCCCGCCACCCGCCAAGCGCTCCCGCACCAGCCGGCAACGCGCACCGAAGCAGTAAGCCAGCCGGACCAATGCCCTCGACCAAGATCCGACTGGCTCAAAACTGCTCTACAGGATCAAGACGGCCCGGCAGAGCCGGGCGCGCGCACGCGCTACGACCTACGGCCCCGCGCGCACGCCCACCAACACCGAGCCACCAGCCAGGAGCCAGGACGATCCGCTCCGAGGCCGGGACGACTCCTTCACTTGATACTCAAGGTGGGTGGCTCCGGGGATCGACGCCGCACCGCTACGCGAACCGCCACTGGTCTCACTTCCGTCGCCATCCCGGCCTGCCGGCACGCCATCGAGACATCGACAATTACTGTTTGAATTTGACGGCAACCGTGACGGCAACCCGAGCAACCAACCAAGGCCCCGGACGGACGGCCGTTACGCTCTGCCATCCCCAACTAATCCGCAGCCCTCCGAGCAGCCCGGTCACCTTCAGGAGTGTTCGCCAACCAGCAGCCTGCGCCGAGCGGCTCCCATCCCAGTTCATCGCACTGCCGAATCACCTGATTCGTCAATTGCTCATAACTTCCCTTCCATGGCCCGAACCCGTCCTCAGTAATATCTCCGGGGATCATTAATCCACCGTCGACTAAGGCACGGACTAGACCCACGGCTGCATCGCGCAATGCGATGCCCTCGCTTGAGGCAGAGTCTCGTGCTTCGCCGACGACCCGGTCAATGGGCACCCAATCTTCCAAACCCTCGGCCAATATCTCCTGAATGACCGATTCACGGCTCCTCGACATGAACTTTCAGACCCTTCGAGTTTGGCGGGAAAATATCGATCGTGGCACCGCCTGATCGAGAGGCTCCACGCCATTGAATTACGGTTCCGTCGGCCTGTCGGTAAACCTCAGGAATCTTTGGCCCTCGAGCCGGAAGCTGCTCGGCACCATTAGTCATCTGACCGAACAGGTTGCGTAATTCATCTTCGCTACCGACAGTTCTGACATGTGATTGCTTGCCGGTCGGCAGGTTATCAAAACTGCTCTTCCAGCAGCCGCCGGTGTTGTGGACCAGTACCGTCGTGCCGCCAGCTACCACATAGTACGTGTGGATGTCGTCAATCGTGAGGTTGTGGACGCGAGCCGTCTCGGTCCACCGCCTGGTCCCAGCGATCTCGACCCGCTGCCCGGAGGACGCCAGCACCAGCTGGCCCTTCCTCAGGTCACGCGCATTCACCCACTCTTCGATCTCGTCCACCCAGAAGGGGTGGATCGCGGTCGCCACGAGCTTCGCGGTCCTGTCGCCCCGGTCGCCGTCCGTGTCCACCGTGATCTCGACAAGATCCTTGCGGCCCTTGCTCGTCAGGGTCGCCACCACCGTCTTGCCCGCAGACTCGCCTGCTTCCGGGTCCGTGGCCCGGACGACATCGCCCACGTCCACGTCCTCGATCGGCTTTTGGCTTCCGTCAGCCATCAGCACGAGGGTCCCCGGCACGAAGCTCTGGGGCACC
Source organism: Micromonospora sp. RTGN7 (assembly GCF_033804645.1). NCBI lineage: Bacteria > Bacillati > Actinomycetota > Actinomycetes > Micromonosporales > Micromonosporaceae > Micromonospora > Micromonospora sp. RTGN7. The sequence goes on along the minus strand of NZ_JAPZLF010000002.1, from coordinate 89,535 downwards.
GCGCAGCTCGCGCCCTCTGCCCCCGCACTCAAGGCGTCGTCCGCGCGTTTGCGGGACTTCATGAAGGTCTGGTAAGCCTCCTTGAGCCGGCCCCCGAGATTCACCAGGCGGTTCTTCAGGTCGTTCAACTTGTTCAGTCGCAGGGCGTACCGGGCGATGAGCTTGCCGGCCGCGCCGCCGACGGCGGTGAGCACCACGTTCAGCGCTGTCGCCGCGCAGGCACCCATGTCGCCCTTGACGAAGCAGTCCATCGCGTCGGTGATCCCAAGCTCGTCGGCAACGATCTTGCCGAGTTCCTTGGCGATCGCGATCACCATCTGCTTCGCCCGCTCCGCCTCCTTACGGGCGCGGGTCACCTCCGGCGGCTCGGACGGTCGCGGGGTATCCGGCGTCGCCTTCTTTTTCGCCTTTCCCGTCGAGACGACGGTCCACCTGCCGCTATGCGGGTCCTGCGCCAGCTTCTGGTCGGGGTGGTCCCTCCAGTACTTGTCCTCGGCGGCACCACCCCCCTCGGTCGCCAGCGGCTTCAGGCCGTCCGGGTCGCTGAACAACAGCGGATTGTTGTTGCCGTACGAGTACCCGTGCATCTGCTGCGGGTCGGCCGGGTCCATGATCGGGTCGACCGAGATGAAACGGCCGATCGTCGTGTCGTACTCCCGCGCGCCGAGATGGGTCAGGCCCGTTGACTCGTCCTTCGTCCCACCGACGAAGCCCTTGTCGCCGAACCATTCCCCCGCCGCGGGCTGGGTGCCCCGCGGGGTGCCGAAGGGCGTGGTCCGACGGTAGGTGAGCTGCCCGGTAGTGGCGTCCACGGCGGCCTGGCCGGTGCCGTGGTGGTCGGCCGCCTGGAACTGGATGCCACTGACGGTCCGGACCACTGACATCTTGTCCGTGACCTGGTAGAAGCGGGTCCCGTTGACCACGTTGGTGGCGTGGTCGAGCCGCAGCTCCATCCCCGGCAGGTAGACGGTGGTGGCGTTCGGCTCCTTCCGGACCAGGCGGTTGCCGTCCGCGTCGTAGACGAAGCTCGTGGTCTGGCCGTTCTCGGTCGCCGAGGCGAGGTGCCCCTCGGCGTCCCAGACCAGGGTCTGCTCCTCGCCGACCCGGGTGCGCTTGGTGGTGTTGCCGGCGCTGTCGTACTCGTAGGAGTAGAGCCGGTCACCGCCGGACGTCTCCTCGGTGACCGAACGGACCGTGTGCGGCTGCGGCTGGCCGGCCGCCGGATAGCCGTAGCTCCGCTCGATCTCCGCAGTGCCACCAGCGGCATGCTGGGTCTCGGTGAGACGGTTGCCGGTGGCGTCGTAGGTGTAGCTGTGGTGGTACGGAGCCGGGCCGCCGAGGCCGCTGGTGGCCGGGCCACCCGCGCACGGCTCGGTGGCGGTGGTGCCGGTGCTCCAGGCATCGGTTACCCGCCGCAGGTGGTCGTAGGTGAAGCACTGGATGTCCCGTTGACCGTTGCCGGGGGTGTCGGCGATGGTCAGGACGTTGCCGGCGTCGTCGTACGTGTAGCGCTGGTCGATGTCCGAAACCGGCTCGGTCGGCGCTGGTTGCCCCGGTGCCACGACAGCCTGGCGGGTCAGCGTGCTCCGGTTGAGCCGCTGGGTGCCCTCGTCGTAGAAGTACGTGCCCCATGCTTTGCGGCCACCGGTGTTCAGCTCGACCTGCTGGAGCTCGCCGGTCTGGGCGTACTGGGTGTTGGTGACGTAGGACTGCTGGCCGGTCGTGCCCGAGCCGGTGATGGCGGTGACCTGCTGGAGGCTGTCGTACGTGTAGGCGACGGTCTCCTGCGCGAGGCCACCGGCCGCCGGGAAGCCGGTGTTCCGGACGGTGCCGTCGCTGTTGTAGCTGGTGAAGAAGCGGTAGACGCCGCCCAGCGGGTCGTCGACAGTGGGCTTCGGGATCGAGTACCGGACCTCGGTCGGCCGGTCGAACACGTCCCGGGCCGGGTAGAAGACCTGGTACTTCAGGCTGCCCACGAGCCGGGTGGAGGAGTAGAGCTGGCCCTTGGAGATGGTGTCGTAGACCGTCTCGCTGAGCTTGGTCCCGGTCGCGACGCTGCCCTGGTAGGTGGCGGTCTTCCGGCCGAGCACGTCGTAGGTGAACGACACCTGCGCGTTCGCGGCGTTGGTCGTGGAGGTGAGCTGGTCGTAGTCGTTGTACTGGAGGGTGCTGGTGCCGGCGTCGGGATCCGACGTGGATATCTTGCGACCCCGCTGGTCGTAGGTGTAGCTCCAGACGTTGCCAGCGGCGTCCGTCACCGTCTTCGGCTGTCCCGCCGTCGTGTAGTCGTACGTCGTCTCGTCGTACGCGCCGGACGGGGCGGCACCCTTGTACTGGCGGAGGGCGCGCGCCTGGCCGCGGGCGTCGGTGATGGTGGTGGTCGGCGTCGCGCCGCTCGGCGGGTCGAGATGGGTACGGTCACCGCCGTAGGCGGTGACGGTGCGCCACTTCTCCGTGCCCGCCACCAGCGTGATGGCGTTGGTGACCCGGTCCGCTCCGTCGTACACGTACGCGTCCTGCAGATCGGTGTCGCCGGTGAGGGTCGGCAGGATCTGCCCGGACGGCGCCCCCGTCGCGTAGTAGGGCGCGTTGACCCGACCGACCTGACCGGTGGCGGTGTAGTAGGTCTCAGCGACCATCCCAGGTCCTCGACCTGGGTGACCCGGCCCACCGGGTCGGTGTAGGTCGCCGTCTTGACGTCGTGGGTGGTGACCGATTTGCCTCGCCTGGGCGACGAGTGTCGCGGTCGCCGCCAGCCTGCTTGGCAATTCGCGGCAGCCTCGAGGAGGGCTTGAGCAGGGATTCAGGCAGCGCTTCGCGCCCCGGGTCGCCCAAGCGCGGGCCGCCGGAATTGCGGGTCCGTCGCGCCGGCCAACGATTCATCGGCGCGATCGAAGCGCGCTGCGCACCAGGTCAGCCCCGGTCCGGCAACCCGAGGCAAGGAATCCACGCAGGCCCATCCCAGCCGCATCGGCGGGCGGCGGAAAACGACGGCCCCGGGCCGCAGCACGGGGCCGGCTACCGGCGGGCGTGCCGGGGTCGGTCAGGTGCCCAGGGCGTCGATGTCGCGCATCTCCTCGGCGGTCAGCGAGAAATCCCAGATGTCGGCGTTGGCGCGGATCCGCTCCGGCGTGACCGACTTCGGGATCACCACGATCTCGTGGTCGATGTGCCAGCGCAGAACCACCTTGGCCGGTGACACTCCGTGCGCGGCGGCGATCCGGGTCAGCACCGGGTCCGCCAGGTCAGTGGACTTGAACGGGCTGTATCCCTCCAGCACCACGCCCCGGTCCCGGTGTTCGGCGTGCCGTTGCCGGTCGTACAGCGAAGGGCTCCACCGGATCTGGTTGACCGCCGGGTTCTCCTCGGTGGCCTGGATCAGCTCGTCGATCTGCGCGGTGCTGTAGTTGCTCACCCCGACCGCCCGGGTCAGGTTGTCGTCGCGGGCGGCGAGCAGCTCCCGCCAGACCGGGATGCTGTCGGCCGGCGAGGACGGTGGCCAGTGGATCAACCACAGGTCGACGTGGTCGGTGCCGAGCGCCCGGAGGCTGGCCTCGATCGTCTCCCGCTCCCGGCCCACCTGTTCCGGGGGCAGCTTGGTGGTGATGAAGATGTCCTCCCGGCGTAGCCCACTCTCCTTGACCGCCCGGCCCACCTCCTCCTCGTTGCCGTACATCGTGGCGGTGTCGAGGTGCCGGTAACCGGCGTCGAGCGCGGCGCGCACGGCGTCGTACCCGGACTGGCCGGTGGCCTGCCAGGTGCCGAAGCCGAGCAGCGGCATCCGCACGTCGCCGGGAAGCAGGGCGGTGGACTGGTCCAGGTCGTCCATGGTGGGTCTTCTACCCCTGATCACGCCGGCCATGCCCCGCGCCGCGTACCGGTGGGGAACCGGCGGCGCCACGCCCGCAGCCGACCGGGCCGGCGGCGGGGTGCTGCGGATCGGGGCGGCTCGACGGAGAATCGCTCGTTGAGCATTGATGTGGCCTGAGACCACGGGCCGGGCTCCGAGCCGGGGGACCGGGACGCCCAGCGCGCGGCGAGGCACCACAAGCCGAGACACGAGGAGCAGCGTGTACCTGACCCACCTGGAGTGCCCGCGCTGCGGGCAGGCGTATCCGGCGACCGAGCCGCAGAACCTGTGTGCGTGCGGCTCGCCGCTGCTGGCCCGCTACGACCTCGCGGCGGTGGCCGACGCGGTCACCCCGGAGCGGTTCACCCTGCGGCCGGCGGACCTGTGGCGCTACCGGGAGCTGCTACCGGTGGCCGACCCCCGATACGAGACCACGCTGGGCGAGGGCTGGACGCCCATGCTGCGCGCCCCGTCGTACGGTGCCCGGATCGGCATCCCGGACCTGATCGTCAAGGACGAGGGGTTGACCCCGACCGGGTCGTTCAAGGCGCGCGGGGCGGCGGTCGGGGTGAGCCGGGCCCGGGAGCTGGGCGTGACCCGGATCGCCATGCCGACCAACGGCAACGCGGGCGCGGCGTGGGCGACGTACGCGGCCCGGGCCGGGATCGGCGCGACCATCGTGATGCCGCTGGACGCGCCGACCATCTGCCGGCGTGAGGTGCTGGCCGCCGGTGGCGACCTGCGCCTGGTCGACGGGCTGATCAGCGATGCCGGCCGACACGTGGCCACCCTGCTGGCAGAGTCCGGGGGCGCGGTCTTCGACGCCGGCACGCTGCGCGAGCCGTACCGGCTGGAGGGCAAGAAGACCATGGGGTACGAGATCGTCGAGCAACTCGGCTGGCAGGTGCCCGACGTGATCGTCTACCCGACCGGCGGCGGGGTGGGGCTGATCGGCATCCACAAGGCGATGCACGAGCTGCGCGAGCTGGGCTGGATCGGCGACAAGCTGCCCCGGCTGGTCGCGGTGCAGTCGACCGGTTGCGCGCCGATCGTCCGCGCCTTCGCCACCGGTCAGCCGCGGGCCGAGCCGTGGGCCGACGCGCACACCGTGGCGTTCGGTATCACCGTTCCGGCCCCGCTCGGCGACGAGCTGATCCTGGCCGCGCTGCGGGCCAGCGCCGGCACCGCGATCGCGGTCGAGGACGCCGAGATCCTGGCCGATCTGCGGGATTTTGGGGCGGACGAGGGGCTGCTGCTCTGCCCGGAGGGGGCGGCCTGCCTGAGCGCCGCCCGGCACCTGCGGGCCGGCGGGTGGATCCGGGACGGCGAGCGGGTGGTGGTGCTCAACACCGGCGCCGGCCTGAAGTACCCGGAGACGGTGGACGTCTCGGCCGTCCCGGTGGTGGCCTGACCGGGAGGGGTGCCCGGGACCGCTCGACCCGGGCCGGCCACGATCAGGCAGGCGGGGGCCGGTCGGCCCCCGCCTCCGCGGGCGGTCAGGAGGTCGGCGGCTCGTCCTTGCCGGCGGCCTCCGCCGCGTCGGCCTCCTTCTTGGTCTTGTGTACGGCCTTGTCTGCGTGCTCCGGCGGCCCGTAGACGGTGTAGAGGACCAGCGGGTTGGGGCCGGTGTTGACGAAGTTGTGCTTCGTTCCGGCCGGCACAACCACCAGGTCGCCCTGGGCGACCTCCTTCTTCTTGCCGGCGACGCGGGCCTCGCCGGTGCCGCTGACGAAGGTCAGGATCTGGTCGGTGCCCTCGTGGACCTCCTCGCCGATCTCGCCACCCGGCGGGATCGTCATGATCACCAGCTGGGTGTGCTCACCGGTCCACAGCACCCGCCGGAAGTCCGGGCTCTTCTCGGCAACGGTCGCGATCGTGAAATGCTCCATGGCCCGCACATACCCCGTGCCGCCCCCGGTCACGCCGGGAACGAAAGATGATGGAATTCCGCACGCTTCGAGGTTTGGACGCGTCGGGGTCGGGCATGTCAAACACCGACCGGCGCACGAGATCGGTCGAGCCAGGTCCTCGTCGGCGTACCGCCGTACGGCTGCGGTGGCGGGAGACGGCCAGAGCGCGGCGACGTCACGACCCCCGGGTCGCGGCGGCGCCGCGCGCTCATGTCCGGCGTCGGTAGGGCCCGGAACCCCCGGCGGTGTACGGGACGCGAGCGGTTGGTCGACTCCGGCGGCGGCGAGGCCGCACCGGCCCCACGCAGGGCCGGTCCCCGCCACGGGGAGGTGACGGGGACCGGGTTCGAGGGCTGTCAGGACGAGATGGTCAGGTGGAACGCCCGGTCGGCGGCCACCCCCGCCGAGGTGAACGTCTGGACGAAGACCCCGTTCGGCACACCGAAGCGGCCGACCACCGCGATCTCGCCGCTGGGCGAGCTGCCCACGGCCCCGGTCAGGCCGATGGTCCCGACGTATGCGGAGCGGGTCAGGTCGTGGCTGAACACCACCTGGTACTGGCCGGCGCCGAGACGGGTGGCCGAGACGGCCCCGAAGCCGCGGACCAGGACGCCCGTGGACTCGATCACGGCCCAGAAGAGCTGCGCGGTGGGGGGCATTCCGACGGTTGTCCCGGGGACCAGCTGTGCGCTGGCCTCGGCGATGTCGCTGGCGCTCGGGGCCGGCTGGTCGGCGGGTTTCTTGGACTCGCTGGACATGGTGGGGCTCCTTGACTGCCGCCCGGTGAGGCGCGGCCAACCTAGAGGGATGAAAGGGAAATATACTGATCAGACGGCGATTGACGGTTTGATCTGATCAATACCCTTTAGTTGGTCAAACGGTAATCCGTGCCCCCCACCCAGGACCAGGGGTAAAACTGTACAATCATGGACTTTCGACTATTTGATCATGCCGCTGAGCTGCGGATATGTCGTCGGATCCGTGACTCTGCGGCGACCCATCCGGGTGCCGCCGGTCAGCCGTCGCGGTGCAGCCAGGCGAGCAGGTTCCGGCGGGCGAGGACGGCGGTCCGGTCCCGGTAACGCGCCAGGGTCTCCGCGTCGAGCAGTTCCCGGCCCTGCCCGGAACGGCCACGCCGAAAGAAGGCCGAACGATCCATGAGCACCCCCGCCGGGTCCGGCGCCAGGCGATCGGCCTGCTGGCGCATCCGGTCGAAGGTGGCCGCCTCGACCAGTTCCGGCCAGCGCGGTCCGGGCACCTCGATATCCAGGTGGTGCCGTTCTTGGAGCGGGCACTGATCACGATGTCGCCGTCGCGGAACGGGAAACCGAGCCACCGGGCGCTGTCCTCGTCCGGGGAACGGTAACGAAAGGGGTTCTCTGGCAGCCGGGGATGGTAATGACGGCAGCGCCGCAAGCACCCGACATTTACCGGAAGCCCTGTGACGAGCACCGATGTCTGGCTACATTGAACTATGGTGCCCGCGCCTGGGGGCCGGGTGGCGGATCCGGTCTACCGCCCCGTCCTCACCAGCCGACGAAGCGAGCTGGAGGCGCTGCGCCATCTCGACGCCGCCGTCGCTCCCCTGCTCGCCCCGGTGCTCGATGTGTCCACCGTGGATGCCACCCTTCCTGACAGTCTCGCCCGGCTGCCGTCCGGGCTGCTGCCGGCGGTCGACGTGACCGCGCTGGCCGACGGGGTGGACAGCGAACTGGTCCGCTGGGGCGTACCGCTGGTGCCGGTGGCCGGGCTCGCGGACAGCGACGCACGGCTGGCCGCCCACGGCCTGGCGGCCCGGGCGTACACCGGAAGGCTGGTGGTGCGGCTGCGGGCCGCTTCGGACCGGTCGGGCCCGGACGCGACGACGGCCGCGGTGGAACGGATCTGGCGGCTCACCCGACTGGTCCCGGAGCAGTGCGAACTCCTCGTCGACGCCGGGGACGTTTGCTGCCGGGCCGACGTCCGGCTGGCGGAGCCGAGGGTCCGGTGGCTGGCGGACTGGGCGCGGCGGCACGCCTGGCGGGCAGTGACCGTGGCGGCCGGCGGGCTGCCGCCGACAATCTCCCGGCTTCCCACCGACGAGCCGGTCCGGCTGGACCGGTGGGACTGGCTGCTCTGGCAGCGGCTGGCCGACCTGGGCGTCGGGTACGGCGACTACGGGGTCGGCTGCGCGGTGCCCGGGGCGGACGCCGCCGGGGACCGGCTGCCCACCGTCCGGTACACCGCCGGTGGGGCGTGGTGGGTCTACCGCTGGTCGCGGCGCGGCGGCCGGGGCGACGAGCGGGTGGCGGACCTGTGCCGGACGCTGGTCTCCGCACCGCACTGGCCGACGGACGGGGCAGCCTTCTCCTGGGGGGACCACGAGATCCTGCGCCGGGCCCGGCGGACGGCCGGGGCCGGGTCGACGACGAACTGGGCGGCCTGGAGCACCTCGCACCACCTGGCGAGGGTGCTGTTCGACCTGTGCCGACCGGCCGGGGCCGGACCGGAGGCCGAGCAGCGGACGGGGCCCCGGCCCGGCGGTGAGCGGCTGCCCGGCGGGTGGCGGGCGGGGCCGGAACGCGGCCGGCCCGGCCGGCCTCACCGGGGCGGTGAGGCCGGTCGGGCCGGCTGAGCCCGGGGCCTACTCCTTCCCGGTGAAGCCGAACTGCACGACCCCCTCGTCGTCGACGGTGGCGTCGACCGAGGTGTCGCCGAGCAGTTCGGCGGCGTCGGAGTCGAGGAAGATCCGGGCGCCCTCGTTGTCCAGCACCTGGTCGCCCTGCGCCGGCTCCGGCACCAGTTCGATGGTGAGCGAGCCGGCGTCGGCAGCGGCGATGCGCAGCCCGCCGTCCTGGGCGACGTCCTCCTGGGCCGCGAGGTCACGGATCACGAGCACGGCGTTGTCGGTCATGGTCAGCATGGTGGACTCCTCGTGGGTTCTCGGATCGCGGTCGGCGCAGGCCGGGCTCAGCCCGCGTACGAGCACACGGGGGAGCAGGGCGACGGAGAGCCCGTCGCCACACGAAACGGGGCAGTTCGCACGCCCCTCCCTGCCTACGGTGCCCGCTGAACGCGGATCCGTCAAATAGAGCGGCGCCGACCTACCGTCCCACCCAAAACCGGCTCCGAGCTGCCCCGATGCTCCCTAGGCTGGACCGGTGGACGCAGCGAGACGGTACGCGGCCGAGTCGAGGTGACCCTCGACGGCACGTCGGTCAACGAGCCCCTGACCACCCAGATTGGCAAAAACCTTCGCCCTGCGGGTTTCCATGGCATAAACCTGCATGACAGCATCAGTGCATGCATCGTCGCCTCTGTCCCCGGTGCGCACGCTGGCGGCGTTGTCGCCGGCTTCCCCAGCGCCCTTGCTGAGGCGCTGTTGACCGCCGGGTCCCCTTCCTGGTGCGGAGGAAGGGGACCGGGCCGCAGGGCGCGACGGCGGGGCCGCCCGAGGCACGAGGATGGGCGCCCCGCCGTCGCACCCTCAGGCGACGGGGCGGGCCGGCGCCGCCGGGTCGCCCTGCTCGATCAACGCGTCGATCTCGGCGGCCCGCAGGCCACGTAGCGCGAGCACCCGCCTCCCCCAGCGGTGCAGCCGGCACGGGTGCGGGCTCGCGTCGTTGCGGCAGACCGTCCCGCCCGACCACCTGCGGGGCGCGTGCACCACTACCGCCCGCACCGCGAACTGGGCGTCCTCCACCGTGACGTACGGCGGCAGCGGGATCTCCCGGAGCGTCTCCCCCGACTCCTCGACGCCGAGGGCGGTGGCGGGGCGGACGGTACGGGTGGTGGTGGTGCTGCTCATCGGCAAAGCCTCCACAAAGGATGGACGAACCGGGACAGCAGGAAACCTACGACCGCTCACCGGCGGAGCGACGGACAAACTGTCCCGGCCGAGCGGCCGAGGTCGGCTCCAGCACCCGGCCAGCCGTGGCCCCCGACGTCTTCCGTCCACCCCGCGCCGGCCAGTAGGTTCGACGGGTGAGCGTGACGCGCAGCACCGACCCCGACCGCGTCGGCTTCGACCCCGCCCGGCTGGCGCGCATCGACGAGCACTTCGGCAGGTACGTCGACGACGGGCGACTCGCCGGCTGGCAGATCGTCGTCACCCGCCGGGGCGAGATCGCCCACTCCTCCACCTACGGCCAGCGCGACCGGGAGGCGGGCTTACCGGTCGAGGCGGACACTCTCTGGCGCATCTACTCAATGACCAAGCCGATCACCTCCGTCGCGGCCATGATGCTCTGGGAGGAGGGCCGGTTCGAGCTGACCGACCCGATCAGCCGTTGGTTGCCGGAGTTCGCCGACGTCCAGGTCTACGACAGGGGCTCGGTGCTCACGCCGTACATGTCGCCGGCGGTCGAGCCGATCCGGATCTGGCACCTGCTCACCCACACCGCCGGGCTGACGTACGGCTTCGCCCAGGTCAGCGTGGTCGACGGCCTGTACCGGGCCGCCGGCTTCAACCTCGGCGTGCCCGTCGGGGCTGACCTGGCGACCGCCGTACGGGGGCTGGCCCGGCTGCCGCTGCTCTTCCAGCCGGGCAGCAGCTGGAACTACGGGGTCTCCACCGACGTGCTCGGCCGGCTCGTCGAGGTCATCTCGGGCCGGCCGCTGGATCAGTTCTTCGCCGAGCGGATCCTCCGCCCGCTGGGCATGACCGACACCCGCTGGTGGGTCGACGAGCCGGACGCCAAGCGACTGGCCGCCCTGTACGCCCCGAACCCGGCGACCGGCCAGACGGTCCGGGCCGACGCGATCGGCCGGGCGGCACTGGCGGAGCCGTCGTGGCTCTCCGGCGGCGGCGGGCTGGTCTCGACGGCCGCCGACTACCACCGGTTCACCCAACTGCTGCTGCGCGGCGGCGAGCTGGACGGCGTACGCCTGCTCGGGCCCCGGACGGTGCGCTTCATGGCCCGCAACCACCTGCCCGGCGGCCACGACCTGGCCTCGTTCTCCCCTACCGGGTTCGCCGAGACGGTGCTGAACGGCGTCGGGTTCGGCCTCGGCTTCGCCGTGGTCCAGGACCCGGTCCCGTCCCGGGTGCCGAGCAGCGTCGGCGAGTACTACTGGGGCGGGATGGCCTCCACCGCGTTCTGGGTGGACCCGGTGGAGGAGGTCACCGCGTTGCTCTTCACCCAGCTCATGCCGTCGAGCGCTTACCCGCTCCGGTCCCAGCTGCGCCAACTCGTCTACTCGGCGCTGGTCGACTGACACTACGCCCTTCTTACTGCGCCGTCCGGGCCGCCGCCGACGCGGCGGCGGCCCGGACCACGGTGACGCCGGTCCAGAGGTAGGTCAGTCGGTAGCCGTTGACGGCGTCACCGGAGAGGTTCACCGGCCGCATCCCGCCGCCGGAATCGGGGGAACGGCACCGCCGGGGGCGCTCGGCTCCCTAGCCTGAAGAACGAAGGACGAGGGTCGCGCCGACGGGGTGCGGCGCGGGAGGCGGGCAGGACATGAGCGACATCGTGGTGTTCGGGGCCGGCGGTACGGCGGGTTCGCGGATCACCACCGAGGCGGTGAACCGGGGGCACCGGGTGACTGCGGCGGTACGCCGCCCGGAGGCGACCAGCTACCTGCCGCCCGGGGTCGACGTGGTCACCGGCGACGCCACCTCGGAGCGCAGCGTACGGGAGTTGGCCCCGGGCGCGGACGTCATCGTGGTGGCCGTCGGCGGCGGTGAGCGGGCGCTGTGGCGGGACGTGGCGGAGAACCTGATCACGGTGCTGCGGGACCTGCCGAACCCGCCCCGGGTGATCCACGTCGGGGGCGGGGCGACCCTGCTCACGCCGCAGGGCACCGCGCTCCTGGAGGAGCCGGACTTCCCCGAGGAGTACCGGGACGCCGCGCTTGGCCAGGCCGACGCGCTGGCCTGGTACCGGTCCTCGGCCGCAGGGGTGACCTGGACATACGTCTCTCCGCCGCCGGTGGAGTTCCACCCCGGCGAGCGCACCGGCCACTACCGCACCGGCACCGACGAGCCGGTCGCCGACGAGCGGGGCCGCGCGGTGCTGAGCTACGAGGACCTGGCCGTCGCCATCGTCGACGAGATCGAGAACCCGCGCTTCGAGAACATGCGCTTCACGGCCGGCTACTGAGCTGCCCCCAGGCCGGCCGGCTCAGTCGGCTGCCCCAGGCCGGCCGGCTCAGTCGGCGAGACGGGCCGGGAAACCGCCGGTGGCGATCGGGCCCCAACTGTCGACGGTGACCCGGATCAGCGATTTACCCTGCCGGACCATCGCCGCGCGGTACTCGTCCCAGTCCGGGTGCTCGCCGGAGATGCTCCGGCCCGGTCGACCCGGGTGTTGCTCGCGATGCTGCGTGCCATCACCCGTTTCTACCAGCATTGCGTCAGCGCGGTCGGGCGGCGGCCCGGCCCGTGGGCTGGGCGGGCACCCGGGGCCGCACGCTGGGCCGCCAGGCCCGGCCGTTGGCGTAGATCACCCGGAAGCCCAGGTACGCCGCCAGCGGGGCCCAGTGCGCCGACCCCATCCGCAGTTCGGCGGCGTTGTGCCGCTGCCCGTTGGCGAGCACGTCGAGCAGTACGGTCTCGAAGGCGGCCGACTCCACCCAGTCGACCTCACGGGTGAAGCCGCAGATCAACGCGGCTCCGGTCACATCGAGGAAGTCGTGCAGCGCCGCGTCGGACGTCCGCAGCACCGAGCAGCTGCCGAAGTAGAGCCGGCGGCCGTCGCACCGGCCCTCCATCCGCTCCGCGACGTCGGAGAGCTCGACGGAGTCCCAGTCGGTGAGGCAGAGCCGGCTCGGCTCGCCGTGCATGGCGAAGAATCCGACCCGGTAGTCGGCGTACTGCTTGAGCAGCCAGCGGTCGAGGAAGTAGAAGAGTTCGTCCCGGGTGGCCGCGCCCTTGTGGATGAACCGGATCTTGCCCAGCCGCTCCAGCAGTTCCAGGGTCGGCAGGACCGACCCGCGGTCGTTGAGGTCGCGGTGCCACTGCCCCTCGACACAGAACACACCACCCCGCGGCACAGCCACCTCCCCTGATCCCCCTGGTGACGGTACCGCTGGCCGGCCGGCCCCGCCCGTCGGCCTCCGTCGCACCGGCATCACCTTTTGTGTCACCTCGCGCCCTCCACGCGGTTTCCGTCCTTATCGCCCCCGCCGGGAAGTGCGGACGCTTCGCGATCCACCCCCTTTCTCAGCAGATCCCCGGAGACGGATGAAAGCGAGAACAATTCCCCTTATTTGCCACGAGGCGGCCGTCGCGATGCGAGGGTGAAACCGACGGGACGTCCCGCTCGACCTACCCCACTCGCTCTCCTTTCGGGAGGATTTCCGTGCGTGCCCAAACCATGAAACGGGTCGTCGTCGCGTTCGCGCTGGCGCTGCCGGGTGCCGCGATCGCCTCGGTGGTGGCCGCCCCGGCGGCCCACGCCGACGGCTGCTACACGTGGAAACGCAACCTCTACCAGGGGCGCTCCGGCGACGACGTCCACCAACTCCAGATCCGGGTGGCCGGTTGGGCGGGCCGCCGGGACATCGTCGAGACCGACAGCCGGTACGGCCCGAAGACCGCCGCCGCCGTCAAGCGCTTCCAGTCGGCGTACGGGCTGAAGGCCGACGGGGTGGCCGGGCCGCAGACGTACGCCAAGCTCTACGCGCTCCAGGACGACGACTGCACGCCCCGGCACTTCAGCTACGGCGAACTGGATGACGGTTGCGGGCAGGCCAGTTGGACCGGCGGGCCAATCTCGTCAACGAAGACCAGGGACAACGCCCTGCACACCATGTGGAAGCTGGAGGCGCTGCGGCACGACCTCGGCGACCAGCCGCTGAGCGTCACCAGCGGCTTCCGCAGCACGTCCTGCAACCAGCAGGTCGGGGGCGCATCGAACAGCCAGCACCTCTACGGCACCGCCGCCGACCTGGCCGCCCCGAGCGGCAAGTCCCTGTGTGATGTGGCCCGGGAGGCCCGCGACCACGGGTTCAGCGGAATCTACGGCCCGGGGTACCCGGACCACGACGACCACGTCCACGTTGACTCCCGCCGGGAGAACAACGACGACGGGCTCACGAACACCACCTCCTGGTCCGCCCCGGACTGCGGGATCGGCGCCGGCGCGGACTGACCGGACCGGCGGACAGCATGCCGCCGGTTCACGGTGAGACGTGACGGGGTCGCGGTCGGTCACCGACTGCCGTTAGGCTGTGCCGGTTTCGACGGCGCGGGAGGCGGCGGTGTTCGGTCGGGATCTGGACGACGCCGAACGGTGGGTGGCCGACTGGTCCGCCTCGATCTCCGAACGCGCCGAGCGGGCCCAGCGGCTCGCCGCCCGCGTGGCCGGGCTGGCCGGCAGCGCCGAGTCCGCCGGCGGGCTGGTCGAGGCGCGGGTCGACAGCGGGGGCGTCCTGGTGGCGCTGCACCTCGACGACCGCCTGACCGGCTGGCCGGCCGCCCGGATCGAGCGCGAGATCATGATCGCGCTGCGCCGGGCCCAGGCCACGTTGACCGGCCGGGTCGCCGAGGCGGTCGCCGAGACCGTCGGCGCCGACACCGAGACAGGCCGGGCCGTCCTCGACGGGTACGACCGCCGCTTCCCCGCCCCGCCGCCCGACGACCACCCCGGCGGGTGGCCGGACGGCGGCACCCCGGGGTTACGCCGTGACCGGTGACCAGGCACCGGCCGCCCGCCCGCAGGCGCGCGGCGGTCCACCGGCCCTGGAGGTCACCCCGGAGGCGTTGACCGCGCACGCCGCCGGTCTGGACCGGATCGGCGCGACGGTCGCCCAGGCGATCGGAGCCGCCGGCGGCCTCCGGGTCGGCGGGCACGCGTACGGTCAGTTGTGCGCGGCGTTCCCGGCAATGCTGGAGCCGCTGCACGACCTGGCCGAGCGGGTCCTCCGCGAGGCGCACGACGCGCTGGACGAGACCGCCGACGGGGTACGCATGGCGGCGTCCCGCTACCGGGACGTCGACCAGCGCGCCGCCGAGAGTTTCGGTCAGCCCCGGTGACCGTGCCGAATCCGCTGGTCGCCACGCGGGTGGACAGCACCACCGACTGGACGGGCATCGGGCTGGCCGAGGACGTCGACCTGCTGGTGGAGGCGTTCCGCGGCGGGTCCTGGATCGACGGGGCGATCGGCGGCTTCGCGGCCGGCCTGGACACCCTCGCCCTCGTCGTCGACCCGCTGGGTCAGCTCGTCTCGTGGGGCGTGGCGTGGCTCATCGAGCACCTCAAGCCGCTCTCCGACGCGCTGGACTGGCTGGCCGGCGATCCCGACCAGATCACCGCGTACGCCGACACCTGGTCACACGTCGCGGCGGCGCTGCGCTCCTCGGCGACCGACCTGGACGCGGCCGTGGCCGCCGACCTGGCCGGCTGGTGGGGCGAGACCGGCGGCGCGTACCGGGCACACGCCGCGCGGCACCGCGAAACGCTGTCCACCATGGGCGCAGGGGCCGAGGCGATGGCCGCCGTCACCACCGGGACCGGCCTGGTGGTCGCCCTGGTCCGGGAGATCGTCCGGGACCTGATCGCCGACTTCGTCTCGGTGCTCGCCGTACGCCTGTGGGAGTGGCTGGCCATCGCCGGCGGCACCCTCGGCGCGGGTACGCCCTGGGTCGTCGCGCAGGTGTCCACGTTGGCGGCGAGGTGGGCCGCGAAGATCGCCCGGCTGCTCACGGGGCTGCTCAGCAGTCTCCGCCGGGTCGCCCCGATCCTGCACCGGCTGGGCGATGTCCTGGAGCGCCTGGAAGCGGAACTCCGCCGCCTCGCCCGCCAAGACCCCACCACCGCTCCGCGGCCTCGATCCGGAAATCTCTACTCGAGCAACAGCACGCGCACCAACCGAGACGTGCTTGAGAACGGCCCGGGGACGCCGCGCACCGTCGAGAATGTCCATGCTGTCGCCGAGAAAATGGGCATTGATCTTCGGGGAGTGGACATCCAACTCGTAGTAGAGCCCGATGAGGTGCGGTATCTCGATTCCATGGACGCATGCGCCTACACGCCAAGCGAGTTGCAGGGTCGGGAAGTCCGGCTGGGTCCCGCCAGCTTCACGGACGAAGAGACCTTGGCAGCTACGATCGCCCACGAGTACTGCCACGTTAAGCAGTTGCATGCGGGGGACCACCTCCGCCGTACCTGGAGGGAACTCGAAGACGAGGCGTACGCGGTCGAGCCCGATGCGTTGAGGCGATTCCGAGGAGATAGATGAGGCGGATCAGGTTCCGGGTCGACGAAGTGTTCGACCTCTCCTCCCGATCGGGCCTCGTCGCCTGCGGGACCCTCCTCGACGGCGAGGAACTGATCGGGCTTCCAGTCTTCGTTGACGAGATGACCGGTCGGCCGGTCCACGTTCTCGGCGTCGACTTTCCGACGCCGAGAACCCGACGCACCGGGCAACACCTCCTCATCGTGTCGCGGGATGACATCGAACTCGTCACCCCAGGGCGCACCTGGGTCTCATGATGAGAAGACGGGCATTGACTCGAGGCCGCCCGGGTCCCTCAGAAGCCATTTCGCTCCCTCACATGTCCGATGCATCTGGTCGAACCCGCCGCCGTGACAAGACGGGTTGATCGACTGCGCTGACCACGTACGCGCCGGTGCCCCGCCGGAAACGGGGGATCGTCGCGAAGCTCGCCGTAGGGATTTCCCGCATCCCGCGTGTGGAGCTTCTCGTCGGACATCCAGCTCCGTCACAATGTGGAGGCAATTCTCCACTGACGGCAACGTGGCCGGGACGAGAGGGGATCGACGATGACCTCTGCGAAAAGGGCACCGGGCGGCGCGGGAATCTTCCGGCGCAAGCCGGTCGAGGAGATCGCCGAGGAGACCGACGAGGGGCTGTCGCGGTCCCTCGGGTTGTGGCAGCTCACCGCGATCGGGGTGGGTGGGATCATCGGTGCCGGCGTCTTCGCCCTGGCCGGGGCGGTGGCGCACGAGACTGCCGGCCCGGCCGTGCTGGTCTCGTTCCTCATCGCCGGCCTGGCCAGCGCGGCGGCGGCCCTGTCGTACGCCGAGTTCGCCGGGATGATCCCGAAGGCCGGCTCGGCCTACACCTACGGGTACGTGGTGCTAGGCGAGGCAGTGGGCTGGTTCATCGGCTGGGACCTGCTGCTGGAGTACACGGCGATCGTGGCGGTGGTCGCGATCGGCATCTCCGGGTACTTCGGCTTCCTCCTCGGCGAGCTGGGGCTGGCCCTGCCCGCCTGGATGCTGGGCGCCCCGGGCACCGGCGACGGTCACGTGGTCGACCTCTTCGCGGTGCTGCTCTGCCTGCTCATCGCGTTCCTGCTCAACCGGGGGATCAAGTCTGCGGCCCGGGTCGAGACGTTCGTGGTCGGCTTGAAGGTCGCCGTGGTACTGCTGGTGATCGTGGTCGGCTTCTTCCACGTGAAGACCTCGAACTACTCGCCGTTCTTCCCGTTCGGGGTGAGTGGGGCGTTCACCGGCGCGGCCACCGTCTTCTTTGCCGTGTTCGGGTACGACGCGATGAGCACGGCGGCGGAGGAGTCGAAGGACGCCCGCCGGCACATGCCGAAGGCGATCATCTGGTCGCTGGCCATCTCGATGGTGCTGTACGTGCTGGCCACGCTGGCGCTGACCGGGATGCAGAACTACCGGGACATCGACCCGGAGAGCGGCTTCTCCTCGGCGTTCGCCTCGGTGGGGCTGTCCGGGCTGGCCAGCGTCATCGCGGTCGGGGCGATCATCGGCATCCTGACGGTGATGTTCACGTTCATGCTCGGGGTGACCCGGGTGTGGTTCTCGATGAGCCGCGACGGCCTGCTGCCGGCCTGGTTCAGCAAGCTGCACCCGGTGCGCCGGGTGCCCAGCCGGGTCACCTGGATAGTGGGCGTCGGCTCGGCCCTGTTCGCCGGCTTCCTGCCGATCCGGCAGGCCGCCGAGCTGACCAACATCGGCATCCTGCTGGCGTTCACGGTGGTCTGCGTCGCGGTGATCGTGCTGCGTTACCGCCGCCCCGATGCGCCGCGCACGTTCCGGCTGCCGGGGATGCCGGTGGTGCCGGCGCTCGGCGCGATCTTCTCGATCTGGCTGATCACCTTCCTCGCCCCGGTGACCTGGCTGCGCTTCGGGGCGTGGTTCCTGCTCGGCGCCCTGGTCTACGGTCTCTACGGCTACCGCCGTTCGGCACTGGCCGACCGGGGCTGAGGGCGGCGGCCCACCGACGCCAGCAGTTTGTCGAACGCGTCGACCTGCTGGCATCGGTGGTCCCGGCTGACGCGCCGCCGCCGGGGCACCGTCAGAAGCGGTACGCCGTGCCGTATTCCGGCACCAGCACCCGGCTCCGCGGGGACGCCGCGCGCAGCTCCGTGACCAGCGCGCCGAGCCGACTGCGGTCGGCCGGTGCGACCGTCGGCGGGTTGACCAGCGGCGTCTCGAAGTTGTCCCAGTGCACCGGCACCAGGACCTTCGGATAATCGAGGGCGGCCATCAGCCGGGGCACGTAGTCGGCGGTGGCAGTGGTCGACTGGAGCGCGACCATCGCCACGTCCGGGGCCAGGCCGGCGAGGTCCCGCTCGGCGAAGTCGCTGGCACCCATGAAGAACACCGTCGGGCCGTCGGCGATCCGCACCTGGTAGGCGAGGGTGTCGCCCTCGGGCAGGTCGGCGATGGTCGCCGGCCGCTCCGGCCGGCTCACCCGCACCCCGGGGAAGGCCATCGAGTACGACGCGTTGCGGCTGTGCAGCGAGCCGACCACCTCGATCGTGTGGTCGCCGAACTGGAGCACCTCGCCGCCCCTGACCGGGCTGAGCTGCCCGGCCGGCACCCCGCACGCCAGGCCCAGGTGGTACGCGGTGAGCGTGCCGAAGACCCGGGCACCGGTGCGCTGGGCGATCCGGGGCACATCGTTGAAGTGGTCCCAGTGGGTGTGGGTGACCAGGATCGTGCTGGCCCGGTCGACGTACCGGTCGAGCACGTCCTCGGCGACGGTGAGCGGCGTCTTGTCGTTGAAGTTCCCGGTGAACAGCCCGGTGTCGTACCGGCTGAGGTACGGGTCGACCAGCACCGTCCGGTCGCCGATGTCGATTCGCCAACCGGAGGTGCCCCACCAGCGGAAGCTGACGGCTGCGGTGCGGCGGCGGGCGGGGGCCGGGGTGGGCACGGCGGCTCGGGCGGAGGCGGCCGGGGTGGTGGCGGCGAGGCCGCCGACGGTGACCAGGGCCGCTCCGGCGGCAGCGTCGCGCAGCAGGCGGCGGCGGTCGAGGTGGTTCTCGGGCATGGTGGGCTCTCCCCGTCGGGTGGTGCGGTAAGGAACCCGTCGACCTCACCACCGCACCCCGGGCCGCGTCCAAGATCGACGGCAGGCAGGGTCGATAGGCGATCGGGTATCGGCCCAGCTCAACACCCCTGCCCGGCGGCGGTGGTCCGGGGAAAATCAGCCGTCGCGCAGGGCCTCGACGGCGATCCGCGCGGCCTCGCCCATGGCCAGGTCCACATCGATGCGGCGGGTCGCCAGCCGCTCGGTGCGGGCGAACACCGCCATCGCGTACCGGCGGCCGTCGGGGTACTCGGCGACCCCGGCCTCCAGGTGCAGGCCGGGCAGGGTGCCGGTCTTGGCGCGGACCCGCACGCCGGGCGGAAAGCCGGAGGCGAGCCGGGTCCAGAAGAGCTGCCGGTCCATCAGCTCCCGGACCGCCGCGCAGGCCGGCACCGGGCCGGCCTCGTCGCGCCAGATCAGGCCGAGCAGCCGGGTCATCTCCCGGGCGGTGCTCGACGTGGTGTGCGCGGGGTCGAGCACCCGCATGGCCCGGACCCGCTCGTCGGAGAGGGTGGGGAAGATCCGGGCGAACTCCGCCTCGGTGCGGGCGCCCACGTCGGCGAGCATCGTCTCCACCAGCTCGCGGGGCCCACCGACGATCCGGGTACGCGGCAGCCCCAGCTCGGCGGCGAGCATCGGCAGCACGTCCCGGCCGACCCGGCGCAGCAGCAGGTCGGCGGCCGTGTTGTCACTGACGGACATGGCGAAGTACGCCAGGTCGCGCAGGGACACCTCGGCGTCGTCGGCGCAGCCGGCCACTCCCCAGCCGCCGAGTCGGTCCGCCGCCCGGACCAGCACCCGCTCGGTCGGGTCGAGCTGCCCGACGCTGGCCTGCCGGGCGAACTCCAGCACCAGCAGGATCTTGAAGACCGACGCGATGACCACCTGCTCGTCGGCGCGCATCGCCACCTCGCGGGCCGGGCCGCCCACCCGTTCCGGGTCCGCGTCGTCGGAAACTCGCACCGGGTCCGCGTCGTCGGGGACCCGTTCCGGGTCGTCGTCGACGTCGACCACGTGCAGGCTGGCGACCACCCCGGCCCGACCGAAGACCTCCGCGATGCGCTCCCTGACCGTCACCCCGGCACCGTACCGGCGGGCGAGGCCCGGACGCCGGTACGGTGCCGGAAGGCCCTCGCCCCGGGGGCGTTCGCCGCGTCGTTTCCCACCCCGTCGCCGGTCGGGTCGCTGGCGTAGGGTCGGCGGCCGTGGACCTGCTCCGGCACCTGCGGCACTTCGTGGTGGTCGCCCACGAGCTGCATTTCGGCCGGGCGGCCGAGACGCTGGGCATGGCGCAGCCGCCGCTGAGCCAGTCGATCCAGCGGTTGGAGCGGGAGCTTGCCGTCGAGCTGTTCGACCGGTCCCGCCGGCAGGTGCGGCTGACCACCGCCGGCCAACTCCTGCTCAGCGAGGCCGAGGAGCTGCTCGCCGCCGAGCAGCGGGCGCGCAACCTGATGCGCCAGGTTCGGGCCGGGACGCTCGGGGTGCTGCGGGCCGGGGTGCCGCCGGAGACCTCGGCGGTGACGCTGCACGAGTTGCTGGACCGGCTCGCCGCGCAGGCCCCCGGGTTGGACGTCGACCTGCACGAGCTGACCAGCGCCGAGCAGGTCCAGCAGCTCGCGCAGCGGCGGCTGGACGTGGGGCTGCTGCACCACCCGGTCAGCGCCGACGGGCTGCGGTTCGGGCCGTCGGTGGCCGTACCGCTGGGGGTGCTGCTGCCCCGTGCGTCGCCGCTGGCGCGGCCCCGGGAGGTCGAGCTGGCGGCGCTGGCCGGCCTGGACCTGATCGCCGCGCCCCGGGCGACGGCGCCCCAGTGGCACGACCATGTCCTGGACGTGTGCCAACGACACGGTTTCACGCCCCGGCGGGTGCGGCCGGCCCGCAACCCGGAGTTCCTCTTCGGGTTGGTGCTGGCCGGCGGGGCGGTGGCCGTCGAGCCGGCGACGACGGCCCGCCGGGAGCCGCGCATCGCCTGGCGGCCGGTCGCGGGGGCGCCGCTGGTGAAGCGCACCTCGGCGGCCTGGCCGCTGCGCGCCGGCCACCCCGCCGCCCCGGTCTTCGGTGAGCTGGCCGCCGGGGCGCTGGCCGACGCGGAGCCGACGCCGCCGACCGACCCGCTAACCCCTGTCCCGCGCCCCTGGCCGGTGCTGTTCGAACCCCGACCGGCGGATTCACCCCCGTAAAGTTTCCCGGTGCTCTCCCGGTGTCCGCCCACCGCCGCTAACATCGCTGACCATGAATACAAAGAGCATCACCCGCTCGCGACCAGGGCGGTGGATCACGGTGTTCGCACTGGCCGTGACGCTGGTGATACCCGTCGTGGCGAGCACCTCCGCGTCGGCGGCGGCCACGCTGACCGTCGCACAGGCGCTGGCCGCCCAGGACGGCCGCGCGGCCACCGTCACCGGGTACGTCATCGGCCAGCCGACCGCCACGTCCACCGTGATCACGTCCGGGTACACGGCCGACACTGCGATCGCCATCGCCGACACCGCCGCCGAGGCCGGCACGGGCCGGATGCTCTACCTCCAGGTGTCCGCCGCGTACCGGAGTAGCTTCGGGCTGCTGACCAACCCGGGGCTACGGGGGAAGCGGGTCACCGCCACCGGCGCGCTGACCGCGTACTTCAGCCACGGCGGGCTGAAGAACCCGACCGCGATGAGCCTCGACGGCGCTACCCCGACCCCGACGCCGACGGCGTCGCCCACCGCGTCGCCCAGCCCGACGCCGAGCCCGACGCCCAGCCCGACCGGCGGCAGCGGCGGCCCGTACGACACGACGTACTACGCCACCGCGGTCGGCAAGACCGGCACCGCGCTGCGCAGCTCCCTGCACACGATCATCCAGACGCAGACGAAGCTCAGCTACGACCAGGTGTGGGAGGCGTTGAAGGACACCGACCAGGACCCGGCGAACGCCAACAACGTCCTGCTGCTCTACACCGGCCGCTCGCAGAGCAAGTCCACCAACGGCGGCGGCGTCAACGACTGGAACCGGGAGCACGTCTGGGCCAAGTCGCACGGCGACTTCGGCACCGCCACCGGCCCCGGCACCGACGTGCACCACCTGCGCCCCGAAGACGTCTCGGTCAACTCCTCGCGCGGCAACAAGGACTTCGACAACGGCGGCAGCGCCGTCTCCGAGGCCGCCGGCTGCTACACCGACGCCGACTCGTTCGAGCCACGCAACGCGGTCAAGGGCGACGTGGCCCGCATGATCATGTACATGGCGATCCGGTACGAGGGCGGCGACGGCTGGCCGAACCTGGAGATGAACAACTCCGTGTCCAACGGCAGCGCGCCGTACCTGGGCAAGCTGTCGGTGCTGCTCTCCTGGAACCAGCTCGACCCGCCGGACACCTTCGAGAAGCGCCGCAACCAGGTCATCTACGACCGCTGGCAGGGCAACCGCAACCCGTTCATCGACCACCCGGAGTGGGCCACCGCGATCTGGGGCTGACCCGCGCCACCGGCACTGCCCACACCACCGGCGCCGCCCGGTTGTCGCACATCACCCGACCCGGACCGTGAGGAACCGGCTGGGAGGGGTACGACAACCGGGTGGCACGGTCGGACCGGCCGGCGGGCAGGAAAGCGCTCCCACCGCACCGGTCGGCCCCTGGACGAATGGAAGAGGCTGCCGAATGGCGAACACGATTCCCGACATCACGCTCAACGACGGCAACACCATCCCGCAGCTCGGTTTCGGGGTGTTCCAGATCGAGCCGGAGGACACCGCCGAGGCGGTCGGCCGGGCCCTGGAGGTCGGCTACCGGCACATCGACACCGCCGAGATGTACGGCAACGAGGCCGAGGTGGGTCAGGCTATCCGGGTCTCCGGCCTGGACCGGGACAAGGTCTTCGTCACCAGCAAGCTGAACAACGCCTTCCACCGCCCGGACGACGCCCGCCGGGCGTTCGACTCCACGCTGGCGGCGCTGAAGATGGACCGCATCGACCTGTTCCTGATCCACTGGCCGCTGCCCACCCGCTACGACGGCGACTTCGTCTCCACCTGGAAGGTGCTGGAGGAGTTCCGGGGCGACGGGCGGGCCCGCTCGATCGGCGTGTCGAACTTCCAGGTGCCGCACCTGGAGCGGCTGGTCGCCGAGGCGGAGGTGGTGCCGGCGGTCAACCAGATCGAGGTGCACCCGTACCTGGGCAACGAGGAGGTACGCGCGTACGGCAACGCGCACGGCATCCGCACCGAGGCGTGGTCGCCGATCGCGCAGGGCAAGGTGCTCGACGACCCGACCCTGCTCGGCATCGCCGAGCAGGTCGGCCGGACGGTGGCCCAGGTGGTGCTGCGCTGGCACGTGCAGCGCGGGGACATCATCTTCCCCAAGTCGACCACCCCGCGCCGGGTCGAGGAGAACTTCCGGATCTTCGACTTCGAGCTGGACGACGCGACGATGGACCGGATCAGCAGCCTGGACAGGGGCGAGGCGGGCCGGCAGGGGCCGAACCCGGACACCTTCGACCTCATTCCCGACTGAGCGGACGCGGGGGCCGGGGGGAGAGGGAGCCGGTCGTTCCCTCCGCCCCGGCGGGTTCGCACCGACGGGGGCGGTCAGTCGGTGAGGGCGATGCGCCAGTTGTTGCAACGTATCCACCGGCCCGGCGGGTAGAGCCGTCCCCGGGGGTAGCCGAAGTTCGGCGAGTCGTAGAAGCAGTACCAACCCGACGGGCAGTCAGCCGTTCCGGCCGTCTCGATCGGGGCCCGCAGGGTGACGACGAACTCACCGCCGCGGTAGCTGATCTCGTTGTCGCTGAGGATCGTCCCGCCGGGGTGCGCCGCCAGGTAAGTCCTCGCCGACGTGAAGCGATCGGCAGCCGCGGCGGCCGTCGCCGGACCGGGAGCCGAGAACGCCATCAGCAGGCCGGCGGCGACGGCCACGGTTCGAAACGAAATTGCACTGACCATTCGACACCTCGCGATGCAGGCGCAGGGCGGACGGGCGGCACCGACCGGTGGTGACCAGGGACCGGCGGGTCGAACAAACATGCCATACGACGATGCTCCGTCAGCATAAGGAACACCTACGCCGACCGCTAGATTCAGAAGTGTCTATTTAATTACAGCCGTCATTCGAATACCAGGCATGATCCGGCAAATCACGCAGCGATTACCCTGGGGCTATTTCATGCAATATGCAGTAGTCAGTCGACGAAGCGGGGCAGATCAGCGGGCGTCGGTGACCACGTGGGAGCAGGCGACGCAGGCGGCGGCGCCCTGCTCGGCGTACCACCGGCAGGAGCGCCGGATCGCGCAGCGCGGCAGCTCGGCCTCGGTCGACCCGGTCACCTCGCGGTACGACTCGGCGACGCGGGCGCCGAGGCCGCAGTGGTCACCGGTCCAGAAGCCGCAGGACGAGGTGACGCAGGGGCCGGCGAGCCGGTACCGGGACTCCACCGGCTCCGGCGACCCGGCGACCGTGGCGAGCGCGACCTCGGCTGGGAGCTGCGGCGTGACGTAGGCGACCCGGCCCGCCGGAGTGATCATGCCGAGGAAGACGGTGGCGTTGGCCGCCGGCGTACTCGGGCACATCCGCTCCGGCGGGTCCGGCCGGTGATGGGGCTGGGTCACTTCTGGATCCAGAACCCGATGTCGTTGATCTTCTGACCGAGCTCGTCGGCGAGCGGGCCGTTGAGCACCCACAGGCCGTACCACTCGGGCCGGAGCCGGATGTTGCCGTGCCCGACGGTGAGCGGGTTGCTCAGCTTGGCGTTGGCCACGCTCAGGGCGTTGAGGCCGGCTTTCTGGATCTCCCGGGAGATGAGGCTCTGCTGGTCGGCGGTCAGATCGACCCCGTCGACCACGAACCGGAACTCGCTGCGTGCCATCTGCTGTCTCTTCTCTACTGGTAGGACTCGGTGCCGCTACTGGTAGGACTCGGTGCCCAGACCGAGCCGCAGGCTCGCCCTGGTGAAGGCCGCCCACCCGGAGCGGGAGGCCACGTCGGCGCGGTGGCCGGCCCGGGCCAGGGCCCGGTTGGCGTGGCCCCGCCAGTCGGTGACGCCCGCCGCCGCGAAGCCCCACAGCTCGCGGCACGCCGCCGTGGCGAAGGCGACCTGCTCGGCTGAGCCGGTGAACGCGGCGGGCCCGTCGGTCACCCGCAGCCCGCCGCCGGGCAGCCGCCGGACGGACGGGAAGTGGTGGTGCAGGCTCGCCTCGGTGGCCAGGTGGGCGGCGTCGCGCCGGGCGGCGGCGAAGCCGTCGGCGAGGTGCTCGCCCCGCCGGATGCGCAGGGTGTGCAGGGTGAAGGCGTCGCCGGCGGCGGTCGGCGTGCCGGCCACCTCCACCGGGGCGCTCCACGACCGGGGCGAGTTGGCCGACCAGAAGACCAGCCAGGCGGCGAGCCGTTCGTGGAGGTCGGCCTGGAATCCGGCCGTGGCAGGGCCGACGCCGGTCACCAGGAGGCGGGCGGCGGCGATCCGGTCGTGGCCGACGGGCGCACCGGCGATCCCGGTGGACGCGGTGGACGGGGCGGCCGTGGCTGCGGTCGCGCCGGCGGCGGTGAGCGCCGAGGCGGCGACCGCGCCGACGAGCAACCGGCGACGGGAGAGGGAAGAATGAGGATGGGCGTTCATGGCCCGCCTTTCGCTGACGGCCTTTGCCCTTGGACACTATCGACCTGGGTAGATCAGCAGAGTGGTCGCTCTATCGGGACGTCGACAGGAAAACTGGGAATGGCAGGCGGCAGAATTCGCTGATTCGTGCATGCCCACCAGGCCGAAGATCCAACGATCCGGAGGGCGCGGGCCCGATCAGCTACTCCACCACCTCGGCCGTCACCCGCCCGGCGCACGCGTACGGGAAGGCGAAGGTCAGCTCCCTGAATCAGGACGATCGGGTCCGGCGTCAACTCTTCTTCCCCATTCCGCCCGCCCCGCTCCCGCTGCCCTCGCCGACTCCCACTCCCACCCGCTATCCGCTGCCCGGGACACCGGTCCCCGGCTAGGTCGAGCTGACCTTCACCGACGGAGCGCTCACCTCCGGCGCGTCGACCGGGCCGATCCAGCTCCGGCTCCACCGGTCCGACTGGAGCACCCTCGACGAGCGCGACGACCCGAGCTGGCAGGCCGCGACCGCGGCGTGGACCGACAACAGTCGGATCACCCTCGACGTGGGGGCGTCCGCGAGTTCGGCGACCCGCCGTACCCCCCCCGGGGGGCTGAACACCCCACCCGTACCAGCGATCTTGCACTTTGGGCCCTCGGAACGCGTTATTCGCCGCTTTCGTCCGGGCCACAACTGCAAGATCGCGGGTGGGGCGGGGTGGGGCGGGGTGGGGCGGGGCGGGGTGGGGCGGGGTGGGGTGGGGCGGGGTGGGGGTCAGGGCTTGCGGGCGACCGCGCCGTAGATCGACGCCTCGGTCAGCGGCGAGCGCTCGGACTCGGGCACCTCGGCACGCCACTCGGTCACCGGGACGATGCCCGGCTCGACCAGGTCCAGGCCGGCGAAGAACCGGGCGAACTCCGCCCGGGACCGGGCGACGGCGTCCTGCTTCATCCGACCCGCCACCACCTCGGCCGTCCATAGATCGACGATCTCGGCGGACATGAGATCGGTGGTGACGTGGCTGACCACCAGGTAGCTGCCCGACGGCAACGCGTCGACCAGCCGGGCGACCACGTCGTACGGCCGGTCGGCGTCGGTCAGGAAGTGCGCGACCGCGACCAGGATCAGCGCCACCGGCCGGGACAGGTCCAGCGTGCGGTGCAGCTCGCCCGCGGCGAGGATCCTCGCCGGGTCGCGCAGGTCGGCGTCGAGGTATGCCGTCGCGCCGGCCTGGGAGCTGGTCAGCAGCGCCCGCGCGTGGACCAGCACCATCGGGTCGTTGTCGACGTAGAGGACCCGCGCGTCGGGGGCCACGGCCTGGACGACCTCGTGGGTGTTGTCGGCGCTCGGGATGCCGGTGCCGATGTCGAGGAACTGCCGGATGCCGACGTCGGCGGCCAGGTACCGCACCGCCCGCTGGAGGAAGGCCCGGTTCTCCCGGGCGAGGGTGCGGATCGCCGGGTACACGGCGGCGATCTGGTCCCCGGAGCGACGATCCACGGCGAAGTTGTCCTTGCCGCCCAGCCAGTAGTTGTAGCGCCGGGCGGGGTGGGGAACGCTGGTGTCGAGTCGGTCGGAGACCCGAGCGTTGTGGTTGTCCTGAGGGGTTGCGGCACCCACGAAAAATCCTCATCGGTCGTACGGCAGGGACGGGGGCCCCGACCTCCGGCGGTTACCCCTTCGGCCGGCACCCTCGCACAGCGTAGGCGTCGGATCGGCCGCACGCTGACCCGCCGCTCACCATGGGTGAACTCTCAGTGTCCCCTCAGGCCGCCTCGGGGGGTGTCAGCAGGCGCTTCGTCGGGCAGGTGGATGCGGTTGGCGGGAACCCCGGCGGCGAGCAGCCGCAGTCGCGTGCCAGCCACCATCGCGGGCGGCCCGCAGGCGTACACCTCCTGTCCGGGCCGGTGGTGCCGGAGTGCGACGGTGAGTGCGTCGCCCCACTCGTCGGGCTCGGCGTGCACATCGTGGGAGAACGCCGGCACGAGGGTCAGCCAGTCGTGGGCAGTCTGGAGCTTGTCGAGACTGACCGGGTCGTACAGGTCGGCGAAGGCGCGGACACCGACGACCAGGGTCACCCGCCGGCCGGCCGGTGCGGTGGCGACCTGCTCGACCAGGGAGCGCAGCGGGGCGAGGCCGGTGCCCCCGGCGACGAGGAGCAGGTCGTCGGCCGAGTCGGGGGCGAGGGTCAGGCCGACGCCGCGGGGTGGGCCGAGCCAGAGCTGCCCGCCGGGGCGTACCTCGTCGACGAGGCTGCGGGAGACGGCCCCGGCGGCGCGGACGTGCAGCTCGACCGTTCCGTCGGGGCGGGGCGCGTTGGCCGGCGAGTACCAGCGCCACCGGCCGGGCAGGCCGGGCACGCTGACCGCGACGGCCTGGCCGGGGCGGAACGGCAGGCGCTGCCAGGGACGTACGGTGAGAATGGCGACGCCCTCGGCGGGCCGGTCGTGGTCGAGCACCTCGACCGGCCACCAGGCCGGGCCGTCGCCGACCCGCGCGGCGGCGTGCCGGACGGCATCCAGGGCGCGGCCGGCGGCACGCTCCCAGCCGACGGCGAGCGTCGACGTCCATTCTGGACGGGAGTGCCGGGCCACCGTGGCGACCAGCGCGTCACCTACCAGGCCCTGGTGGCGCGGGCCGAGGGAGCAGTCGCGCCAGGCCCGGCCAAGGACGGTCAGCAGCGCGGCCCGCCCGGCGCAGTCGTCATCGCCGACGGCGAGTTGGCCGAGGGCGGCGAGGAAGAGCGGAGCGTCCCGCTCGGGCAGCAGGGCGGGCATCCGGTCGGCGAGGGTGCACCAGAAGTGGTCGGCGGCCCGGCCGAGGTCGGCGACGGTGACCGCCCAGGAGGCGGCGAGGTCCACTCCCCTCACCGGCCGGCGTCCCCGGCCGCACGTCCTTTTCCGGCGGACGCGCCGGGATGCGCCTCCCCGGCGAACGCGGCGCGGGCGGCGGTGATCGCGGCCTGCGGCACGTCGAGCGCCCAGAGCACCCCGGCGAGGTAGTCGACCAGCCGCCGGTGCTGCCCCTCCCCCAACCCGAGCCCCGGCCAGGCATCCGCCGCCACGCGTCCGTCGAGCGCCGCGCCGAGGGTCGCCGCCAACTGGTCGGCGAACCGGCCCAGATCGACCCCGACCAGGTACGGCTCCAGCTCCGCGTCCGCCGCCACCAGCCGCAGCCACTGCCACACGGCCTCCCGCACGACCTCGCCCGAATACGCCACGCCCACGCTCCCTGCTTATGTAAGGAGGGGCACCTTGTTAACGCATTCGGTAGAGGAAGGGCCCCTTATTAACGGGTGGAATGGCGCCGGGGCGGGCGGGGGTGGGACGCGTCGGGGGAGGACGCATCCCCGGAGCCAGCACCCGCCCCGGGCCATGTGTCCACCATTATCGGGAGCGGGCTCGACCAGAACGACTACGCACTGCACCTAGGAGGTAACCCCGCTGCACATGCCCCCGATACGCTGCCCAAAGGCGGCTCGACGAGACCGAAGGTGGCGCGATGACGACGGTGCAGCGGTGGACCGGCCGGGAGACGAGGGCCCTGCGGCATGCCCTGCGGATGAGCATCAAGGATTTCGCCGCGCACCTTGGCGTGGCCGAGCGCACCGTCTCGAAGTGGGAGGCCGGGCAGGAAACCGTCTGCCCGCGCCCGGAGATGCAGGCCGCCCTCGACACAGCTCTCGGCAAGGCGAACGAGGAGGTCCGCAGCCGCTTCGCCTCAACCGCCAACGTCGGAGACTCGCTCCGCCCGCCCGCAGACGCAGGAAGGCCTGACTTCGTTGCACTGGCTCAGCAGCAGACGATACGAGTGCGAACGGCGGCCGGACTCAACCACGAGAACTTCGCCCGACTGCTGGCTTCGCTGCTGACGTGGTCACCCACGGCTGCCGACGTCCGGAGCTGGGAGACAGTAGCCGTCCCTCCGGGCGACGTGATGCTGGCACTGCGATCACAGGAGGATCGGCCGGAGGATTCCGCCAACCAGCTCGCGGGTCTCACGGCGGTCTACCCGAACAGGTCCGAACTCTCGGCACGTCTGCCCGCGAGCAGGTTGTTCGACAACGCCCGCGACATCCGGGCAACGGGCCTGTCGCTCAACGTGCTGTGCCAGGACTACGCGGACCACGGATGGCACGCCCTCGTGGAGAAGGGCGCCCACATCCGTTGTCTCTTTCTCGATCCCGATGGTGCCGCCATTCCGGCACGCGAAGCGGAAGAGGGCTTTCCGTCCGGGCAACTGTCGGCCCTGACCAAGCTCAACATTGAGACGATGCTCCGCGTCCGCGACCGCCTCCCCGCCGAGCTGCGCAGCAGCTTGGAACTCGCCACCTACGACAGCACACTTCGGTTCAACATCGTGCTCGTGGACGGTCTCTGCGTGACCCAGCCCTACCTGACCGAGAGTCGAGGGGTGGACGCCCCCGCGTTCGTAATGCGCCGGCAAGAGCGAGGGGCGGGGCTCTACCCGGTGTTCGAACAGGTCTTCAAATCGCAGTGGAAGCGGGGGCGGCTGCTATGAGCGACTACGCCGGACTGCTCCCGGTGGCCATCGAGGCGGTCAGGCGAGGAGCGGAGGCCATGCGGGGACGCTCACCGGGATCACTGAGCGCCAAGAGCGACCGGGACCTTGTCTCCGAGCTGGACTTCACAATCGAGCGGGAGCTGCGCGCCTTCCTTCGCCACGCAACACCTGCCATCGGCTTCCTCGGTGAGGAGGAGGGCAGCACAGGTTCAGCGGAGTTGCAGTGGGTTCTCGATCCCATCGACGGCACCGCCAACTTCGTACGCGGCATCCCCCTGTGCGCCGTCTCGCTCGGACTGGTCCACCACAACGACGCCGTACTCGGCGTCATCGAGCTGCCTTTCCTCGACAGCCGTTACGCCGCCGCCAGAGGCGATGGGGCGAGCCTCAACGGCCAGCCGATCAAGGCCAGCACCGTCGACGACCTGAGTGAGGCGATCGTCGCCATCGGCGACTATGCAGTGGGACCGGATGCGGCCCCGAAGAACCAGCTGCGTCTCGCACTGACGGCTCAGCTCGCCGAGAGGGCACAGCGGGTACGGATGACCGGGTCAGCCGCCCTGGACCTGGCGTGGCTCGCCAAAGGCCGGATCGATGCGGCGTTGACCCTATCGAACCATGCCTGGGACATGGCCGCAGGAGTGGCGATAGCACGGGAGGCGGGAGCCTCGGTGGTCGACCGCGACGGCACGAGCCACGACGCGCTCTCGGAGATGACGATCGCCGCAGCGCCCGCGTTGTCCGACACGCTGCTGACCCTACTCGCGAAGGCAGATTCCCAGCAGACATCGACAGGTGAGATCCCGTCGGGCAGCTACTGAACGTCGAATACCGGCGGCCGGGTCCCGTCGACCTCACGAGCGAAGAACGAGTCGAACGGTCGGCCTTGTCCAGCAGCGCCAGCACCTGCGTCCGGCAGCCTTCGACCACCGCCGGGTCGACGAACTTGTCCGCCCCGACCGGCGTGCCGGGCAGCTCTATATGGGCCGGCGGAGGGTAGGCCGATTCGGCGGAGGGCACCCTACGGAAGCCCCTCCGCCCCGTCCGCGCTGGTCCGCGCTGGTCCCCGCCGCCAGCTGCCGCCCTCCCGATCCCGCCCGCGAATGCCGCAGACGCCGATACGTCGATAGAGTTTTCCACTCACCCATCTTGAGCTCGAAGAAACGCACGACTTTGCCGGGGCCCTGCGGTCGAAGTGCGACCGACGATGACGCCAGTCCTGCCGGGAGCGCGGCGAACGCGGTACCCGAACGGCCGCCTCCGCGTCACAGGATCCGGTGGTAACGGGCACCCGTCCAAGCATCGCGACGCGGCGTCCACCGGATCACACACTGCCCTCCCTGATGACTGGACGTTGGCACCCCCTCGCCGAGGCGGCTGCCAGAAGCAGTCCGACGGCGACGGCGGTCCCGCCGAGGTAGGCAAGCGGTCGGAGCCCGAGGAAGGTGTACCCGAGCCAACCCGGGGTCGGACTGGCCGAATCGAGGTAGGCCGCCAGGATTGCCACGCCGCTGAGCAGAGTCGCGGGCAGCACCGCCAGAAGACCACCACTGCACAGCAACACGACAACTGTTCGTCTGGCGGGTTGCAACCGGTACGCCCGCCGGAATGCCCCGGCGGTCAGCAGCCAGCCGAGCAACCCGCCGACCACGAGTCCGCCCGCGGTCAGCGGAAGTACAGAGGCGGGTGTCGTACGGGTGAGCGCGACCTGGAGCCCGTAACGAGATGCCTCGAGGTCCCCCTCCGAGAAGACCTCAATCAGCCACCCCCGCTTGGTGGCCGCCACCTCCGGGCAGCACCCTCTGAGATCACTGTTGTGTAGGTGCCAACCGGCTGCCCGCAAGCGCTCGCCAGCCGCCTTGACCATTCCTTGGCGAGGCTGATCGTCCGAATACGTGAACTGGAAAAAGACCTTCCCGGACCGATATTCGTCTGTCCCTCCGATCAGGTAGAACCAGCGCGGATCGAGGTACTCCGGATTCTGATCAAAGGTGAAGTCCCATCGTTGCGGCTGCGCCAGCGCCCCAGGCGGCAGCGCAGGGCCGGCCAACTGGAGCACTTCAGCATCTCGGGGCAGAGGCGCCGCGCTCCGCCAACCTAGGAAGTTGCCGCAAGCTCCCAGCACCACCGCTACGGTCAGCGCTGCCCCCACGGCCACAGTGACTCCGACCCCTCCCCGGACACGGAAGCGGTATCGAATCCCTCCGAGAAGCAGGCTCAGCACCCGATAGCGGCGGGCAAGCCTGTCCCGAATCACTGCCTGCAGCATCGGTTCTCCTCGCCGTGTATTGGCACGCTCGTTGAGCTTAGAAAGAAGCGAATTCGAGTCGGGGCGACCAGTGGGCGAGTCGGCCGATCACGTTACGCGCGTTTATGGAGGAGCAGAAGGGACAGGGCCCCGGCAAAGTCGTGGCGGTGTCTGACTTGAGTGGACTGGAGTAGAAGCGCCGTTGTTGTTGGCAGCAAGACGGGAATGACTGGTTCGGAAGATCATCTAAGTTCCTACGCCGCGTTGATCGCCGAAGTGAGTCATGCCCGCCCTGCCATCATCGCTGATCTCGTCGGTGTCGTGTGCACCGGCTCTGACCGTGTCCGAATCCGCTGGTGGACTGCTCGCTGCGCTGGCTGATCTGCCTGATCCGCGGCCACTGGTCGACCAAAAACAAGATCCACTGGGTGCGGGACGTCACCTACGACGAAGACCGATCCCAAATCCGCGCCGGCACCGGGCCCGAGGCCATGGCTGCCTTATGGAACGCCGCCATCGGCGCCCTCCGCACCGCCGGAGTTACCAACATTGCCGCCGCCAACCGGCATCACGCCCGAGACAGCAGCCGGCCCCTGGCCCTACTCGGCATCACCTGACGACTTTGCTGGGGCCCTGGGTTCCGGGCCCAGCTATGCCAGGTCGGCACGGTCGTGCCCCTACGGCATGCCGGGGGAACCTCGTCGGCATACACGGTACGTATACCGGCACTCCACGGAGCGGATTTGAATGGGTAGGCTCGACGAGGCGCTACGGACGGAGCCACCCGCGAATGGCGAGGTTTCCCGTGACACACGCGAACTGCCCCCGATGTGGCGGCCGGCTGGCCCGCGACAACGACAGTGGACGGTGCACTCCCTGCCAGGCCGCCGAGCGCGACCGGCTGAGCCGGCCACCGGTGGTGCCGGCCAACTTCTGGGAACACCAGCCGGTACGACGAGCGCTGGCCGCGCGGCACCTCGGGCGGGTGATTCGGGCGTTCCGCTGCCACCCCTACCACGGGCGGAACCCGCTGCCGCAGAGCGCGGTCGCCGGCTGGCTGGGAATCACCCAGGCGCAGCTCAGCCGAGTGGAGAACGGCTCACCGATCGTCCACCTGGACCGGCTGACCCACTGGGCACAGGTGCTGCGAATTCCGGCCAAGCACCTGTGGTTCGCCCTACCCGACCAGCCCTGCCGCTTCGGGCCGGACGCAGACGAAGAGCAGCCGGCCCACCAGCCGACCGACCCCCGGGAGACAGCCGGACTGGCAACCCCACCAGTCCCGGCAGATGCCGTCACCACGGCATCGGATGAAGGAGGTGGCACCACGGACCGCCGACAGTTCCACGCCTTGGCCGCCCTCGCGGGCATCGCCGCGACCGGCTCCCTCGACCGGCTCGCCACCCCGGCCGACGCGCCCAGAAGCATCGGCATGGAACAGGTACGCTTCGCCACTTCCCTGGTCGACGAGTTCCGCCGCGCCGACGCCGCCGTCGGAGCCGATCAGCTCCGCGACATCGCCATCAGAGTCCACGCCCACCTGTCGTCCTGGGCCACGAAGGCCACCTACAGCCGGGAGGTCGGCGACGCCCTCCAAACCGCACTGGCCGACGTCGCCATCGAGACCGCCTGGCTCACCATCGACGCCGGGCGACGGTCGGAGTCGAGGCCGTACCTCAACGAGGCGATCACCCGGGCGCGCATCGCCGACGACCCTCGCATGGAAGTTCGCGCCCTTGCCTGCCTCTCCCTGCTGATCCGGGATGATCGCCCCGGCGAATCGCTACAGAGCGCCGATGCCGCCCTCCGGACCTCCGCAGGGTGGGGAACCCCTCGATTGGCGACACTCCTGCACCTACGGGCCGCCCATACCTACGCCACCCTCAAGGACATGAGCAGCTCCAACGGGCGATGGCCAAGGCACACCGCGAGTTCGACCGCGGAACGACTGAAGACGACATGTCGTTCCTGCACTTCGTGACCCCGCAGGAACTCAGGGGCATCGAAGGGCTGTCCTACCTCGCCCTGGCCCGACCCGAACGCGCGGCCCAGGCATTCCGCACGATCACGGAGAACCCTTCCCCCGCGCTCCGGCGCAACCAGATCTACTACACGGTTCAGCTCGCCGATGCGGAATGCCGACAGGGCAACCTCGACGAGGCGGCGCACATTGCCATGAATGTGCTGCCCGCAATCGGCCAGGTAAGTTCCGGACGGGTGAGCCGTCACCTCGCGCAGGTCCGGTCGAGCCTGGGACAGCCGCAACGGTCGACGGCCGTCACCCGCGACTTCATCGACGCCTACGACCAGGCGGTGGGCCGATGATCGAGAACCTGAACCTGCGCCACCACACCGCCGCGCAGGCGGCCGGGCTGGTTGATCAGCTCGTCGGCCTCTACCTGACGGTGTACGCCGACGGCGACGAGTTCCACAGCGAGGACCGCTACCGCCGCCAGCTCGCCGGGCACATGCAGCGACACGGGTGGGACCTGGTCACCGCCACGGTCGACGAAGAGTTGGTCGGCTACATCTACGGCTTCCCGCTGCCCGCTGAGACCGGCTGGTGGACCGGCATGCAGGAACCTGTCCCGGCCGGATTCAGCACCGATGAGGACGGCAGGCGCACCTTCGGCATCAGCGAACTCATGGTGGCATCCGGTTGGCGACGCCGAGGCATCGCCAGGACCCTGCACGACGAGTTGCTCAGCGGCCGGGCCGAGAAACGAGCCACCCTCCTGGCCGACCCGGACAACGCTCCCGCCCAAGCCGCGTACCGCTCCTGGGGCTGGCAGAAGATCTCCAAGCTGCGCCCTAACTGGGAGCACGCACCAACCTTCGACGTCCTCCTGCTCGCGATCGTCGTAGCCGACTGACCATTCCCACCGGGCGACAGGAGGTGCCTCTGCCCGCCTCGGTCCTCGGCCACGCGCCTCGCCAGCCGAGGCAGCACGGGCCCAGGGTCCCCGGGGCGGAGATCAGGCCGCGTCCGCCCGAGGAGCGAACGTGACGTCAAGCCTCATGTTCAATGCCCTGGCCAGCTGGTCGAGCACCGTCAGGGTCGGCGCCGTCCCGCCGGCCTCGAAGCGGGCCACCGCCGATTGAGTCATGCCTGCGACGCGAGCGAGTTGGGCCTGGCTCCAACCGTTGCGTTCACGCAGTTCCCGTACCGTCTGCCCGAGCTCGAAAGCGATCCGCGCCGCTTCGTAGGCGTCGGTGGCCCCCGCCTCCGCCAGGCGTCGCTCACGTAGTTCGTTCCAGTCAGCACGATCACTCATCGCTCCGCCCCCTCGTTCACACTGTGCCGCTCTGTCACGCATCTTTCCAGCGCCCGCGCGCTTGATGCTCAGCTCGCGTGTCGCAGCGCCGAACTCAGCAACGAAAATCCCCGGTCAGACCGTGAACATCGGGTCGGCCAGCCTGGCCAGCAGAAGCTGGTGGGCCTGCCAGCCGTCGGGGAACTTGACCGGGACGTTGAGGTGCACCGGTTCACTCGACGGGTGGGCGTCCAGCAGCTCCGCGATGCCCGCCCGCGCCACCACCACGCACGCGTGCCGGTGCCGGGACGTCAGCACGCACAGCCGCCCCGACTCCAGGTGGAACGCCGTCGCGTCCCGCCGCCCCGACAACGGGTGCAACACGATCGTCACGTCGTACTCGCGGCCCTGAAGCCGGTTGGCGGTATCCACCGTGATGCCCGCCCCGGCCTCGCCGAGGCGCGCGCGGATGGCCGCGACCTGGTCACGGTGCGCGGCCCCGACGGCGATCCGGTCGGCGGTGACCGGCGCGCCGGCCGGCGCGTGCTCGGAGACGGCTACCGCTCCCCGCTGCAACACCCGCAGCGCCAGCGCGGCGCACGCGGCGGTGGCCTCGGAATCGGTACGCAGGGTGTGCCGCTCCGGCAGCTCGTACAGCGCCCACCCCGACGACACCGCCAACTCCACCGCCGCATCGACGGCGTCCCCCGGCCCGGCCTCGGTCAACGCGAGCGCCCGGTCGCCAGAACCCGTGCCCGCGCGGAACCCGGTGAACGGATAGAACGCCGCCGCGATCACCGGCGCCGCCGACGCGGGCAGCCGCCACGACACCGGCAGCCGGTGCACCGGCAACTGCGGGTTGTGCCACAGCAGCACCGCCACCGCGGACTGCATTGGATCCCAGGTCAGGCCCGTCCACCGTGCGGTCTCCACCGTGGAGAACGGATCGAGCTGCCCAGGATCCCCCACGAACAACGCCCGCTCGAACCTGCCAGCCACCCGCAACAAAGCATCAGACCGCATCTGGTACGCCTCATCGACGATCGCCCACGGCCACGAACCCTCGGTGACCATCGCCCACTTGGCCGCCGTACCGATGATCACAGCCGGCCCACCGAGATCGGCGACCTTCGCCGCGACCTTGACCGTGTCGTGGCCCTTCACCCGGTCCGACGGCTTGTACTCCGTGGCGGACAGCCGACCGATCCGCAGCTCCGGGGCCTTACGGGCCAGCCGGTCGATAAGATCGTCGACCTGCTCGTTGGTCTGCGCAATGATGATCAACTGCTCACCTGCGGCGGCCAGCTCGACGGCGGCCCGGACCACAAGGGTCGACTTACCGGCACCGGGCGGCGAGTCGACCACCACGCCCCGGTGGTCACCGGAGCGCAAGTCAGCCAGCACCGCCGTGATGACCCGCTCCGCCTCGATCGCGGGCGGCAACTCCAGCCCGAGCATCGATCTCCCCTCCACCAGGTGCTGGGCACCTTACCCGCAGGCACCGACAGGTCGTGCCGCACGGCTGCGGATAGCGCGCACGCGGCGTCCACAGGGCAGGAGAGCCGGCTCGGTGAAGACGGATCATGCGGTAGGACGATTGCCAAAGGCAATCAATGCCAGTACGAAGAACGTGAATGTCATCCCGGTGGATTTTGACGGCGACCCCGTCAACCGGATTCACATCGCCCAAGGGGGGCCCATGGCACGTAGCCGCATTGCCGGTGCAGCAGCCATCACACTCGTATTGCCACTTATGGGCGTCCTACCCGCGTCGGCGGCGACGGCCGCGCCCGGGCAGGCCGTGGCGAAGCAGGTTCAGCCCAGCGACACCCGGGAGCTCACCCGCAAGGACCTCACGCTGGACGGCCGCAAGGTCGAGACGCCGGCCCGGTACCAGCCGCGCGCGCAGGCGCGTTCGAACGCCACCTCCGCGGGGGCGACGCCGCCGGTCGGCACGGTCCGGCAGTGGCTCGGAATGAACGACTTCGAGGGCCGGATCTACCGCAAGGACTACACGCTTCGCGGCGCGGGCAACAACGTCGAGGTGTGGGTCGCCAACGACATCGCCTTCCCGGCCGGCGACTGCCGAACCCAGATCCCCTCGTCGACGCAGATCACCGACGCGCAGGTGGCGAGCTTCGTCCACGAGTTCGACACCAACATGTACCCGAAGGAGACGGCCGCGTTCAGCACGCCGCCGGACCGGGACGGCACCAACGCCCTGCTCGGACCGGACGCCAACGGCAACGGCGGCGACTACACCGGCGGCGGCAACAAGACGGTCACCCTGATCGACAACGTCCGGGACGACAACTTCTACCAGTTCCCGGCCAGCCCGACCTACATCGCGGGCTTCTTCTCGGCCCAGTTCAACGAGCTGTTCGACCGCAACGTCATGACCATCGACGCGTTCGACTGGGCTCACCGCACCGGGGCGAACCCGCCGAACGAGCCCACCGACGACCTGTGCACGAGCCGCCCGGCCCGCCCCTTCGACTACGAGGGCACCTTCGCCCACGAGTGGCAGCACCTGGCGCACTACTACACCGATCCCTTCGAGGGAAACTGGATCAACGAGGGCCTGGCCGACTTCGCCCAGACGCTGACCGGTTACGTCGACACCACGACGACCGTCTTCGACCGGGGAGCCGACAGCCACCTCTACTGCTACCAGGGCTTCGGCACGGTGCAGACGCCGTACAACGTCAACCCGCGAGACTGCGGCGGCCCGGAGAACTCGCTCACCCTGTGGGGCGAGAGCCCGAACCCGAACGCGGTGCTCGCCGACTACGGCAACGCGTACTCGTTCATGCAGTTCCTGTACGACCGGTACGGCACGGACATCATCTCCCGGCTGCACAAGGACGGTGAACGGCAGGGGCTGGCCAGCCTGGACGCGGCGCTGAAGGCCAAGGGCGTCAGCAAGATGTACCAGGTCATCCACGACTACCAGACGATGACGCTGGTCGACAAAATCGTCGGCGACTCGCGGCGCGGGATCATGCTCGGCGTACCGAAGAGCCGGGTGACCACGCCGAGCCTGCGCTCCACGGTCAACCTGGCCAACCCGGCCGCCAACGCCACCGGCGGGGCGGCGCCTAACGGGGCCGACTTCGTGCCGTTGCAGAAGGCCGACGGGCAGCTCCTGCGCGGCCGTGACCTGCGGTCGCTGTCGTTCGAGGGCACCAAGACGCTGCCGCCGCTGCCGCTGGCGTGGACCGTCGTGTCGAACGACCCGGACCGCTCCGGCAACCCGGTCCTGTGGTCGGGCAACGGCAACAACATCGACTCCGCGGCGGTCACCTCGGTCGCCGTGCCGACCGCCGACCCGACGCTGCGATTCGCCGCCAAGTACGGCGCGGAGTTCGGTTTCGACTACGGCTACGTCACCGTCTCCACCGACGGCGGCGCGTCCTACACCGCCATCCCGGGCGACAAGACGATCGACGGGCCGTTCGGTCCGGCGCTCAACGGGACGACCGACGGGTTCGAGGCGCACTCGTTCGACCTGTCCGCGTACGCCGGCAAGACGATCCTGCTCGGCTTCCGCTACGTCAGCGACGGCGGCGTCAACGAGGGCGGTCTGCTGGTCGACGACATCACCATCGGCGGCACGGCGGTCAGCGACGGCAGCAGCCTCGCCCCGTTCGACTCGCCGACGGAGATCAAGCCGATCACCGTCAACAACTGGAACCTGCGGCTGATCGGCATCGACGAGCAGCACTCGATCGCCGCGCAGTTCGAGTTCGACGGCAAGTCGAGCCTGACGCTGAACCGGGCGAAGCTGGCCCTGCTCAGCCTCTTCCCGAAAGTCGTCGCCGTGGTCGCCTACGACGAGCCGACCGAGCAGGTCAACCAGTACGCGCCGTACACGTTGAAGGTCAACGGAGTGGTCCAGCCGGGCGGCACCGCCTGACCTGACCCGACACGACCCCGGGCACCCGTCGCCGATCAGGTGGCGGGTGCCCGGCCTTGTTTATCGGGTGCCACTTATCGGGCCGTCGTTTCGTGGCGGGGCTTCGGCACCTGGCGGTTGAACTTCGGCCTGAGTGCCAGGACCAGGGCTTCCTTCGTGCTCTCCGGGTTGTCCGTCTCCTGCCAGCGGACCTCGCACTGCCCCAGCCAGCCGGCGATATCGGCCGCCGACGCCGCGTTACCCGGCCGATCGAGGCACTGGCCGACCTGATCGTGCAGCACGGACGAGCCGCGGTTACCGCCCAGGTGCTGCCGAAGGCGTTGCCGCAGGTTCCCGGTGTGGCCAACGTAGACGACCACGCCGTCATCGAGGACCACGTGCACGCCCGGCGAGCCAGGGGCCTCGGCGGCAGCCGCCATCGTGTACGGCTAGGCAGGAGTGAAGTCGGTCAGTAGCTCGTCGAGGGTGGTATCAGGCATGCCCGGGCGTGACGACCCGGCGCGGCGGTTGTTGAACGGGTAGCGGGCTGCCGCGACCACCGATGCTGCCGACGCGACAGCTCCGGCCCGGAGCGCAGCGATTCCGCCTCCCGCCGGTCTACGGGGCATTACGTCTGGTCAGGCCGCGCAAGAAGACCAGCCCTTCCACGGCGAGGTCGTCGGGGCCGGCGGCGAGGGGCCGCCACACGGACATCGGCACGGCCAGGGCCTCGGCGGTGAACGACTCAATGTTCACCTGGCCGGAGTAGCCGATGTCGGTCAGGGCGTCGAACATTCCCGGCCAGTCGAGGTGGTCACCGCCGGGCACCCCGCGGTCATTGCCGCACACCTGCACGTGCACGAGGTGGTCGCCGGCCAGGCGCATGGCGGCCGGGAGGTCACGTTCCTCGATGTTCAGGTGGAAGGTGTCCAGCGCGAGGCCCAGGCCGGGGACGCGGGCCACCACCTCCAGCGCCTGGTCGACGGTGTTGATCAAGCTCGTCTCGAACCGGTTGAGCGGTTCGAGGGCGATCGTCACGCCCTGCCCGGCGGCCTCGTCGGCCAGCGGCCGGAGCCGCTCCACGAGGCGAGCGATGGTAGCCCGCCAGGCGTCCGCGTCGAGCAGCCACCGCCGGCCGGCCGGGGCGTAGAGCGGGCCCGCCACGACGGCGGCCCCCACCTTGCTCGCGGCCCGCACGCAGGACCGCACGAACGCCTCCGTACGCCGCACGACCTGCTCGTCGCCGCCGAGCAGGTCGTGCTCGGGCAGCAGGCCGGCGCAGACGGCGGGGGCCAGCTCCAGTCCGGCGAGCAGGTCGGCGGCCCGTGCGGGATCCCACTCTCCCGGTGCCTGGATGGGCAGCTCGATGGCGTCGAAGCCCCACGCCCGGATCCGTGGGGCCAGCCGGACGAGCGTCTCGTCGGTCAGCGGCGCCGCCCACGCCCACGTGTTGATGCCGATCCGCATCCGTGCCCCCTCGCCGTCGGAGTCGGTGAAACCGTCGACTGTAGAGGGGCACGATCGTGGACGCGGACGCCGGCCCGCCGACCGCGCCGACGGGTGTCAGGCGGCCGCCGGGCCTACGACGATCAGGTGGCGGCGGGTGTCACGCGGCCGTTGGACCTCCGGCGATCGCGTGGCAGCAGAGCAGGCAGTCCGCATCAGGGCAGCGGGTGATGTCCTGCTGGGCGGTGATCGCGGCTGTCGCGACGGCGAGAACCTGGTCAGCCGGGTAGGCGCGCCAACGCGAGGCGCCGACGGCCACGCCCCGGGCGAGCGGGCCGAGGACCGGTTCCAGCCGCGGAAACCCCCCGGAGCAGGAACCCACCTCGACCATGCGTACCGCGCCGTCCTCGTCGCGCGCCCACCTGCGGAACAGGTGGCGGCCCGACCGCTGTTCGGCCAGGTGCAGCGCCGTCATGCGGTCCAGGCCCACGCCGATGAGCAGGATTTCGCCGTCGCGATCGGCCAACTCGCGGATCGGCCCGTACACGTCGTCGGGGCTCTGGGCGTCGATGAGCTCGGCTGCCTGTGGACCGACGGCGGCGAAGGAGTTGAGCGGGTGCCGGCCGCGTACGGCGTCCGCGCGTGCGATGAGCGCGGCGGGGAGCACGCCCAGTCGGGAATTGATCAGCCCGCAGTCGACGCGGTAGGGAAAATTCGCTCGGCAGGTGTCTTCCGTGGGGGAGGCGGTGTAGTCGAGGCCGTTGCGTGCCGGACGCATGTCGGGGGGAGCAGGCAGTCCGAACTGCGGCTCCGTGAACGCGGGGGCCAGCACGGTGCATCCGGACGCGAGCAGCGCGTCGAGCAGGGCGTCGGCACCGCCGTCGATCGCCGTTCCGAAGGAGTGCAGTGATGCGTGCAACATGACGGGGCGGTTCGCGAGACGCAGGTCTTCAATGGCGGTGACGAGATGGCTGTTGAGGATCATGTGGGCTCCACGTGGTCAGACGGAATGAACGGCGTCGACGATCCGGCCCTGCAGGAGTTCGCGCAGCGCCCATCGGGTCGTCTTGGTCTCGGGGTGGTCGTCGCCCAGGCTTCGACTGCGGCGCTCCAGGACACGTCGGTAGAGGGACTCCGCCTCGGTCCAGCGGCCCTGGCGCGCGATCGTCCAGGCGAGTTCGTGCAGGGTGAGCAGCACGTGGGGATGATCGGCATCGAGCACCCGACGCAAGTCGAGGAGATCCCAGTACAGGCCCTCGGCCTCCACCCAGTTGCCTTGCTTGGCGGTGATCCAGGCGATTTCGTGCTGGGTCTGGAGTGTCTGCGGAGCCCTCTCGGAAAGGACCCGCCGTCGATCCCGCAGGACGTCCTCGAAAGCCTGGCGGGCCTCGTCGAGGCGGCCCTGCTGGGCGATAGCATTGGCCAACTCGTGGCGCGTTGTCAGGGTGTCGCGCTCCTCTGACCCCAGGTGGACCAGGCGATCGCGAAGGGTGACCCGATAACGCTGCTCGGCCTCTGCCCACCTGCCCAGGCAACCGGCGATCCACGCGAGCTCGTGGCGGCTGTCGAGGGTGTCGGGGGCGGAATCGCCGAGCACCCGTCGCCGGATGTCGAGAACGTCCCGGAACATGGCCTCTGCCCCGGCCAGGTCCCCCGCGTCGGCGACCGTCCAGGTGAGCTGGTGCCTGAGATCCAGCACCGCGCGATGCTCCTCGCCCAGCGCCGCGCAGCGGGTCAGGACAATCTGGCACAGGGTGCCGGCCGCCCCGCCTGCGCCGCTGTGGATGAAGGCTCTGCTCACCTGGGTTGCGGCTCCCACGAGCAGGGCGAGGTGTTCCCGGTCCACCCGGTCGGCGGCCGTGTCGAGCAGGGCCAGCAGGTGCTGGCCCAGCAGCCGGTACTGCGGCCAGTGTTCCGGCTCGCCGAAGCTGAGCTCCCCCAGCGCGCCGGCCAGGCGCACGATCGCGGAGTGCCAGACCTCCGGTCCTTCCAGCCGGGCACGGCTGGCATCGGTGACCACGGAGTGAAGCCTGATCGACGCAGGGCTCCCCTGGATCAGGCCCACACCTCGCAACCCGTCCAACGCCTCCTGCAAGCCGGTCCTGGGCAGGATGCGGGTCGGGATCGACTCGGGCGCGTAGCAACTGGCCAGCCGCACCAACTCCCGGGCTTGGGGAATGCCGTGACTGGCCAGCCCGTCCAGAGAAAGTTCGGCGGCACGGTCCACCATGGTGCCCTTCATCCTGCCGAGGGACCGGTCGTAGGCGGCGAAGGTGGGCGACGGCGCGACCCCGGAGTGCAGATACCTCCCCGCCAGGTGGAGGGCGAGGGGGAGCCCGCCGAGCGTTTGTGCCAAAGCCCGTGCGTCGGTCTCGTCACCCCCCTCCGGCGCGAGATCGCGAAGCACCTGGACAGCGTCGGCCATACCCAGGTGGCCGACATCGAAGACTCGC
Organism: Micromonospora sp. RTGN7; assembly: GCF_033804645.1. Lineage (NCBI taxonomy): Bacteria > Bacillati > Actinomycetota > Actinomycetes > Micromonosporales > Micromonosporaceae > Micromonospora > Micromonospora sp. RTGN7. The sequence goes on along the minus strand of NZ_JAPZLF010000002.1, from coordinate 46,161 downwards.
GCACCGGTCCACATGCGCCGGTCAGTCTCTCGGCTGGTCACCACGACCAGGCCCTGCCGCGACGCGCGGGCCCAGCCCGCGATGTCCTGCACACCCGCCGGCGAATCTGCCGCGGCGAGCATCCAGGGGTCGTCGGCGTTGTCGATGACGAGCAGCCACCTCCGCGACGAGCTTTCCAGCAGGCGCCAGAGCCGGTCCGCGCCGTCTGCCGCGCCCTTGGCGATCGACTTCACGTCGGTGGGGGATCCGCCGAGGTCCCGCGCCACGTCGGTGAGGCCTGCGGAGAACCCGGCCAGGTCGGCTGCGGAAACGCACCACACCTGCCGATCCCCGCTGCGCAACCGTTCGGCCAGGGCGGCGGCCAGCGCGGATTTCCCGGCACCGCCCGGCCCGACGAGCACGGCAGGACCATCCTCAGGCCGCCCCGCCAATGTCACCAGTTTCTCCAGTAGGTCGTGGCGCCCTCGGAGCTCTGCCTGCGCCCCCGACGCAGCGGCAGAGGCGAAGTCCTGCCCCGCCTCCTCGATGAGGTCGACCTCCCGGTCGATCCACGCCCTCAGGTCGTCCAGGCCGCGCTGAAGATCGAACGGCGGGACCGCCCCGGCTCCGGCGGCACGGCCGCGTCGATAGACCTCGGCGAAGGTGAGCGGAACCCGCTCCTCGTCGTTGTTCATGAAGCAGACCCCTCTTCTTTCTCGTCGTCGATTTCTTCCTCGTCGTCGATGAACGGCACCAGTTCACCGATGCTGGCCCTCAGTTGCTGGCGTGCCTTCCGCAGATGGCCCCGGATCGTGCTCTGTGTCAGCCCGAGGTGCTTGGCGACGCGCTTGGGGTCCCACGACTCCCCCCAGACCAGGTCCGCGACGATCCGCCGTTGCGGTGGCATCTGTTCGATCACTTTCCAGCATTTGGTCAGGATGATCGCAGCGTCCACGCGCTCGCCGATGTCGTCGGTGTCGTCGGATCGAGAGTGCGGAGGGTGGAAATCGGCGGTCAGGTCCACCGGGCTCTGCTTCCGATAGATGTCGACCGCCTTGTTCTTGAGCACCCGGCGCAGCCACTTCCTGCGCTCCACCGGGCCCCAGTGGCCGATCTTGTGCCAGTCACGGATCGCCTCGTGAAACGCGGTCTGCACCAGGTCCCGGCTCTCGGACACCCAACCGAGGAAGCACGCATACCTGTACAGGTTTTCGGCTTCCTGCCGATATAGGTGCTCGATCTCGTCTCGCTGTTCCTTGGAAAGCTTCGGCCGTGGCTCGGAGGACCCCACATCATGCCCCTGGTTGCTGGCCGCGCCGATCCGAGGCGACGCCCCAGGCCAGCCGAACAGTCCGCGTCCCGGGGGCGTCCCAACGGATCATGATCAGCCCTGCGGGAACCGCTCGGGCAAGAGCGGTCAGGGTACGTCGCGCCTGCCACTCGGCGAGCAGGCCCATCGCGGTCCAGCCGGCCAACAGGCTCGCCATCAGCGCGGCCGACTGCCAGGTGAGGATGCCCGGGCTCAGCGCGGCCAGCACCGCCATCGTGTCGTGCTTGGGGGAAGGAATATGCGTCACGCTTAACTAGCGTGCGACCATCCCCCGGCGTTTGGTCGCCGCCGCTGATTTCCCGGCGGGGCCGTCGGCGGGCAGGGGTGGCGGTGGGCCGGCGTCGATGTCGGCGACGAACTGCGCGGCCGCCGCCTGGTCGGTCGGGTCGGCCCTCTCCTGAAGCATCCGGACGGCCCACCCCCGTCCGAATGGTCATTAATCCGCCCTGCTGGGGTATTCCGCAAGCGCTCCTCAGAGGCGAGGATGACCGCCATGGCGGTTTCCACCGCCGCGGCGCTCGCCCGACAGATCAGGACGCCGTGAACAGGTCAACGCGGTCAAGTCGGCGCTGGGCCGCGACAACAAGCCGGGTCAAGGTCCGGTGCCTGGACCGGCCTGCCGCCGCAGGCGGCAATAACCGGCACGGGCAACAGGAGCCCCTACTGCTCGCTAGGGTGCCGACGTGACGGATCTTGAGCGGGGTGTCTACGAGCACCTGATCACCCAGCAGCTCGGCGATCAGCTCGACCACCTCGACCCCACCCTCGTCCAGCACCGCCCCCTCGACCCTGCCGACTCCCACCAGCCCCTGACCCGTCACCTTGCCGTCATCATCAGCCGCGCCCTGCAGGCCGTCCCCGCCGGTGACGACAAGCTGCACCGCCAGGTCGACCTGGCCAACCGCATCGCGCAGGCCATCACCGAACTCGACCCAGATGCCGCCACCCACGGCGACCAGGTCGTCGATGCCAGGAACCTCCTGCACGCCATCGCCGCCCCGCCCACCCCACCCGCGCAGCCCACCTTCCCGCAGCGTCCCACCACCCCGCTCTCCACCGGCGCGCTGCTGGTTAACGGCAGGCACCAGCCCCGGATCGGCCACGAGGTCACCCACGAGATGGCCTCCGCCAACTCCGTCGACCTGCTCTGCGCGTTCATCAAGTGGCATGGCCTGCGCATCGTCGAGCCGGCCATCCGCGAGCTGATCAACCGAGGCGGCCACCTCCGCGTCATCACCACCACATACCTCGGCGCCACCGACCAGCGGGCCCTCGACCGGCTCACCGAGCTGGGCGCCGACGTCAAGGTTTCCTACGAGACCAGGACCACCCGGCTGCACGCCAAGGCGTGGCTGTTCCGCCGGGGCAACGGCACCACCACCGCGTACGTCGGCTCGTCGAACCTGTCGAAGGCCGCGTTGGTCGACGGGGTGGAGTGGAACGTCCGGATCTCGAACATCGAGCAGCCGCACGTCATCGACACGTTCACCGCCACCTTCGAGGACTACTGGAACGACCCCGCCTTCGAGACGTACCAGCCGGGCAGGGACGCCGAGCGACTACGGCAGGCGCTGCGCGGTGAGCGGTCGGACGGCACCGTCGTCGAGATCGCGAACCTGGATGTGCGGCCGTACCCGTACCAGGCGGAGATCCTGGCCGACCTGGACGCCGAGCGGCAGGTGCACGGCCGGCACCGGAACCTGGTAGTGATGGCGACCGGTACTGGCAAGACGGTGGTGGCGGCGCTGGACTATCGCCGGCTGCATCGCAGCAAGACCGTCGACTCGCTGCTCTTCGTCGCCCATCAGGAGCAGATCCTCAAGCAGAGCCTCGCGACGTTCCGCCAGGTGATGGGCGATGGCAGCTTCGGCGAACTGCTCGTCGGCGGCCAGGAGCCGACCGACTGGACGCACGTCTTCGCCTCGATCCAGTCGCTGCACCGACGGGATATCGACCCCGAAAAGTACGACATGGTGATCGTCGACGAGTTCCACCACGCGGAGGCGCCGACGTACGCGCGGCTGCTGGAGCGACTGCGTCCACGCGTACTGCTGGGGCTGACGGCGACCCCGGACCGGGCCGACGGTGGCGACGTGCGGCGGTGGTTCGACGGCCACGCCGCCGTGGAGCTGCACCTGTGGGAGGCCCTGGAACGGCAGTTGCTGGCACCGTTCCAGTACTTCGGGGTGCACGACGACGTGGACCTGTCGCACCTGCAGTGGCGGCGCGGGCAGGGGTACGTCCCGGCGGAGCTGGACGACCTCTACACCGGCAACCACGCGCGGGCCCGGATGGTGCTGAGGGCGGTACGGGACACCGTCGACGTCGACCGGATGCGGGCGCTCGGGTTCTGCGTGAGCATCGGGCACGCGGAGTTCATGGCGGACTGGTTCACCCGGCACGGCGTACCGGCGGCGGCGGTGACCTCGCAGGTGAACAGGCCGGCGCAACACGAGCTGCTGCGGGAGTTCAAGGCCGGGAAGCTGCGCGTGCTCTTCACGGTCGACCTGTTCAACGAGGGTGTTGACCTGCCGATGGTCGACACGATCCTGATGCTACGGCCCACCGAGAGCGCGACGATCTTCCTTCAGCAGCTCGGCCGTGGCCTGCGCCTGGACGACGACAAGCCGTGCCTGACGGTGCTGGACTTCATCGGCGGGCAGCACGCCAACTTCCGCTTCGACCTGCGCTGGCGGGCGCTGACCGGGGTGAGCCGGCGGGCGATCAAGGAGGCGGTCGACCAGAACTTCCCGTCGCTACCCAGTGGGTGCCATGTCCAGCTTGACCGGGTGGCGAAGGACATCGTGCTCGAGAACCTGAGGGCAGCCATGCCGACCTCGAAGAGGGGGCTGATCGCGGAGCTGCGGCAGCTCGGGGACGTCGGCCTGGCGGAGTTCCTGCGGGAGACCGGGCTGGAGATCGAAGACGTGTACCGGTCGCCGTCGCTGGGCGGGTGGACCGGGCTACGGCGGTTCGCCGGCCTTGAGGCGTCGACGCCCGGCTCGGACGATCGCGAGCTGGGCCGGGCCATCGGGCGGATGCTGCACCTCGACGACTTCGACCGGCTGGACCTGCTGTCCCAGGTCGCGGCCGGGGAACGGCCCGCCGCCGGCCGACGATGGGACATGCTGCACTTCGACCTGTGGGGATCGAACGTCTCGCTGTCGTCGCGGGAGGAGCGGTTGGCGCGGCTGTGGGCGGAGCCGACCCGCTGCGCCGAACTGCGCGAAGTCGCCGGAGTGCTGCGGGAGCGGATCCACCGGGTGACAACGCCAGCGGGGGTGTTGCGGGTGCATGCCCGGTACAGCCGCAACGAGGCCTGCGCGGCGTTCGGGATGCCGAACCCGGGTTCGCTGCGGGAGGGCGTCAAGTGGCTTGAGTCCGAACGGGCGGACCTGTTCTTCGTCACGCTGGTCAAGTCGGAGAAGCACTACTCCCCCACCACGATGTACGCCGACCGGGCCATCACGCAGCGGCTGTTCCAGTGGGAGTCGCAGAGCACAACGTCGTCGACGTCGGTGACCGGGCAGCGGTACGTCAACCACGCGAAGCGGGGCTCGACGGTGCACCTGTTCGTGCGGGAGACCCGGGTGCCGGACCGGAACCTCGGCGCGCCGGCCTACCTGTACGCGGGGCCGATGGCGTACCAGGAGCACGCCGGAGACCGGCCGATGCGGATCGTCTGGGAGCTGGCCCATCCGCTGCCCGCCGACATGTACTCCGCCGCCCGAACGATCGCCGCATGACCGACATGCCGCATGAACGCTCGGCACGACGGCGAGCCGGGGCGGCAGGCCACCCCCGACGGTGCAACAATCGCCGGATCGGCGGGACGATCACGCAGAGGGCGGCCTCGTGAGCTTCGACTTCCTCATGACCGATCATCCGGCCTGGCACTCGGACGGTTTCCGTCAGGCCCGCGCCCTCCGGCTCGACGCGGACACGGTATGGCTCGTCGAGGTGCGGGGACGCAAGGCATCGACAGTGCTCGTGCGCGGCGACTCTCCCCTGCCCGCCGTGGACGTCTTCACCCCGCCGGCCGCAGCGCGCCCACAGGCGGCCCCCATCCACGCCCCGCTCGCCATGCTGGGGTCGGTCGGTCGACTCCGTAACCCCAGCCTCTGGGAGGCGCTCGCCACGGCAATCATCCGGCAGGTGATCCGGGCGGGTCAGGCGCGGAAGCTACATCGGGACTTCTGCCGTCGGTTCGGGGATCGGGTCGCACCATCCGATGAGATGGACATTCACACTTTCCCATCTCCAGAACGTGTGTTAACCCTAAGCGATGACGACTTCACCGAGAGTGGCATGGCGTTCAAGCGCAGGCCACTCCGGCACGCCGCCACTGCCTTCCTCGCCCACGACGGATCCTGGTCGGAGCTGTCACCGTCGGTCCTGGTCAAGGAGCTCCAGACGATTCCCGGAATCGGCCCCTGGAGCGCCGGGGCCGCAGTCGCCGACTGGAGCAACGACTGGTCGCTCTACCCGTACGGCGACCTGGCCGTCCGCACCTGGGCGCGGCGCGCGAACCCCGACCATCCCTGGCCGGCCGACGAGCCCTCGTTCGCCCGGACCTGGCGGCGGGTGACCGGTGAACACCTCGGCACGTACACCCTCCTCACCCTCGCCCTCGGCTGCCGACAGGCCGGAGCCGTCTGAGCAGCAACCCATCCTCGGCGTCGAACCGGGCACGCCGCTCGACCTGCTGCTGGTCAACGCGCCGCTGCGCGACTACGCGATCCGCCCCCGGGTCAACGACTTCACGCTGCCGGTGCTCGGCATGGGCTACCTCGCCACCTACGCCACCGCGCAGGGCTTCAGCGTGGGCGTCCTCGACGGAGAGTCCCTCGGCCTCGGCATCGACCAGATCCAGAGCATCGTCAACGAGGCCGCGCCCCGCTGGGTGGGCTTCAACCTGCTGGCGCCGACGTACGAGCTGAGTGCCCGCATCGCCGCCGGTCTCGACCCCGAGATCCAGATCATGGTCGGCGGCCACCAGGCGAAGGCCATGCCGGAGGCGGTGATCGGGGACCCGCGCTTCGCCCGCCTGGAGGCGCTGATCATCGGCGAGGCCGAGACCCGGGTCGCCGAGCTTTTGAACGACCACCACGAGCGGGTGCGGCTTCCGGGCGTGATGTGGCGGGACCCCATCCTGCGTACGCCGGTGGCGGGCGGGATGCCGGGCACGGCCGGGCACCTGGCGCCAGACATCAACGCCCTGCCCTTCGTCGATCGGCGGTTCTTCGCCGCCGACCCGTATCGCCCGGGCGACGGGCCATGGGAAGCGGCGATGGTGGGTGCCCGTGGCTGCCCATACGACTGTTCGTTCTGCGGCGCGGCCGTCAGCGCCAACCCGGACGTCACCATCCGCACCCGGGAGCCGGCCAACATCATCGCGGAGATGGACGAACTCAACATCCAATATGGTGTGCGAGCGTTCCGGTTCGTCGACGACCTCTTCCTCGGCTACGAACGGTTCATCCGGCACTGCATGGCCGCCTTCACCTCAGCCGACATAGGCAGCCGGTACGTCTGGGACGCCACCGGCCGGATCAACATCCTCGCCCGCGCCGACGATGCGCTGCTGGAGACGCTCGCGGCGAACGGCTGCCGGGAGGTCGCCCTCGGCATCGAGTCCGGCAGCGAACGCGTCCTGGGCCACATCGGAAAGCGGATCAGGCCCGAGCTGACCCGGGACGTGGTCCGCCGGCTTACCCGCCGGGGCATCAACGTCAAGGGCTACTTCATCCTCGGCCTGCCCACCGAGACGTACGCCGAGTTGGAGGCGACCGTCCGGCACGTACACGAGCTGTGGGACCTGACCGACAACTCGCCCGGCTCCTTCCGGGCAAGCGTTTTCGAGTTCCGCCCCTACCCGGGCACCCCGGAGTGGCGCCGGCTGCTGGCCACGGGCCGGTACGACCCGGCGGCGTTGCTGGACTACAGCGCCGTGGACCTGACCGACGACGGACTGGACGAGGCGATGCGGACCCGCGACGAGTTCAACTTCTCGGTCAATCTCCAGTTCGGGGAGGTCGATTTGCCCCACGTGCGGCGCAGGCTGGTGGAGCTGGCCCGGGCGCAACACGATCGGCTGGGCGGCCGGTGACCGGCCGCTTCGTCGTCATCGACGGCCCGAGCGGTGTCGGCAAGACAACGGTGACCGCGCTGCTCGCCGACCTCGTCGCGGCCGAGGGCCACCAGGTCCACCGGACCAAGGAGCCGACCCTCACCCGGCTGGGCGAGACGGCTCGGTACGGCACCGACGACTACCACGGTCTGACCCTCGCCTGCCTGGTCACCGCCGACCGCTACCACCACCTGGAGACGGAGGTCCGTCCCGCTCTCGCCGCCGGGAAGGTCGTCCTCTGCGACCGCTACCTGGCGACCTCGCTGGTGCTGCAACGGCTCGACGGCGTGGAAGGCGACTTCGTCTGGGCCCTCAACCGGTACGCGGATCGGCCGGACCTGACCATCATCCTCACCGGCGATCCCACCCGCTCCCGCACCCGGGCCGCCGCACGTGGCATCCACAGCCGCTTCCACCGGGGCGGGCCGGAGGCCGGGCGACGGGAACGCGAGCGGTACGACCAGGTGGCGGTGGAGCTGGCGGAGGCGGGGTTCCCCGTGCACCTGCACGAGGTGGGCGAGCAGAAGCCGGCGGATCTGGCGGCCGAACTGCTGATCCGGGTGCGGCTGCTCCTCGCCACGACCGGCAGCGGTCAGACCCCGACCGACAGGGCCGCGCGGATCAGCGAGTCGTAGGTCTCGGTGCTGCGTTCCAGCGCCACGCCCAGCGACCGGGCGAACCGGTCCAGTTCCTGCTGGACCTGGACCGCCGATCCGTCGCCGCTGGTCATGGCCTCGATCTCGAAGAACGTGCCGAGCCCGTCGACCTCGTCGAGGCAGAGCAGCAGGTGATCGAGCCGCGCCGTACGCCGGGCCTTCACGATCCGCATGGTCGGGTAGAACCCCATGGCGAGAATCGCGTCGTGCATCTCGTCCCGGCCGAGAACCTCGGTCTCGTGCTCCGCGCAGGCCAGCTCGTTGTCGAGCGGCTTCTTGACGCAGAACGTGTGCCGCCCGTTCTCGGTGCGCAGCCGCGCGAACGCCGCCCCCGCTTTGCTCTGCCCGTAGCTCCAGCCGTTGGCCGCGTACGCCTGGTCGTCCTGCCGGACCGGACCGGAGAAGACCGCTCCCCGATCGTGTAGGGCCCGCACCAGCGCCGCCGGGTCGGCGACCCGGTACTTCACCTCGATCTCCCGCACCGCGTCGGTCATCGCATCTCCCGAAAGGCAGGGCGGTCGTGGACCCGGTCACTCAATCACAACCGGGACCGCCCCAACCCGATGACACACCTGCCCCGCCGACGCGAGATGACCCTCCCCGCCCGGTCGGTGGCGGCCGCCGTCGGCGGGAACCTGTCGTAGTCGGTCTCTAGCCTGGCGTCGCCACGACACGAGGGAGACCCACCATGCTCGATCACCTTGGTATCCAGGCCCGGGACGTGCCGGCCAGCGCCGCCTTCTACGACGCCGTCCTCGCCCCGCTGGGCGCCCGCCGCATGATGGGCTTCGGCGACGTGCTCGGCTACGGCAGCGAGCGGCCCGACTTCTGGCTCAGCCCCATGACGTCGTCCGGGGAGAGCCACGAGACGCACATCGCCTTCACCGCCGCCGACCGGGCCGCCGTGCGGGCGTTCCACGACGCAGCGGTCGCCTCCGGCGCGGAGGTGCTGCACGCCCCGCGGGTCTGGCCGGAATACCACCCGACCTACTTCGGCGCGTTCGTCCGGGACCCGGACGGCAACAACGTCGAGGCCGTCTGCCACGCCCCCGAATGACGGCCACGCCCTCACCTGGCCCGGTCACCCCGGATGACGTCCTGTCGGCCGTGGACGCGGCCGTCGCCGCCCTCACCCCGGCCCTCGACACCGACTGGCACGTCCCCGCCGGTGCCCTGACCTGGACCTGTTGGGAGACCGTCGAGCACATCGCCGACGACCTCTTCGCCTACGCGATACAACTCGCCCCGAGGCGGCCACCGCTGGCCACCCACGTGCCGGTCATTTGTGAGCCGCGCCGCGACGGCGGTCCGGCGTCCAGCATTTTCGCCGAGCCGGACGCCGGCCCGGCGGGCCTGCTCCAGGTTCTGGAGGGGTGCGGGGCGCTGCTGGCGGCGATGGTCCGGGCGACCTCGCCGAAGGTCCGGGCGCACCACATCTTCGGCGCGGCGGACCCGGAGGGGTTCGCGGCGATGGGGGTGGTGGAGGTGCTGGCGCACCTGCACGACGTGGCCGCCGGCCTCGGCCTGCCGTGGCAGCCGGACCCGGCGCTCTGCGCCCGGGTGCGGCACCGGCTCTTCCCCGCTGCCCCGGCCGATACCGACCCGTGGGCTGCGCTGCTCTGGGCCACCGGCCGGGGCGAGTTGCCCGGCCGTCCCGTTCTCACCCGCTGGCGTTGGGAGGGCGCGCCCCGATCGGACCAGGCCTGAGTCAGTGGACGGCGGTTACGGTACGGGGATGGAACAGCGGATCAGCCTGGTCACCCTCGGCGTCACCGACCTGCCCCGGGCCCGGGCCTTCTACGAACGGCTCGGCTGGCGCGGTCAGGAGGTCGAGGAGACCGTTTTCTTCCAGGCCGGCGGCCTGGCAGTCGTGCTCTGGGCCCGCGAGAAGTTGGCCGCCGACGCGGGTGTCGCCGACGACGGCGGGGGCGGCTTCGGCGGGCTGGGCCTGGCCCAGAACGTCCGTTCCCGTGCGGAGGTCGACGTCGTGTTGGCCGAGGCGTCGGCGGCGGGCGGGGCCGTCACCCGACCTGCCCGGGAGACGTTCTACGGCGGGTACGCCGGCTGCTTCACCGACCCCGACGGGCACGTCTGGGAGATTGCCTGGAACCCCGGTTTCCCGCTCGCCGCCGACGGCACCATCACGGTCCCCGACTTCGGCGACGTGTGACGGTGTCCCCCGGACCCGCCGATCCGGGGGACGCCGGCGGTCAGCGGACCGGGTCGTGGGTGCCCCGGGGCACGTGCGGCTTGCAGCGGCGCAGCCGCTCGGCGGCCATCCGCCCGCCTACGGCCAGGCCGTGCCGCTCGACGGCGGTCAGCCCGTACGCGCTGCACGTCGGGGTGTAGCGGCACTGACCCGGCCAGCGGTGCGACAGCCACCGCCGATAGCCGAGGATCGCGGCCCGACCGGCCCGGTCGACGACCGGTGCCCGGGTCGCCCCGGCGGTCACCGAGCCGAGGGTGAGCAGGAACGAGAAGAGCCCGAAGTCGCAGCAGTCCGGGCCATCACAGTCGCAGTCGGTGCAGGAGTCAAGGCCGCGCTTCTTCTTCCGGTGACGGTCGTGTTTGGATCTGAACATGTCGCTGATGATGCGACATCCGCGCCACCCCGGAGGGTCAGCTCCACACCGTGCGGCGGAGGCCGTCGTGGGTGGCGCAGACGTCGGAACGGCCGCCGGTGAGGCTGAGCGCCCCGTCGCGGCACTGCACCAGGTACCCCTTCCCGGCCCAGAAGTCCTGCCCGCAGTCGAAGACGTCACAGACCCGCACGTCGGGCCGGCGGATTCGGGAGCCGCCGCAGTAGTCGTACCCGAACGGGTTGGCCGGGGCGCCGCAGAGCCCGTCGCGCTTCGCGGTGGGTGACGCGGTGCGCCGCCGCGCCTCCGGGGTCGCCTTCGGGGTCGCCTTCTGGGTGTCGCGCAGGACGGGGCGGGCCGTCAGGACGGGGGTGGGAGTGGGGGTGGGGGCCACGGTGGCGGCGGACGCGACGTCGGAGCCGGGCCGCACCGGCGGGTCCGACTCGAAGAGCACCGCGGGGACCAGCAGCGCCACGGCGGCGGCCACCGCGACGGTACGCCGGCCGCCCGGCACGGCTGCGGTGATCCGGGCCTGGGCGGGGGTGGCGATGGACGGGCGGAACGGCCGGGTCTGGTCGTGTTCGGCGATCAGCTCGTCGAGTTGGGCGAGCACGGCGCCCCGCTGTTCGATGGCCTCGGCGAAGGCGAGGGTGAGGGTGAACCGGAACTCGGCGGCGGTGTCGGCGGGCAGCAGCAGCCCGGAGGCGCGTCTCCGGTCGAGAACCTGGATCAGCGTCACCGGGGCCGCCGGGTCGTGGGCCAGCCCGGTCATTTTCCCGTACGCCCAGTCGCGCCGGCGGGTCCCGCCGAGCAGGACGAGCCGGCGGTCGGTGACCACGGCGATCCCGGCGTCGGTGACCTTGACCCCGTCGGGGCGCCGGTGGTGCAGCGCCGGCCGGTCCGGGTCGACGTTCAGGTCGGGGGCGGGGAGCACGGTGGTATGCCGCAGTTCGACCAGTTGCACGGCCGGCAGTGCCCAGTGGACCCGCTCGCCGGGGGCGAGTTCGAGGGGCAGGCCGACGCCGGCCGTCGCGGTGCGGCCGAAGTCGGCCGCCGCCGCACGCAGCCGGCGCAGTTCGTCGTCGCGTCGCCGCCATGCCCGCTCCGCCTCGCGGTGCGCCCGCTGACGCCGTTCGTTCTGCCGGTGCGCCCACCGGTACCGCCAGGTGGAACCCGTCGATTCAGTCTTCGCCACGCCGACTCCTTCGCCGCGCGAGCCACCAACCGGGGTGTCACCCGGCTCAACGGTCCCGGCCTGTCGGGCGTACTCGCCGAAGCGCACGATTCACCCGATCGGTGGACATCCGGCGTGGCACAGCCCGCCGCCAACGCCCATCGGGTCACGGTGTGGAGTGGCCGATCTCTGGGTAACGTGAGCCGCAGCCGGGTCGCGACCCCGCGCCGGCCGCTTCGACGCGAAGGGGGACCCGTGCCCGGCCCGGACCAGCACCCGTGCGTCGTGATCGGGGTCGACATCGGCACCACCAGCACCAAGAGCGTGGCGTTCGACAGCGAGGGGCGGCAGCTCGCCAGCCACTCCGTCGGCTACCCACTGGACGAGCCGCACCCCGGCTACGCCGAGCAGGACCCGCTGCTGATCTTCGACGCGGTGGTGGAGACGCTCCGCACGGTGGTGGCGGAGCTGCCCGGCCCGATCGCCGGGGTGTCGTTCAGCACCGCGATGCACAGTCTGATCGGGCTGAGCCCCGACGGTGAGCCGCTGACCGCGTCGGTGACCTGGGCGGACTCGCGTTCCAGTCGGCAGGCCGAGCGGCTGCGCAGCGTCCCGTCGGGGCTGGCGCTGCATCGGCGCACCGGCACCCCGGTGCACCCGATGGCGCCGCTGCCGAAGCTGGTCTGGTTCGCCGAGCAGGAGCCGAAGCTCTTCGAGCGGGTGGCGCACTGGGTCGGCATCAAGGACTACGTGCTGCTGCGGCTGACCGAGGCGCTGGTCACCGACCACTCGGTGGCCTCGGCCAGCGGCCTGATGAACATCCACACCCTGACCTGGGACGCCCAGGCGCTGCGGATCGCCGGGATCACCGAGGAACAGTTGCCCGAGCTCGTCCCCACCACCACCGTGCTGCCCGGCTTCACCGCGTCGGCCGCCGCCGCGACCGGCCTGCCGGCGCAGACCCCGATCGTGGTCGGCGCGGGCGACGGCCCGCTGGCCAACCTGGGTCTCGGCGCGGTACGCCCCGGCGTGGTGGCCTGCTCGATCGGCACCAGTGGGGCGATGCGGGTGATGGTCGAGCGTCCCACCGTCGACCCGTTGGGCGGGGTGTTCTGCTACGCGCTGACCGAGGACCGCTGGGTGGTCGGCGGTGCGATCAACAACGGCGGGGTGGTGTTGCAGTGGGCCGGCGACGCGCTCGCCCCCGAGCTGGGCGAGGAGTCCGAGGAGCAGTTGCTCGACCTGGCCGCCCGCGCGCCGGTGGGCTCGGGTGGGCTGATCATGCTGCCGTACCTGCTCAGCGAGCGCGCCCCGCACTGGAGCGCGCTGCCGCGCGGGGCGTACGTCGGGCTGACCCACGGCCACCGGCGCGAACATCTGGTCCGGGCGGCGCTGGAGGGGGTCTGTCAGCAGCTCGCCCTGGTGCTGTCGTCGGTGCGGGCGGCCGGCAACGAGGTGCGGGAGGTGCGGGCCAGCGGCGGTTTCGCCCGCAGCCCGCTGTGGCGGCAGATCCTCGCCGACGCGCTCGGCATGCCGGTGCGCTTCCCCGCCGGCCACGAGGGGTCCAGCTTCGGCGCGGCGCTGCTGGGGATGCAGGCCCTCGGCCTGATCGCGTCCGTCGACGTCGCCGCCGACCTGGTCAAGATCGACGAGACGGTACGCCCCGACCCGGCCTCCGCCGCCGTCTACGCCGCCCTCCTTCCGCTGCACTCCGAGCTCTACGACGCGCTCGTCCCGACGTTCTCGTCGCTGCGGCGACTGGCCCCGAGCCTCCCGCCGGAGCCACCGCCCACCCCAGCGCCCATGTGATCGCCCGTGCCCGCGCTGGCACGGGCACCGTCCGAAGGTCGTGATGCCGTGATCACCCTGCTCGCCGCACCGGCGGAGCCGCTCACCGACGCCGGTGACGCCCAACTGATCGTCGCGGCCCTGCTGGGCATCGCCGCGGTGGTCGTCCTCATCGCCTGGGCCAAGGTCCACCCGTTTTTGGCGCTGATCCTCGGCGCGGGCGTGCTCGGTGTCGTCGCCGGGGTGGCGCCCGAGGCCATGATCACGTCGTTCACCGGCGGCGTCGGCTCCACCGTCGGCGGGGTCGGCCTGCTGATCGCCCTCGGGGCGATGATCGGCGGGCTGCTCGCCGAGTCCGGTGGCGCGGACGGCATCGTCACCCGGATCGTGGACCGCGTCTCCGGCAAGGCGCTGCCCTGGGCGATGGCCGGGGTGGCCGCGCTGATCGGCCTGCCGCTCTTCTTCGAGGTCGGCGTGGTACTGCTGGTGCCGATCGTGCTGCTGGTCGCCAAGCGCACGGACGTACCGCTGATGAAGCTCGGCATCCCGGCGCTGGCCGGCCTGTCGGTGCTGCACGGCCTGGTCCCGCCGCACCCCGGCCCGCTGGTGGCGATCTCCTCGCTCAACGCGGACCTGGGCCTGACGCTCGGGCTGGGCCTGCTGATCGCCATCCCGACCGTGATCATCGCCGGGCCGGTCTTCGGCAACATCATCTCCCGGTACGTCCCCGCCACCATCCCCGAGTCGCTGCTGCCGACGCGCGCGGCGGCCGCCGGGGCGGGCGGGAGCGGTCGGGGGCCCGCCGGGCGCGGGCAGGACGGCGTGGACGGCGATCTACTCACCGACGACGACCTGCTCAACCCGGGCACCGGCCGCCCCGGGGCCCCGGTCGACGACTCCGGCACCGAGACCGCCCGCCGGGGCCCGAGGTTCTGGCCGGCGGTGATCACCGTGCTGCTGCCGGTGGTGCTGATGCTGCTGCGGGCCGTCGGCGAGCTGGCCCTGACCGAGGGAAGCACCGGCCGCAAGGCCCTGGACATCGTCGGCACCCCGATCGTGGCCCTGCTGGCCGGGGTGATCCTGGCCATGTTCACCCTCGGCTACCAGGCCGGGTTCAGCCGTACCCAGGTCTCGTCGGTGCTCGGCGGGTCGCTGCCGCCGATCGCCGGCATCCTGCTGATCGTCGCGGCGGGCGGCGGGTTCAAGCAGGTGCTGGTCGACGCCGGGGTGGGCAACCTGGTCGCCGACGCCGCGGCGAACGCCAACCTGTCCCCGCTGGTGCTGGGCTGGCTGGTCGCGGTCGGCATCCGGGTGGCCACCGGCTCGGCGACGGTCGCGACGATCACCGCCGCCGGCATCGTCGCCCCGCTCGCGGCGACCCTCGACCGGCCCGGGGTGGCGCTGCTGGCGCTGGCCATCGGCTGCGGATCGCTGTTCTTCTCGCACGTCAACGATGCCGGCTTCTGGCTGGTGAAGGAGTACTTCGGGCTGACCGTCGGGCAGACCATCAAGAGCTGGTCGGTGATGGAGACGATCATCTCGGTGGTCGGCTTCCTCGGCGTGCTGGTGCTCGACCTGCTGTTGTGACGCCCTGACCGGGCGGCCCGCCGGCCCCGCCGGTTTCGCTCACGCGGAGCCGGCGGGGCGGGCCTCGGTCAGGCCCGGGTGATCGCGTTGGCGTGGATCGCCTCGCTGACGTAGGTGGCCATCCCGGGGCCGATGTTCTCGAAGTACGCGATGAACCGCTCGTCGGTCACGTACATGTCGGCCAGCCCGGTGTGGATCTCGTACGTGCAGTCGTAGAACCAGCGGCTGATCAGCTGCCGGTGTTCCTCCGCCAGCGCCATGGCCTCCGGGCTGTCAGCCGGGGACCCGGAGGCCATCAACGCGGCCAGCCGCCGCCCCCACTCCTCGTTCTCGGTCTTGTTGCGCAGCCAGTCGTCCTTCGAGTAGCCCGCGGTGCGCCGGCTCGACTCCCGGTACGCCTCGCCGTCGCCCCACCGCCGCTCTGCCTCCTCGGCGTACGCCTCGGGGTCGGCGTCGCCGAAGACCTCGAACCGCTCCTCCGGGGTCAGTCTGATGCTCATCCTTCTCGCCTCCAACGCAAGCTCGATCGCCGCCACCATGTCCCGGAGCTTCCCGATCCGCCCGGTCAGCAGCTCGTGCTGCCGACGCAGATGCGCCTTCGGGTCGACGTGCGGGTCGTCCAGGATCGCGGCGATCTCCTCCAGCGGGAACCCCAGCTCGCGGTAGTACCGGATGAGCTGGAGCCGCTCCAGGTCCGCCTCGTCGTAGCGGCGGTATCCGGCCGGGGTACGCCCGCTCGGAGAGAGCAGGCCGATCTCGTCGTAGTGGTGCAGCGTCCGCACCGTCACCCCGGCGGCCTTCGCCACCCGTCCCACCGTGTATGCCATGGTTCCCTCCCTTCCGGGAACCAGACTGCCGCCTGCCGCAGCGTGAGGGTCAACCCTGATTCTGCGACACCGGGGTGAGGGCGGCGCGGAGTTCCGCGAGGGAGACGGGACGGCCGTACCGCCAGCCCTGACCGTGGAGGCAGCCGATCGCGGTGACCGCCGCGTGCTGCGCGTCGGTCTCCACCCCCTCGGCGACCACGGTCAGATCGAACGCCGCGGCCAACCGGGTAACCATCTCCACCGTGGCGTACGCGCGGGTGTCCTCGCCGAGCCGGGCCACGAACGACCGGTCGATCTTCAGGTCGGTGGCGGGGATTTGGTGCAGGTAGCTCAGCGACGAGTAGCCGGTGCCGAAGTCGTCGATGGCAAGCCGGATGCCCAGATCGCGGAGCTGGTGCAGCCGCTCCAGCACCGTGTCACTGCCGTCGATGAGCGCGGACTCGGTCAGTTCCAGGGTGAGCGCGCGGGGGGCCAGGCCGGCGCCGGCGGTGGCCGCGGTGACGGTGGCGATCAGGTCCGCCCGGCGCAGGTGGGCGGCGGCGATGTTCACCGCGACGGTCGCCTCCGGGGCCCGGTCCCGCCAGGTGGCGGCGGCCCGGCACGCCTCATGGATCACCCACCGGTCGATCGGCAGGATCAGCCCGGTCTCCTCGGCCAGCGGCAGGAACCTCGCCGGGGCGAGCAGCCCCAGCCGGGGGTGCTGCCAGCGCACCAGCGCCTCGGCGCTGCGCACCTCGCCGGTGACCAGGTCGACGATCGGCTGGTACTCCAACTGCAACTGATTCTCGTCGACAGCGCGGCGCAGGTCGGCGATCAGCTCGGCCCGGCCCACCGCCGCCTCCCGCAGCGTCGGCGTGCAGATCCGGTACGTGGACTTGCCGCCCGCCTTGGCCGCGTACATGGCGATGTCGGCGTCGCGGAGCAGGTCGGTGTGGGAGGCGTGCTGCGGGCCGTACTCGGCGATGCCGATGCTGGCCGAGGGGTGCACGCCCACGTCCTCCTCGCCCGGGGACGGTCGCAGGGCGGCGAGCAGCCGCTCGGCCACGAGCTCCGGGCGGATCTGCCGGTCGCCGTCGATGAGCACGGCGAACTCGTCGCCGCCGAGCCGGGCGATGCTGCCGTCGCCGGCCACGACCCGCGCCATCCGACCGGCGAGACTGGTCAACAGGTTGTCACCGGCGCTGTGCCCGAACCGGTCGTTGACCTGCTTGAAGCCGTCCAGGTCGAGCAGCAGCACGGCGACCGTGGCCTCGTCGCGCAGCGCCCGGCGCAGCCTGCGGGTGAACATCAGCCGGTTCGGCAGGCCGGTGAGCTGGTCGGTGTAGGCGAGCCGGCGCAGTCGGGCGACCAGCCGCAGGTTCTCGTTGGCGGCCAGCCCCTGTCGCAGCGCCAGGACGCCGAGCAGCGCCATCATCCCGACGAAGACCAGGTGCGGGGTCTGCCCGGTGGGTCGGCGGGCCAGCACGACCGCGACGATCGCCCCGCCCACCGGCAGGTACGGCAGGGCGACCCGCCACCAGGGCGGCAGCGGCGACTCGGTGGTCTCGTCGGCGTCGCCGAGGGCCGGGGGCAGCGGGTACCCGCTGGCGATGCCGATCAGCAGGTAACTCAGCGGCCAGCAGACGTCGATCGGATGACCGGGGGCGTAGCTGCCGTGGGCGAAGAGGGAGACGTACGTGGCGTCGGCGACCGCCCGGATGATCAGGCTGCCCCCGATCAGGGTGAGTGGCCGCCACATCGGCCGGGCCGGGCCGGCCACCGCCACGAGGATGGTCAGCTGCATCAGGTCGAGCATCGGGTAGAGCAGCCCGAAGGTGCGCAGCGGGCCGACCAGGTCGGCGGTGGCGAGGTCGCGGAACACCACCACCCAGCCGATCGGGATGAGGGCGAGCCCGACGATGACCCCGTCCAGCACCGTCCGGGCCCGCCCGACGACGCTGCGCGGGGCGGCGAAGGAGCAGAGCAGCGCGGCGGTGCCGGTGATGATGCCGAGGGTGAACAGCGCCCCGATCAGCGGGGTGTGCGGCAGGGCGTCGCCGGCGATCCGCTGCGCGGTCCACAGTGCGCGGCCGAGCACGGCGAGACCCACGGTGACCGCGAGCAGCGCCCAGAACCGGCGCAGCGGTGCCGGGTGCCGGCGGCTGGCCCGCAGGCAGGCGAAGCAGGCCCAGCTCGCCACGGCGACCGCACCGAAGTCGCTGGCCAGGGCCGCGCCGGGGAGCCGGGCGACCAGCCAGACCGCCTCGGTGAGCAGGATCGCCAAGACCACGACAAAGCCAACCCGGCCGGGCCGGTACGCCCCGGCGGGCATCGTGCAGGCGTGACGTGCGTTGTGGGGCAGCACAGTGGTCGCTCCGGCTTCCTCTCCTTCGCGCACCTCGACGGTGAGGACCGGTCGTTGACGGCGAACGACGAAAGAGTAGCCAGCCACCGGGCGACCCGCCAGAGCCTGCCGCGGGTCGACGACGGGTGCTGGCCTGGATTGTAGGGCCGGCGCGGCGGCAGCCACCGCGCCGGCCCGGGATCGGTTACTGGACGGTCACGTTGTCGACGTACCCGGCGGAGGTGGAGGCGCCGCCGGAGGGCCACCGTGGGTCCACGGGGTCTCCGCCGGGTCGGGGAACGTTGCCGCCGGCAGGAACGCCTCCGACAGGGTGGTGAGGCAGAGCCGCTCCCCCACCTCCGGCACGGTGCCCGGTGGGGCGGTCAGCCCTCGGCCCATCCCGCCGGAGAGCTCCAACACCACCTCGGTCTTGCCGTCGGCCGCCGGCGTCAGGAAGACCACCTTCGCCCGCTGTCCCGGCCGGGTCAGCGAGTACAGCGTCGTGCCCACCGGCACCGCCACCGCCTCGGTGGTGACCACCTGGATGCGGGGCCGCAGCACCGGCCGCTTCCCCGTGTCGTCCACCCGCCTCGGGTCGGCCAACGTCACATCCCCGACGAACGCCTCCCCGGCCAGCCGGTGCTCCGCCATCACCAGGGGGTCGTCGTAGGCGCGCTGCACCGCGTACGAGGTGCCGGCCCGCTCCAGCCGGTGCAGGCGCGCTGCCGCGGCCACCGCACCGTCGCGGCGCGGCTGCGGCCCGCCGCCGGCGTCGACGTGCTCGGCGTACCCGGTGAAGGCGTCCCGGTCGCCCGCCCAGCGCCCCTCGACCCGCGCGCCGGGCGGCAGCGCGGCGAGCAGCCCCACGCCGCGCCACATCAGCTCCCAGGTGGGCGCGAGCTGGCCGCGCAGCGCCCGCTCCAGCTCCGCGTACGCCAACCGCCGGGCCGCCTCGTCGTCGGCCGCGTCGCCGTACGCGGCGACGGCCGGGGCGAGGACCTTGTTGTCGAACTCGGGGTCGGTGGCCGGACCGGCGGGCGGGCAGACCGACGGGTCCTCGGCCCGGGCCGCCGCCCGCGCGCCGTCGAGCCCCGGCGGCGGGTCGAGCCAGCCGAGCACCGCCGGCAGGTGCAGGTCCTCCACCGCGCTCTGCCCGGTGGCCCAGTGCAGGGTCAGCGCCTCGGTCATCGCGACCAGCGCCGACGAGCCGGGATGCTCGGCCCGCTCGGCGAAGAACGTCAGCCAGCGCCCGAGCAGCGGCACCGCCGGGTGCACCGGGTAGTCGCCGTCGGGGCGGCGGAACCGGGTGGAGCGGCCGAAGAGCCGCAGGAACGTCACCCCCGCCGGGTTCGGCACCAGCAGTTGCGGCGCGTCGACGTACCGGTACCGGACGTCGCGGCCCCGGTCCACCGGCACGGCCTCGGACACCCCCCGGAAGGAGTCCAGGTACGGCAGCACGATCCCGGCCAGCTCGGCGGCGAACGCGAACCGCTGATCCCGGTTGCGGGGCTGCGGCACGATCAGCAGCCGGGCGTCGTCCGGAGCGGTGCCGACCAACGCCGCGAGGGGTGCGTTCGCCTCACCGGCCATGGCCAGCGGCACCAGCACCAGCGGCCGGGGTGACAGGTGCAGGTGCCGGACGGTGGCCACCGGCTGGGCCACCCCGGCGGCCAGCGCCTGCGCCTTCGCGAGCGCGCGCAGCGTACTCATCCGGGCTGCCCGGCCAGGGCGTCGGCGCGCAGCCGGGCCGCAGCCCGCAGCAGCGCGGCGGCCTCCGCCTGCTCCGGCTCGCCGGCGTGCTCCCCGGCGGCCAGCGCGAGGACCTCGGCCACGGTCGCCACCCCGCCGAGCGCCTCGCGGACCGGCCGGCCCAGCGTGGCCGTCTCGGCGCGGGTGGCGTGTCGGCAGAAGTACGCCAGCTCGCAGGCCGCCAGGCAGTCGGGCGCATAGCGGGCCGGCACCGACAGCAGGGACCGGCGCAGCTCGGCGGGGTCGGCCACCGGGTCGGCGGTGAAGTCGGCCGGCAGCTGGACCAGCAGGTCGTCGATGCGGGCCATCCGGTCGAGCTGCCGGCGCAGCACCAGCAGTTGTCGGCGCACGTCGACGAGGCTGGCCACCGGCTGGTTGGCGAAGTCGCGGGGGCAGACCAGCACCACGTCCGAGGAGACCAGCTCCGGATCGTGCCCCTCGGCGGCGAGCAGCTCACGCAGGGCCAGCACGTAGACGGCGGACTGGATCGCGGCGGCGGCCACCTTGCCCGGGTCGGCCTGCCCGTCGATCACCGGGAAAGACTTGACCTCCACGACGTGGAACCGGCCGGCGAGCCGGGCAGCGACCAGGTCGGGTTCCAGGTGCACCCGCTGGCCGGCCACGTCCAGGCCGAGCAGCGGGTGATCGAAGAGGGCGGCCGGTTCGCCCATGCCGGTCGGCGCGGCGGCGGCCAGCGCGGCCCGGGACCGGGCGGACCGGTCCGACTGGCCGGGCTGGCCGGCCCGGTCGTCGGCGCCGAGGTCGGTCCACGTCGCCGGGCCGTCCGGGTCGACGCCGAGCCGCTCGGCGACCAACCGCAGCAGCTCGGCACCGCCGTCGGCCTTGACCTGCGCCTCGAACACGTTGCCCCGGGTGATCGCGAACCGGGACTGCCCGAACCGGGACGGGAAGCCGACCCGCTCGGCCAGCCCCGGTTTGTCCACCCCGGCGCTGTCCAGCACGGCTCGGCGGGCGCAGCCGGGGTTGCCGGTCAGCGCGGCGATCGTCCGGGCGTTGTGCCGGCGGGGTGGGCCATCGCCCCGGATCCCGGCCAGTCGCTCTTCGGTGCTCGTCACGACACGCCACGATAGGCGGTCTCCGCCGGTGCGGTGCGGGCCGCGCCGTGCCGCACCAGCACGGCGACCGCGCCGGCCGCGGCCAGTGCCGCCCCGGCCATCGTCCAGAGGACGACCCGCAGCCCGGAGGTGAAACCCGGATCGGCGAGCCGGCCGACGGTGGTGCTGGCCAGCACCGCGCCGACCACCGCGATGGCGATCGTCTCGCTGGCCAGCCGGGCGGTGTTGATCATCCCAGCGCCGGTGGCCGCCCGGCCCGGGTCGACGCTGCCGACCGCGATCGCATCCAGCAACCCGATCGACAGGCCGATCCCCACCCCGATGGTCAGCAGCGGCCCCGCGAGGGTCGCGGCACCGCTGTCCGGGGCGAGCACGGTGGCCCAGGCCGCCCCGACCCCGACCACCGCCACGGACGTCACGATCACCGCCGAGGCCGGCACCAGCCGGGTCAGCACGCCACTGAGCATCGGCAGCACCAGGGTGGGTGCGGTGAGCAGGATGAGCATGCCCCCGGCCGCGCCGGGACTCAGCCCGACCACCGTGGTCAGGTACGACGGCAGGTAGACCAGCAGCGGCACCAGCACCGCCACGGTGGTGGCCGCCGCCAGGCAGACGCCGAGGAACCGGGGGTTCGCCAGCAGGGCCAGGTCGAACATCGGCTCGGCACGGCGGCGCTCCACCCGGACGAAGGTCGCCAGCAGGGCCGCCGCCGCGACGAAGGCGGCCACGATCACCGGAGCGGCCCAGCCGAACTCGGGGCCCTGCACGAAACCGAAAATGAGCAGTAGGAGAGCGGCGGTGAACGTGACGGTGCCCGGCCAGTCGACCCGGCCGGCGCGCGCCGGCCGGGACTCCGGCAGCAGCGGAACCAGGGCAAGCACCACGCAGGCGGCCAACGCCGGGGCGGCGAAGACGGCCCGCCAACCGAATGCCTCGATCAGCAGCCCGGCGAGCGACGGGCCGAACGCGAGGCCGACACCGATCGCCGTGCCGAAGAGGCTGAACGCACGGGCCCGGGCCGGCCCCTGGAACGCGTCGGCCAGCAGGGCGGCGGCGCTGGTCGCAGCGGCGGCAGCGCCGATGCCGGCGAGCACCCGGGCGGCGTCGAGCAGCACGATGTTCCCGGCGACCGCGCCGGCCAGCCCGGCCACCGCGAAGATCACCAGCCCACTGGCGAAGACCCGACGGCGGCCGAACAGGTCGGCGAGCGCGCCCGTGGCGAGCATGAAGCTGGCGAAGGTGGCGTTGTAGCCGTTCACCACCCACTGCACCCCGGCCAGCCCGGCGTCGAGGTCGCGGCCGATGTCCGGCAACGCGACCGAGGCGCCGGTCAGCGAGAGGGGCAGCGACACTGTGGACAGCAGGACGGCGACCAGCACGACGGTCGGATGGTTGCGCACGATTTTCCCCGTTTCTTCGCGGCCGCCCCAGCGTAGGTGCTGCTGATCGGCCTGCGGTTCCAGGGGGGAGGCAACGAGGTCAGCGGCCTGCGGAGCGGTTCCAGGGCGAGCGCGGGAGCGCCGTGCCGGCCAACGGGCGGCGGGCGCGACGCCGAGAGCGACGGCCCGGAGTGCAGGGCGGGCGGGCGGCGGTGTGGACGGGGGCCTCGGGCACGGGGACGGGCCAGCGACAGATCAGCCAGCAGAGAAAGCGGGCCACCGGTGGATCAGCCGACCGGGAGGCGTCGCGCCTCGGCCTTGGCGATGTCGTACTGGGCGCCGCAGAAGCTGCACTGCTGCACGTAGCGGGTCCGTACCGGGATGAGCGGAATGAAGAACAGGGTGAACTTCGTGGACCGCCGGCTGATCACCTGGGCGGCATGGTTGCCGCAGTTGCGGCACATCTGCTGCACCACGCCCGAGCGGTCGACCCTGGTCCTGAGCCCGAATATGAAGAACATCGCCCCGCATTACCCACTCGCCCGGTCTCCTGCACCTCGAACTTCCGCCCGCCCGCCCCGACTGGTCGCCGTGGCGGGCGGGCGGACGCTGCTCAGCCGAGCGCGTCGGCGGTCGCCGGCTCCTCCGGGAGCCAGATCGGCTGCCAGTCGGGCATCTCGTGGAAGCGGACCAGTTCACCGAGGCCGGCGACCGAGCCGCTCCACGCCCCGTACGGCGGGTTCTGCTCGTCGAAGCCGCTCTGCACGAAGGTGAGCTTGGTCTTTCCGTCGGACTCGGCCAGCTCCCAGGTGCTGACGCCGGTCGGGCCCCAGTCGACCGACATCCGCCGGCCCGGCTCCAGGTCGACCACCTTCGCCACGTAGCCGGTCTCGAAGCCGCCCATGGCGTACCGGCCGCCGACCCAGGGCTCGATGCCGATCGGATACCCGAACCAGGCACTGGCCTGCGCCGAGTCGATCAGCGACTCGTACACCCGGTCCTTCGGGGCGTCGATGAGCAGCTCCCCGCGCAGGTCGGCGGAGGTGAAGTCGGTGCGCGGCAGCAGCGCGCGCCCCTCCAGCCGGGCGGCCAGGTTGGCGATCGCCAGGGACCAGTACGTCTGGAGCACGCCCCGGATCGTGCTGCCGCTGATCGCCTCGGCGAAGTCGAAGTGGCTCTGCCGCAGGGTGAGGATCGTCGACTTTCCCTCCGGCGCGAGGGCGATCTCGGTGGTGGTCTCCACCCCGTCGAGCAGCCAGCCGAAACGCAGTATCCGCTCGTCGGCGTGGAGCAGCCGCTGGTGCGGGGTGTCGCCCTCGGGGGTGTAGCGCCCCCAGAACGCGTACCGGTGGGGCAGTTCCACCTCGGCGTGCTCGGCCAGCCAGACGCGCAGCTCGGCCGGGTCGGTGAGGGCCCGGTGAACGGCCTCGACGGGCGCGGCGAGCCGGGCGCGCAGAGTCATCGGTTCAGTCATGATCTTCTCCCTTGGGATAACAGGCCACGGCGAGCTTGAAGGCGTCGCCCTCGGCGCCCCCGTAGCGGGTGAACAGGTCCTGCAGGGTGGTGCGCAGGTCGGCGAGGAACTCCTGCCGACGCTCGGCCGGCACCCGAATCTCCCCGGAGACCCCGATCGAGGGCAGCTCGGGGGCCGCCCGGTCCAGGGCGGCGACGTCGGCCTGGACCTCCTCCATGAGGTCGAGCAGGTGGCCGAGGCTCAGCTCGTCGCGGGCCCGACGCAGCCCGCCGATCCGGCCGACGAGCCGAGGCGAGAGCCAGTACGACCGGGCGACGGCCTGATAGCTGCCCTCGCTGATGCCACGGACCCGCCGCTCGGACACCTGCTCGGCCAGGCCGGCCGCGACGAGCTGCTTGACGTGGTAGTAGACCCGCTGGGGGGTCTGGCCGAGCTGGGTGGCGACCTCGGTGCAGGTGCGTGGCTCGGCGAGTTGCCGCAGCACCTCGATCCGCCGCGGTTTGAGCAGGCTCTCGGCCTGCGACATGTCTTCGAGGTACAGGACGTCTCTCATGGCAAAATAAGTTTGTACGTACAAAATCTGTTTGTCAATGGAGTCGACGAGAGGGGCGACCGGGACAGCCGCCCCTCTCGTCAACGGTGGATCAGGCGGTCCAGTCAGGGCGCAGCGGATACCCGTTCACCCCGGCCGGCCCGTTGCGGGTGGCCAGGACCTGGTGCAACTGGATGTCGTTGCGCTCGAACGCCATCCGCGAGCCGGCCATGTACAGGCCCCACACCCGGGCCGTGCCCTCGCCGACCTCGGCCACACACTCGTCCCAGTGCGTCACCAGGTTGCGGCACCAAGCGGCCAGGGTCAGCGCGTAGTGCTGACGCAGGTTCTCCTCGTGGTGCACCTCCAGCCCGGCGTCGTGGAGCTCACTGATCAACCGCCCCGGGCCGGCCAGCTCACCATCGGGAAAGACATACCGGTCGATGAACGCGCCGGAGCGGTGCGGGGCCCGGTTGTGCGCCCTGGTGATGCAGTGGTTGAGCAGTCGGCCGCCGGGCCGCAACCGGTCCCGCAGCGTGCGGAAGTAGTCCGGGTAGTTGCGCACCCCGATGTGCTCGGTGAGGCCGATCGAGGAGACCGCGTCGAAGTGCTCGCGCGGGGCGTCCCGGTAGTCCAGATACCGCACCTCGGCCAGGTCGGCCAACCCCTCCCGCTCGATCGCCGCCTGCGCCCACTGCGCCTGCGCCTTCGACAGGGTCACCCCGAGGGCCTGCACGCCGTACTCGCGAGCGGCATGCCGAACCATGCCGCCCCAGCCGCAGCCGACATCGAGCAGCCGCATTCCCGCCTTGAGTGCGAGCTTCCCGGCGGCCAGGTCGTACTTGGCGGCCTGGGCCTGCTCCAGCGTGTCGTCGGTGTCCCGGAACACCGCGCAGGTGTACGTCATCGAGGGGCCGAGCACCCTCTCGTAGAAGGCGTTCGAGACGTCGTAGTGGTGCGAGATGACGGTGCTGTCCCGGGAGCGGGAGTGCCGCAGCCCGTTCATCATCCGTTTCCAGCGCGGCGCAGCCTCCTGTGGCGGGGGCGGCGGCGGCAGCAGCAGCCGCTCCCAGCCCAGCCCGCGCACCAACGCCAGCCCGTCGGCCAGCGCCGGCGGGCGCAGCCGCAGCTCGTCCTTGAGCACCCGCAACGCCTCGTACGGGTCGCCCAGGTGGACCCCGTGCAGGGTCAGGTCGCCGCTGACGTACGCCCGGGCCATCCCCAGGTCGCCGGGGGCCGTGAGCAGGTACGACAGGCCCCGCTCGGAGCGGATACTCAGGGTGAACCCGGCGTCGGCCGGGCCGACGGCGCTGCCGTCGTACCCGGTGATCCGCACCGGCAGGGGTCCGGCCGTGACGGCGCGGACCACGTCGGCCACGGTCGGAACCGGGCGCCGGCCCCCCGCTGGCGGGGTGGACGGGACGCTCGCCGTTCCCTGTTCGCGTTCGGTCAGGCTCATCTTCGTGCTACCGCCTTCTCGTAAAGTCCGGTGAGCCGGTGGTCCGGGTCGTAACGGTCCTTCACCGCGCGCCAGGTGTTCCCGCCGTAGAGCCGGTCGAACGCCTCGCGGTCGTAGTACGCGTCCGAGTAGAGCGACTTGTGGCCGCCCGCGTCGGACACCGCGCGCTCGATCAGCCGGTTGACGTCGCCGTCGGCGGCGCCCTCGGCGATCGGCACGGTTCCCCAGAAGCCGATGTTGACGTAGGTGTGCCCCGGCTCCAGGGGGTACAGCGGCCAGGCCCGGGCCGACCCCGGGCCGGCGGTCTCGCGCAGCCGCAGCGGGCAGAGCCAGACCGGAGACATCCGCACCTCCCGGGCGAACCAGCGCAGGAAGTCGGCGGCACCCTCCAACGGGATCTCCACGTCCTGCACCACCCGCTCCCGGGCGGGCTGGCCGCGCAGCCGGTCGACCCGGGCCGCCACCTGGTGCCGGTGCTCCAGCCGGACAAGCCGGTGGTAGACGTCGCTACGCCGCCACCGGGCCGGCCAGAACCGCCGCAGGACCGGGTTCTGCACCCCGAACGCCGCCGAGCACCAGAACCAGTCGGTGTCCCACCTCCAGAGGTAGTCGTAGGTGGTCAGCCAGTCGCGGGTGAGCCGGCGCAGCGAGCGATAGTAGATGTCCTGGCCGGTGTAGCCGCTGACCCGGGGAGCGGTGTCGGTGAAGTTCGCAAGCACCAGGTACGCCTCACCGGGGCTGAACATCACCCCGTCCATCGCGTCCACCGGCTCGCCGTCCCAGGACCGGCTGGCGGTGACCTCAGCGATCGCCTCGGTCAGCGCCCCCAGGTCAGCGAAGCGGACGTTGCGCAGGGCCACGTACCGCCGCACCGGCGCCAGCTCGATGCGCAGCCGGGTGGCGTACCCCAGGCTGCCCAGTGAGTTGGGAAAGGCCGCGAAAAGGTCGGCGTGCTTCCCGTCCGGACGGCCCGTGACGACCTCGCCCGCGCCGGTGAGCACGTCCATCTCCAGGACCGACTCGTGCGGCAGGCCGTGCCGGAACGAGGTCGACTCGATGCCGAGCCCGGTCACCGCACCGCCCAGGGTGATGGTGCGTAGCTGCGGCACCACCAACGGCATCAGCCCGTGGGCCAGGGTTGCGTCGACCAGCCGCTCGTAGGTGCACATGCCCTGCACGTCGGCCGTGCGAGCTGCCGGGTCGACCCCGATCACCCCGCCGAGCCCGCTGACGTCCAGGCCAGGGGCGTTCGGCGCCGCCCTCGGGCGAAACAGGTTCGAGGTACGTTTGGCCAGTCGCACGGTCTCGCCGGCGGGCACTGCGGCGTACGACCGCCGCAGCAGATCCACCGCTCCGTCGTGGTCAACGCCATGATCCACACGGACAGAACACATGAGATCACTCTACGCACGCGGGGGATAATCCTGTGGGACGTCCACCTGCACGAAACGCCACTGCGGGTCGTAGCCGGCATGCGGGCTGCTCTCGCGGCCGTCAGGCGCGGTGGGCGTGCAGCTCCGGGCGCAGGGCGCGAAGCTGGGCGAGGTGCTTTGGCAGGTGGACCCGGATGTGCAGGTCGAGGGTGCGGCCCCAGGGCAGCGCCTCGTCCACCCGCAGGTCGACGTCCTCGTGCAGGCGGGTCTGGACCGGTGTCTGCGCCGCCGCCGGGCCCAGCCGATCCACCAGCGCGCAGAGCTTCTCGCTGGTACCCCGGAACAGGGTGGCCAGCCCGGCCAGCCCACCGCACTCGGCGACCAGCGCGTCGAGCTGTGGCCGGTGCATGGTCTCGAGGTCGTAGTACGCGAACGGGGACCCGACCAGCACCGCCTCGGTGGCCGCGCCCATCAACTGGTCGTTGGCGGCCAGGTGCGCCACGATCTGCTCGGCGCTCAACTCCCCGTCGCCCGGCGGCTCGAACCCGCCCGCGTCCACCTCGACGAGCACCACCTCGTACGCCCGCCGCATCCCCGCGCTGTCCACGCCCCCAGTCAACCGGGCCCCACGCCGTCACCCACCAGCTCGATGTGCCCGGTTCACCCGGAAGAGGACCATTTTCGGGCCCTCCGCCGACCCGGGCACACCTGTCAGTCCGCAGGGTCTCGGGGCCAGCCTGCGGGGGTCGGGTCAGCGGCGGCCCCGGCGGGCGCGGAGGTAGTCGCTGACCACGTACTCGCCGAGGTCGTCGAGGTCGGGGGTGAACATCCGGCCCCGGGAGCGGCTGGCGACCGCGTCGACGAAGCGGCGCAGGCCCGGGTCGTCGCCGAGCATGAACAGGTTGAGTGTGGCGCCGGCCCGGGTCAGCCGGTCCACCTCGCGAATCGTGGCGTCGACCGTCTCGGACAGCGGCGGCCAGTGGAAGCAGGCCTCCCCGTCGTCGGGGTCCA
The DNA here is from genome assembly GCF_033804645.1 of Micromonospora sp. RTGN7. NCBI lineage: Bacteria > Bacillati > Actinomycetota > Actinomycetes > Micromonosporales > Micromonosporaceae > Micromonospora > Micromonospora sp. RTGN7. The sequence continues at coordinate 17,735 of NZ_JAPZLF010000002.1, read as the reverse complement.
GGTGGGCGGTCGGCTCGCCATCGGTGACGACGAGGACCACCGGCTCCGCGCCCGGGTGCCGGCGCAGGTGCCGGCCCGCCAGCCGCAGCGCGTGCTGGAGGTTGGTGCCCTGCTGGAGGTCCGGCTCCACTGCCGCCAGCTCCGCCTGGGTCAGTGGCGCCGCCGCCAGGCCGAACCCGACGATCTGCAACGCGTCCTGCGGGAACCGGGTGGCCACCAGGTGGGACAGGGCCAGCGCCGTCTGCTTCATCGGCCCCCAGCGCCCCTGCGAGAACATCGAGTACGACAGGTCCACGCAGAGCGCCACCGCCGCAGACGCCCGGCGTTCGGTCTCCACCACCTCGAAGTCGGAGGCCGCGAGCTGGAGGGGCACCGTCGGGCCGACGCGACGGACCGCCCGGGTGAGGGTGCCCACCACGTCGAGCGGCTGCTCGTCGCCGTACTCCCACTGCCTCGACGCCCCGCTCACTTCGCCTGCGGCGCCGGCCGAGCGCAGGTCGTGCTGGCCGCGCGGCCCGGCGGTCAGGTCGGCGAAGACCCGGCGCAGGGCGGTGCCCGCGAGCCGGCGCAGCGCCTTCGGGCTCAGCGTCAGCCCGTCGGGGTCCCGGGTCACCCAGCCCTGCCGGCGCAGCTCCCGCTCCAGCTCCCGCAGTCGGCGTACGTCGGCGGCTGCCTCGCGGCCGAGCGTCCGGGACACCGCGTCGACGTCCACGTCGTCCAGGGTGGCCCCGGGGTTGTCCTGGCCGAGGGCATCCAGCAACTCGTCCAGCTCGGCGATCTCGTCGAGCGCGCCGGCCGCCTCGCCGTACCCGAGGGGCTGCTCGCCGCGGACCCGCTCCCCCCGGTTCCAGTTCAGGTCGGGGCGCAGCGCCCGCAGGTTGGCGTCCAGCGCCGACAGCTCGCCGACCATCCGGTCGCCGAGGGACTGGTGCATCAGGCCGGCGAGTTCCTCGCGCTGCCGGTCCGACAGCGACCGCATCAGCCGCTCACCCGCCGCCGCGCGCCGGGCCAACACGTCGACCAGCTCGTCGACGTCGGCCGGGCGCTCGGGGAAGAACTCGCCGTGCCGGCGCATGAACTCCGCGAACGCGTCGGTGGTGTCCTCCGACCGGGCGTGCCGGGCCAGCAGGTCGTTCAGGTCGCGCATCATCTCGGCGAGCTGCCGCTGGGCGGCCGGGTCGGCGGCAGCCCGGGCCGCGTCCCGCAGCCCGGCGAAGCGCTGCTCCAGCACGTCGCCGCGCAGCCCGTCGAGGATCCGCTGGTACGCCTGCCGGGCCTCATCGCTGGCCCAGGAGTACCCGGCGAGCTCCTGCACGGCACGGGCGGTGGAGCGGGGCAGGTTGTCCAGCACCGTCTCGGCGAACCGGGCCGTCTCGTCGGCGCGCCCGCGCAGCTCGTCCCGCTCGGCGGCAAGGGCCTGGTCGAGCAGCGCCCGGGCCCGGGTGACCGCCCCGTCCAGGCCGCCCCGGCGCAACGCCTCCCGGCGCAGCCGCCGGGCCCGGGCAGCGAGGCCATCCAGGCCGTCCCGCCCCTGCGGGCCGCGCCGCAGCAGGTCGCGCAGCGCCTCCCGCAGGCTGCCCCCGGCCAGCACCTCCGCGCCGACGGCGTCGACGGCCGTCTGCACGTCGTACGGCGGGGCGAGCGGGTCGGGGCCGCCACGCCACTGCCCGTACCGGAACCGGTTGCCGGCCACGCTCAGCCCCGGTTGCCGTAGACGGTGCGCCCGCTGTCGCTGACGTTCTTGCCGAGCCTGCGGGTCAGGTGCAGCCCCTCCAGGACGAACTCGATGCCCGCCGCCGCCTGCGCCGGGGTCGGCGCGTCGCCCATCCCGAGCCGGTCCAGCGCCTTGGCCAGCCCCGGCACGGTGCCGACCTGGCGCAGCAGCTCGGCCGAGGAGACCAGCTCGCCGGTCTCGACCACCCGGTCGTCGTCCACCAGGGCGGTGAAGCCGGACGGGTCCAGCCCGGCCAGTCGGGACCGGAACGTCTCGGCGGTGGCGGTACGCAGCAGGTGGCCGAGGATCTCGACCTCCCGGCCGTCCTCGCCGCTCTCGAACTCGACCTTGCCGCGCAGCGTGGAGGTCACCGACGCGGCGTCGCCGACCCGGGCCACGGGTGCCTCGAACGCCCCGTCGGGGCCGGCGGCGAGCAGGCCGGAGCGGCGCAGCGCAGCGGCGGCGACCGTCTCGGCGGCGGCGATGGCGAACCGGGCGGAGACGCCGGAGCGCTGGTCGACCGACGGGGAGTCGCGCACCGCGCGGGCGAACCGGGCGAGTACCTCCAGCACGTGCTCCGGCACCTCGGCGACCAGGTCGGCCTCCTGTCGGATCAGCTCCAGCTCAAGCTCAAGGTCGATCGGGTAGTGGGTGTGGATCTCCGCGCCGAACCGGTCCTTCAGCGGGGTGATGATCCGGCCCCGGTTGGTGTAGTCCTCCGGGTTGGCGCTGGCCACCAGGAGCAGGTCCAGCGGCAGTCGTAACTGGTAGCCGCGGATCTGGATGTCCCGCTCCTCCAGCACGTTGAGCAGTGCCACCTGGATCCGCTCGGCGAGGTCGGGCAGCTCGTTGACGGAGAAGATGCCCCGGTTGGTGCGGGGCACCAGCCCGAAGTGGATGGTCTCCGGATCGCCGAGGGTGCGCCCCTGGGCGACCCGGATCGGGTCGACGTCGCCGATCAGGTCGCCGACGCTGGTGTCCGGGGTGGCGAGCTTCTCGCCGTACCGCAGCGAGCGGTGCAGCCAGGCCACCGACAGGTCGTCCCCGGCCTCGTCGGCCAGGGCGCGGGAGGCCGGGGTGAGCGGGCGCATCGGGTGCTCGTTGAGCACCGAGCCGGGGATGACCGGGGTCCACTCGTCCAGCAGCGCCACCAGCGAGCGGATCAGGCGGGTCTTGCCCTGGCCGCGTTCGCCGAGCAGCACCATGTCGTGGCCGGCGAGCAACGCCCGCTCGACCTCCGGCAGCACCGTGTCGTCGTACCCGACGATGCCGGGGAATCGGTCCTCGCCGGTACGCATCCGGGCGAGGAGGTTGTCGCGGAGTTCCTGCTTGACCGTGCGGTGTCGGTGCCCGGCCGCCCGCAACGCGCCGAGGGTGGCGGGCAGGTCGGCGGGCGGGACCGGGAGAACCTGGTTGGGCGCAGTCACCCGACCAACGCTAGCGCGACCCCGCCCGCCCCCGCCGTCATCGGGCTACGCTCACCTGCCCGCCCTGGCGCGGATCAGCTTCGGCACCGCTGCCAGGCCGGTGAACGGCCGGAACCCGCGGGCGGCGGCGGCCAGCGCCGCGTACTCGTCGGCGGTGAGGTCGATCTCGGCGGCGGCCGCGTTGCGCTCCATCTGCTCCACGCCGGATGCGCCGGGGATCGCCACCACGTTGGGGTGACGCAGCAGGTAGGCCAGGGCGATCTGGCTGGGGGTGGCGTCGTGCGCGTCGGCCACCTCGCGCAGTGCGCCGAGCAGGGCGGCGCCGCGCTCCAGGTTCTCCGGCAGGAAGTACGGGTTGGCCCGGCGCACCGCCCCGCTCGGCGGGTTCTTCGCGTCGTACCGGCCGGAGAGGAAGCCCTGGGCCAACGGGCTGTACGCGATGACGACCCGGCCGGCCTGCTCCGCGTACGGCAGCAGGTCCTCCTCCGGCGCCCGGTCGACCATGCTGTACCGGACCTGGTTGCTCAGCACCCGGCGCCCCAGCGCCGCCTCGGCGACCTGCCAGCGGCGCAGGCTGTAGTTGCTGACACCGACCTCGCCGACCAGCCCGACGTCCTGCAGCACGCGCATGCCGCGCATCGTGGTGTGGTCGGCTACCAGTGGATTGGCCTGGTGCACCTGGTAGAGGTCGAGGTGGGTGACGCCGAGGCGGGCGGCGGAAGCGACCGCCCGCTGCTGCACCACCGGGGCGACCGGCAGGATTGGAAAGATCTTGCTGGCGATGACGACCTTCTGCCGATCGTCGCCGAGCGCCTCCCCGAGGATCCGCTCGCTGCGGCCGAAGCCGTACAGCTCGGCGGTGTCGAAGACGGTGATCCCGAGGTCGACGGCACGCCGGACAATGTCGGCCGCCCGGCGCTCGTACCCGGGGCCGTAGCCCCACTCCCGAGACCCGAACTGCCAGGTACCAAGGCCGATCTTGGACAGGGGTTTGGGAGTGTCGAGCGGGAGGAAACGCACGGTCCCGAAACTACCCCAGCGCGCGCTGCCGCTGAGGAACATGCCCTTGCATCACCACCCGGTGGCGGGCCGGCATGTTCCGCAGCGTGAGCACCCACCCCACTCCCGCAGCCGCCCTCACCCTCCACCGCATAACATGATTAAAACGGACAATCAGAGAACACCCCGGGGCCCTGCATCCATGGCAGCTACCAGCTCGCTGCGGCCGAGAATACGGAATTTGCGATAGATGTTCGTGAGGTGCAGCTCAATTGTGCGCAGTGAAACGAAGAGGTCCTGCGCGATTTCGCGATTCGTCTTGCCACCGACGACCATCTGGGCGATCCGCTCCTCGGTGGGAGTCAGCGCGTCGCGCCCTGACTGCGCCCTTCGCCTCGGCCTGCCCCCACTTCTCACCAGGTCGACGTGCGCCTGCTCGGCCAACATCTCGGCACCACAGCGATGGGCCATGTCAAGCCCACGGCGAAATGAATCTCGTGCGTCGCGTTGCCGTCCCGCCCGCGTCTGCGCACGGCCGAGGTCGACCAGCGTGCGGCCGAGATCCAGGTGGAAGTAGGAGCCCTCGAAGGCGGACACAGCCTCCTGCATGAGCTGCAGGGCATCATCCTCGTTTGGTTCGAGTTGTGCCAGGGTGTGCAAGCTTTGCCCCAGCAGACGGGCACCTCCCCAGCCCCGGGCGCTGGCGACCTGCCGACGCGCAATGACCTGCGCCTGCGAGTCGTGTCCAAGTTGGGCCAGACCTACTGCCGTGTCCATCAGCCACGGATTGATCGCCGGATTGACCACGCCCAGGGACGTCAACCGATTCCCTGCGGTCAGCAGGTCGAGAAGCCCGGCACGGACGTCGCCTCGTGCAACTCGAAGGCGTCCCCTGGTGGCCAACAGTTGGTGATAGCGCCACTGGTTTGGCACCTTGTACAGCAACCCGGCCTTGGAGAGCATCTCCCCGGCTTCCTCGTACTCGCCCTGGGCAAGCAGAACGTCGACCATCGTGCCGACCTCGTGAAAGGTGATCGGCGCCGGCAGGCCGTCGTTCACGTCCTTCATTGCCGCTCGCGCGTATGCCTCCGCGGACTCCAGATCGCCGCGCCGCAGCGCCGTCTGGCAGCGCAGTGTGGCAATTTCGGTGGGCAGCAACGCATGATTTTGTTGTTCGACGTCCGCCAAGTGTCGCTCTACGAGATCGAGCCGATCGGCATAAAGCAACACCAGTAGCGCGAAGGCAGACGTCACCGAGTTGACTAACATCGAATGACCGGCGAAAAGAAACTCGTCGGCCATAGCGACGGCCTGGTCCTGCTGGCGCCCGGACCAGGCGAGACGGGTTGCGATGATAATCTGATGGGGCGAGTCGAGCATGGGCAGCCGCGACTCGCCGGCACCGCTTGGTCCATTTATCATGGACAGCAGGTCACGATACGCGATCATCTCCTGGTCATCGCCGTCACTGTCGATGAGGTGGCGGCTGAGCACCTCGATCGCTCGAGCAAAATCACCCTGCACCGCGAATCCCGTAGCGAGATGCCAGCTTATGGCGAGGCGCTCGGGGCGAGACTCCATGCTCGCACTCGCGTATTGCAGGTAACGGATCGAGTTGTCGACGTCACGGTGCCGCAGGGCGACGCCCAGGCCCATGGCCAGACGGGCCCGATGGGCCGGTGAAAGTGATCCCTGCATGGCCCTTTCCAGGCACGCAATGGACAATTCATCGTCGCCAATGGCAGCCAGTTCACTGGCAGTCAGAGCGAGCAGCCTGACGACGTCAGGGTCGCTGGTGACACCCAGCGCCAACAGATGGAAGGCCACCCTCCTCGGAGCGTGACCCGCGCCCTCCGCCAACAGACTTCCCGCCTTATGGTGCAGGCTGCGGCGTCCCCCCGCTGCCAGGCTGCCATACAGCGAGGTCTGCACGATGGGATTAGCGAACGCAATCGTCGAGTTCAGAAATCCTGCCTGCGCCATCAGCAGGATGACATCCGTGGTGATCGACTTCTCGAGTGAGCACAGCGCCGCGATCAGGCTGATGTCCGCATCGCTGTCGAGAACAGCGATGGCGCGAGCCACATCGAGCGCATGCGGCGAGAGCCGGTTGAGTCGGTTCGCCACGTACTCAGCGATGCGCGGCACCGATAGTTTGACCAACACCCCGAGATTCTCGACGGTGGGTGCGATCTTGCTGGTGGAGAGCATGCGGCACAGCTGGTTGGCGAAGCCTGCGGTGCCGCCGGTGAGGGCCAGGCAGGCTGTGACGAAGTCATCGTCAGCCCGGACCCGACAGTGACTCTCGACAAGCTCTCGCCCCGCGTTGCGACTGAGCGGGGTCAGATGCAGGGACGTACAGGTCACGGTGTCGCGCAGGTCCTCAATCAGCCCGATGTCCCTGGCCGGCTCACCTCGGTTGACTGCCAGCGCGAGCAGCAGGGGAGAACCGGCGGAGCGGCGTGCCAGATGCACCAGCCAGCTCAGCGACTCACGGTCCACCCGGTGCAGATCATCAATGACGATGATGAGTGGGCCGCCCTCCATCATCTTGCGGGTCTGATGGTAGAGACTGGCAAACATTTCGTCCGTCGTCCGGCGTTCGGCGAGACCGCTCTGCGTGCCACGGTGGGACCCTGCGGCAGTCTCGCTTCCTTCGACATCGACGGGCAGAGGTATTTCGATGCCGGCTGGCTGGAACAGCTCGCGCAGCGTCTCGAAGGGTCGAACTTCCAGCCCTCCGCCGCCCGACGCGAAGAGAATCTTGTTGTCGCCTCGCCTCGCGGTGGCGACCAGGTAATTTAGGAGCGCGGTCTTACCCTCGGCGTATCCACCTTCGATAATTAGCAGGCTTGAGCGCCCCTCTTGAGCATCGGCCACGAGTTCCCGTATTCTTTCAATCTCGCACTCGCGATCGAGCAGAAGCTCGGTACTGTCTGCGTTCATCTGTCCCTCTGTTATCGCCACTTGCGCCTGGTGATGAAGCCGGCCCTCAAGGCTCGAACGTCGGCACCCGTACTTCACGAGCGGTTGCACACTGTGCCGGACTCGTGGCAGAAAGTATCTTTGCGCCCTAAGCCGTCACGACGGACCACATGCTACTGGGGCGAGGTGACATACGTCACGCCCACGTCGAAGCGATTTGCTTGCCACCCCTACAGCTGCCCCTAAAGGTCAAAGACTCCGGTCCGTCCACCCCCGGCACCTGGTGCCGACGTGGGCGGCGGCGCATACTGCGATCGATCTACCCCCGATTTGCTTGCAGGACAAATATTTGATTCTGGTGGTAAGTGCGGACCGGCCCACGAGCTGTACGCGAAGGCGGGGACCAGCATAAGGAAGGGCCCCAACAACTTCGCCGAGGGCCCAAGTCAGCGGCTCCTGCCACCCTCCCGCATCGCATCCACACCGGTGTTTCAGATCGAACCAAAGGCGGTCGCAGGCTGGCCCCTGACCTGCTCTATTTCGGTCAGGCAGCGCCATTTCGGTCGTGCGAGTTCCGCTTCCACACAGGGGCGAGGACCTGTTCCGCCAGGTCGGACCGGAACCAGCGCGTGAAGCCCGCAAGGGCCCGGATCCAAGGATCCGGACCCTGCGGGCCCTGGCGAGTCCCCCCCCAGTGGGCAGAGAACCTCGCATCACCACCCGCCACGCGGGTGATCGAGTATTACTCGGGGTAGTTGCCGTGCTTGTGTCCAGCCAGGTAAGGACTGGTCACACCGCGGTAGGCCAGGTGGAACATCATCCCGCGGGCGGCGTGCCGCAGATTGTGACAGTGGTCCATCCAGATGCCCGGGTTGTTGGCACGCATCGCGACCTCCCAGGTCTGTCCTGCTGCCACGTTGAGGCTGTCCAGCCAGATTGGAGCGCCGGTTGTCGGTTTACCGTCCCGCGCCAGGACCAGTACGTGCGAACCGTGCGGATGCATCGGGTGCGGCTCGATGCTGCGGTTGACGAAAACGAACTTGATGAGGTCGCCCTCGTCCACCAGTTGGGGCGGGATGTCGGGGTAAGTCCGGCCGTTGACCGTGTAGGTGGTGTCGAACCGACCGTCATAGAACGCGATCTTCTGGTCGAGCACCAGGGTGAAGGTGTGATCGAAGTCTGATCCGCGGGTGATCCCGGTGTCGGCCGGCGCGCCGTACGAAAGCAGATCCACCTTGCGGTGAGGCCCGGTCGCCGGCGACCGTCCCCCCTCGGCCGTGTGCAGTACCAGCCCCACCTGTTCGATCCCGGACACGGACACCAGGACCGAATCGGTTGGCATGGCGAAGACGAAGTCGACCCGACCACCGGCGGCCACCTCCACCGATGGGTTGGGCACCAACTCCGGGCCGTTGATCTCCATTCCGTCGGCCGCGCTGATCGTCGCGGACACACCGGTCAGGCCTACCGTTCGGGGCACCCCGTCCGTGTTGATCATCCGTAGCCGGACCTTGACGCCAGCCCGGACGCGTAGTCGCTCCAGTTGGTCCCGGTCGCGGAGGATCACCGTGGGGTTGATGCTGCCCTCGGTGTCGAAGCTGTGGACGGGCACGACCAGGTCCACGTCGTCGGGTGCCGCTCCGGTGGCCGGCTGCACGACGAACGCACCGAAGAGTCCCCGCCGGACCAGCTCGTTCGAGCGCTGGTGGGAGTGGTACCAGTAGGTCCCGGGCTGGGTGGCGCGGAAGCGGTAAACGAACTCGCCACCCGGCGGTACGGCATCCTGGGTCACCCCCGCGACGCCGTCCTCGCCGTTGGGCACCGGGTAGCCGTGCCAGTGGATGGTGACGCCCTCGGCGACGTCGGTGTTCCGCAGCGTCACCTCGACCGTGTCACCGACGGTGACCCGCAGCTCCGGGCCGGGCACAGAGTTGTTGAAGGCGAGCGCGGCGACGGACCGGCCCGAGGGGAGCCTCACCGTCGTGTGCGACGTGACCATGGTGAACTTTCGGACCGGCCCACCTCCGGGCGTACCGCGTAGCTGCGCCACCGAGAGCACTTTGTCCGGGCCGGCGTCCGAGTGGGCGCGGGCGGCAGCGCTGCGCTCGGAGGAGTACTCCTGCGGCAGCTCGCTGCGATTCTGGAGCACGACGACGCCAGCGCCGGTGAGCACCACGACCAGCCCGGCGGCGAGACGACGCAGCCACGTCCCGCGGGCCGCCCGCGGGCCGGCCTCGCCGTGGTCGCTGACGCGTCCCCAGCGGACCGCCGCCCGCCAGGTGACGAACGCGCCGAGCGCAACAAGCGGCACCAGTAGCGCCACGGCATCCGAGATGCTGACCGGATAGCCGAACACCATCAGCACCAGGAAGGCTGCCACCGCCGAGTAAAGCGCGATCCTGATCGGGGCGACAACGAGCGGATGGATCGCCACCGACCGGAGTTCCCGGGAGAGGGGCCGGGCGGTAGCCGGGGCAGCCGGGACGGGCCCTGCGGGTGTCGCGGCCGCCGTCTCCTGCGCAGCCAGACGTCGAAGGCGGACTAGCGGGCGCATGCTGAGCAGCAGAACAGCGGCGGCGGAGACCAGTTGGACCGGCAGGCCGAGCACCAGCGTCTCCTGCACGAACCACCAACCAGAGCTGAGCAGGGCGCTCGCCACCGCGACCCGCAGCACGACGATGGCGACGGAGACCACAACCGCCACCAGGGCGGTCGTAGTACGGCGTCGAATGCGGGCAGGATCTGTCACGCGTGCCAGTCCGGCGACGGACCGGCTGGCGACGAGCCAGCCGGCCACCGAGAAAAACACCACGAAGAGGTCAACACTCAGGAGATCGAGTACTGGCACGGACGTTGCTCCTTCGTAGTTTGTCTGTTGCTACGCGCTCGTCGCCACAGCGGGGGTGGAGGCGACGAGCGCGTCCTTTCCGCTGGTCGGCCCGGCTAGGCCGTGGTCGTCAACTGAGTGGCGAATGATGACCAGCGCGGTCTTGATGAACCAGACAGCCGGCACGAGCACCACGAACAGGGGGTAGAAAACGCCGTAACCCAGATCCGTGTTGCCGGTGAGGAAGAGGATCAAGGCGGTCACCACACCACCGAGGCCGCCGAAGATGCCCAACAGACCGAGCCACCGGGGGAAGCGCGAGTCGGTCAGCATGGCCGCACCATACGCCAGGGGCGCAAACCCGACGAAGGCCAGCATGGACATGATTTCCATCGAGTAACTGGTCCGCAAACTGACCGCGAAGTTAGCCGCCCACACATCTTTCGAGTCAGCGCCGGCCGCCGCCCAATTGTCAGTAATGAACGCGTGCACGTAGCCATCGCGCGCCATAGTGACCAGAAGCAGGGTCGCCCCGGTAATCGCGAGGCCGTTTCCGATCCGCGACAGCGGCCGAGCGGCGCCGCCCTCGACCACGGTTCCGAGCGTCATCATGCCGGCCAACTTCAGCAGCATCGCCACCGCGATCACCATGTGCACGAGGAGCCAGGAGGTCCGCTGCTCGGCGATGCCCTCCATGTAGGTCTCGGACGAGACCATGCCGAATGGGTCCTGGATACCAAGCACGATGGCCAGGGACGCAATGATTGTGATCACCGCGCCCGCGATACCCGCGATGGCTCCGATCCGGTAACTGTCCCGAGCAGACATGGCCTCAGTCCCCCATTCCGTGAAAACCACCATCGACATGGACGATCTCGGCGGTGGTCGCCGGGAACCAGTCCGAGAGCAACGCGACGCAGGCGCGGGCCACCGGCTCGCAGTCATCGGCCTTCCAGCCCAGCGGCGACCGGCTGTCCCAGACGGACTCGAATTCGGCGAAGCCGGGGATGCCGCGCGAGGCCACCGTGTTCAGCGGGCCGGCGGCGACGAGGTTCACCCGGATGCCTCGGTGACCGAGGTGCCGGGCCAGGTAGCGGGAGCACGACTCGAGGCCAGCCTTGGCGACGCCCATCCAGTCGTACGAGGACCAGGTGACGCGGGCGTCGAAGTCGAGACCCACCACCGAGCCACCGTCGCGCATCAGCGGCGCCGCGGCGACCGTGAGCGCCTGGAGCGAGTAGGTGGAGACCTGCATCGCTGTGGAGACATCGCTCCAGCGCGTGCTCAGGAAGTTGCCACCGAGTGCGGTTGCCGGGGCGAACGCCACCGCGTGCAGGACACCGTCGATGCTGTCGACGTGCTCCCGCACCCGGTCAGCGAGGCTCGCCAGGTGCTCCTCGTTCGTGACATCGAGTTCGATGACCGGCGTCGTCGGATCGGGGAGCCGCCGTGCCGTCCGTTGCACCAGGCTCATCCGGCCGAATCCGGTGAGGACCACCTTCGCGCCCTGCTCCTGGGCGAGCCGGGCGACGTGGAAGGCGATCGAGCCGTCTGTCAGCACTCCTGTGACGAGAATGTTCTTACCTTCGAGAATTCCCACTATGTTCCTATCTGGACCCTGACCCGAGGGTCACCTACGCTGCTGGTTTACATTTCTGAATTAGCTCGGCGCCGGCTGCGGTGTCACCGGCGTCCGGCGGAGCCGGGCGAGCAGAGGGCTGGTCATCATCGTCGTGACCAGGGTCATCGCGATGAGGATCGCGAAGAGGCTCGGCGTGATGAGCCCCATGGAGAGCCCGATGTTGAGAACGACAATTTCGGTGAGCCCTCGGCAGATCATCATCGCGGCAAGGGTTTTCGCGTCCCGAGCGTCCAACCCGGCGATCCGAGCGGGCAGGATCGTGCCGATGGCCTTACCGGCCACCGCGACCACGATGACCAGGACCAGGACGAGCCAACCGGTCAGCGTGGTCAGCTCGTCGAACCGGGTACGCAGGCCCACGATCGCGAAGAACAACGGAAGCATCAACCAGAAAGTCAGCCCTTCGAGCTGATGAGAGAACTCCTCGGTCGCTCGCACCCGTGGCGTGATCATTCCGGCGAGGAAGGCGCCGAAGATCGAGTGCACGCCGATCAGGTCCGTGATGAGCGCAGATACCAGAATGACGAAAAGTAGGAGGACCATCACGCCGCGTTGATGGTTGGTGTTCTTCTCGGCCCGACTGGCGACCCAGGCAAGGAGCGGACGCACCACGGTCCACATCACGACGACGAAGACGACCGTCAGTAGGACGGTACGCAGGACGACGGCCGGATTGCCGTCGCTGGCCAGCGTGACTACCAGCGCGAGACCGCACCAGGCGGTGACGTCGGCGATCGCGGCGGTGAGCATCCCCAGCCCGCCGATCGGCGTACCAGCGAGTTTGCCGTCGGTGAGGATCCGGGCCAGGACGGGAAAGGCGGTCACGCTCATCGCCAAGCCGACGAACGCGGCGAAGAGCATCGGGGAGACACCGACCGGCCGGTACTCGTCCGGAATGAGCAGAGCCGTGAGTACGCCCAGCAGGAACGGCACCGCGATGCTGGCATGTCCGGTGAGCAGAGCCGTTCCGGTGGCCCGGCGGAGCTTGGACAGCGGCAGTTCCAGACCGATCAGGAACATGAAGAGGACGACGCCGACCTGGGCGATCGCATCCAGGAAGGGCAGAATGTCGGTCGGAAAGATCGCCGCGGCAAGATCCGGAGCCAGCAGCTTCAGCACCGAGGGACCGAGCAGGAACCCCACCATCATCTCGCCGATCACCCGGGGTTGACCGAATCGCTGAGCGAGACTGCCGCACAGGTGGGCGCAGATGACGATCACGGCTGCCGACAGCAGCAGCTTGTAGAGGACCGAGCCGGGCTCGGCCAGCGGAACGGCCACCGGGTCGGCTTTCGCGGCCAATGCGGTGACCCCACCGGAGAAACCGAACTTCAGAACCAGTACAGCCAGGGCGGTGGGGCCGATGACGAAGGCTACGTAAGCCAGCCGGGTACGCACCGGGCTGGTCCGCGCCAGCGTCTCGACCCGGTCATCTCCCCCGTCGACAACGGTCACGTCGACTCGAATCCTCTCTTCCGGTAGCACAGCCGATACGGGTACCGCGCGTCCCGTGCCAGTCCGGGGCCGGACTGGCACGGGACGAGACGAGACGGGGACGCACGGTACCCAGAAGAGCGCGAGGTGCGACCGTTCCCTAACCGACCTGGACGGTGGCGCGCTCGACGGTGACCACTCCGGCCCGGGCGAGGAGCCGCAGCAGGTGCAGCTGGACCTCGCTGAGGACCTGCTGGAGCTCCGCGTAGCGGACGGGACCCTCCTGCAGGCACTTCCACACGCCGGAGCCGCCATCGACCGCGTCGATCGACCGCACCTCGAGCCCGTCCGGCGCCCCCTCGACCGAGAACCGGTAACAGGGCACCGCGTGCGACAGCGGGGACACGACCGCCGACCCATTGGCGACAGGGTCGGACCAGTAGCGGGTGATGGCCTCCCGTTCCTCGGTGGGAATCTCCACCGGCAGCGGCGGCACGAAGCCCTTGAAGCCGGGGATGTCCAGGGCGAGGCTCGGCCGCATGAGCGCACCCGGGGCCAACGAGATCAGGTCATCATCGGACAGCCCGATCGAGGCAGCCTGCTGGTAGGCCTTCATGTACGGACCCTCGGCGTCGAGCTCTTTGCCGTCCTCGTTGGTCATCACCCGTAGCAGGTCCGGCTCCATCGTGGTGCTGAGCAGGATCTGGAAGGTCTGCTCCCGGATGTCGCCGGCGAGGTCCTGGCCACGCGTACGCCAGTAGATGCTGTCCGGGTTGCCCTTGCCGATCGAGTGGTACCACTGGTCGATCGAGAGGGAGAACGACTCCGCGATGCCGTGCCACTCCTGGTCGTAGTCGCGCCACAGGTCACGCTTGTGCTGCTCGTCGACGTTCTTGTCGAAGGTCGCCTTCAGCACGGTGGCTGCGGACAGCCCGTGGTGCATGGCGAACGCCACGCCGGAGGAGAAAAGCGGGTCGACGAAGTACGCCGCATCGCCGATGAGAATCCATCGCTCGTCGAAGTCGCAGAACCTGTCGTTGATCATGGAGTAGTTGGTCGCCGTGACCATCTTGTCGGAGATCGGCTTCGCGTCCTTGACCAGGTCGCCGATCAGCGGGACACCCTTGATGGCCTTGGTGAACACCTCAATGTCGGTGAAGTCCTTCCCTTCCTCCTTGAGGATGGCCGGGATGGTGACAATTCCCACCGAGTGCGTGACAACGCGCTTACCATCGATGGTCTTCGGGACCGGGATGTACCAGCACCAGCCGTCGGAGAACGCCGAGCAGGTGATCGGCGAGCGGCCCTCCGGATGGAAGATGTTCCAATCCTCGTCGATCTCGTAGCTGTGCGTAGCGCCGACATAGTGCTGCCAGATGGCGATGTTCTTGTAGCCCGAAAGGTAGTCGCGCTTCTTTTTCGACGCGATGCTGTTACGTCGACCCGAGGCGTCGACGAAGTAGCCGCAGCGGACGGTCCGCCCGTCGTTCAGGGTGATCAGACAGCCGTCCTCCAGCCGCTCGAAGTCCGAGACGGTGTGTTCCTCGAAGACCTGCGCCCCCGACTCGGCCGCGTGTTGGAGCAGCATGTGGTCGAAATCCGCACGATTGACGTGCCCGGCCCACCGGTGCACGCCGTCCTGCTGGTAGGACTCGTGGTCGAAGAATCCGATGGCGGGGCCTTCGGCAGCGCTGTCCCAGTTGAAGATGCCACCGAACTTCTGCACCCAGAAATCGCTGGCCATCATCTTCTCGAGGGCCCCGATCTCCTCGAGCGCCGGGGTCGTCGGGTGGGCCAGGGACTCGCCGATGTGCTCCCGCGGGTGCGTGACCTTCTCCAGAATCGCCACCGACAGGTTAGAGGTACGCGCCAACTGGGCGGCCAGGGTCGACCCAGCGGGTCCGCCGCCCATGATGATGACATCGTAGTAGGCGCCGAGCTCTTGAACCATTTTCTCCTCTTCCTGATTCGCCCATGAAGCGGACAGACGCCACAGGGCCACCCAAGCGTGACTGACAGTGGTCGGCGACAAATCGCACAGACGACGCCTCGTCAAATGTGCAGAACGGCCCCTCAGCCGGAATCCGAAGCTCACCGGCGAGGGTGAACGGACCTACGCTGCCTGGTGCAGGTAGCCAGAAAGTCAGCCAGTTCCCGGGCCGCCGATGCCACGTTGTCGAGGCCAGCATGGCAGCGCCCGTCCCCGTTGGGGCCGAAGGGATGACCGAAGGCTTTTGCCGAGACCGAAGGAACTACCGCAGGTTTTTGTGCCGCAGCAGTCCAACCTGCATCGTGTAATGGCACTACAACCGGGTCGAGCATGGCGTGAATGGTGGGCGGAGGTTATAGTTCGATTTCTCCCCGCCGGGTTCTGCCCTGGCTCACCAGCGGCACCCTCTCATCACGCTGGGACCCCCGTTGGTGTGACGAAACACCAGCCCGCCGAAAGGAAGCTGTCGGGGCAGCGCCGAAACCGTGGCTGACAGCTATCGCACGCTGCTCGAATCTCCTGACACCCGTCGGTTCGTGATCGCCGCCGCCGTGGCCCGGCTGCCCATGTCCATGCTGGGCATCGCCACCCTCCTGCTGGTCACGTCGGCAACCGACTCGTACTCGCTCGCCGGCGCGGTGTGCGCAACCATCCTGACCGCCCAGGCCCTCGGAGCGCCGTACATCGGACGGCTGACCGACCGCAAGGGCCAGGGCCAGGTCCTGCTGCCGACCGTGTTGATCCACACCGCAGGGCTGGCCGGCCTGTTGCTGTCCGCCTTGTGGGAGCTGCCGGTCTGGACCTTCTTCGTGTTCGCCGCCGTCGCGGGCGCCGCCTTCCCCCCCATCGGCTCTCTGGTCCGGGCACGCTGGGCGGCCATGGTGGGGGGCACGGCGAGCCTCAAGAGCGCGCTCTCGGTTGAGGCAGCCATCGACGAGATGATCTACATCATCGGGCCTGCGCTCACCACTGTGCTCTCCGCGTCCATCCACTCCGCAGCCGGATTCGCCACCGGCATGGTCTTCACCCTCCTCGGCGGCCTGGCCTTCGCCGCCCAACGCCGCACGCAGCCACCTGTCGACAGCAGCGGCGGTCGTGGAGCGAGCGCGGTCCGAATCCCCGGAGTCCGGGTGATTTTGCTGTTCTGCGTCACCCTGGGGGTGGTCCTCGGTTCGGTCGAGGTGTCCATGGTGGGCTTCGCCGAGGAGCAAGGTCGGCTGATCCTGGCCGGTCCGCTCGTGGCCGCGTTCTCGGTGGGAAGTCTCGTCACCGGCCTCTACTACGGCTCACGGCAGCTGCCGGGGTCACCGGTGCGCCGGTTCCAGATCGCTGTCCTCTGCCTCGGCGTCGGCACGATTCCGCTGCTTCTCGCTCCGAACCTGGCGGTGATGGCGTTGAGCAGCTTCATCGCCGGCGCCGCCGTCGCACCGACCCTGATCGTCGCATACGAGATCGTCCAACTCCTGGTACCTGCCGACGGCATCACCGCAGGCTTCGCCTGGGTACAGACGGCGTTGGGAGTGGGCCTGGCGATCGGCGCGGGATCGGCTGGTCAGATCGTCGAATTCGTGGGCGGGCGCCCGGCGTTCGCCGCAACCGTGGTCGCCGGCCTGCTCGGGGTCGCGATCGTGTTGCCCACCGGGCGGATCCTTCGCGTAGGGCCGACGCCCTCGCTGGCCACGGCCGCCGCCCAGGAGCCGAGCGAGGTGGGGTGAGGCGGCATCGGTCGTACGGTGCTCGAGGATGTTCTGGTAGGCGGCCTGCGCTGAGTCCGCCTACCAGAACATCACGGTACCGGTCATAAAGCCTCGTTCATTGAATTCGGCCACGACCCCTTGGCCTATTCAAGCTCCGAGCACCCATTGTTCGTCCAGGTGTCGCTGCTGGCGAGGAGTCCGGTGAGTTGTTGTTCTGGGGTTTCGGTGACTTCGGCTTTTGCCGCTTGGACCTGGTTTTGTACGACGCTGTCGTAGGTGGGGCGGTTGACTGAGCGGAATACGCCGATTGGGGTGTTGCTCAGGTCGAGGCCGGGGAGTCGGGATAGTGCGAATGCGTAGGCGGGGTCGTTGACGGTGGTGTCGTGTACGACGATTTCTTCTGGGCGGACGGTGGCGGTCTCGCGTACCTGTAGGCCGAAGCCGCCGGGTGGGTGGATCACGCAGAGTTGTCCGTCGGTGCCGAAGGTGATGGGTTTTCCGTGTTCGAGTCGGATGAGGTAGTCGTCTCGGGTGCCTGGTTCCTTGAGTTGTTCGAACGCGCCGTCGTTGAAGATGTTGCAGTTTTGGTAGATTTCCACGAATGCGGAGCCTTGGTGTTCGGCTGCGGCTCGTAGCACCGATTGGAGGTGTTTGCGGTCGGAGTCGATGGTGCGGCCGACGAAGGTCGCTTCCGCGCCGAGGGCGAGCGAGAGCGGGTTGAACGGGGCGTCGGCCGAGCCGGCGGGGGTGGATTTGGTGATTTTGCCGACTTCGGAGGTGGGTGAGTACTGGCCTTTGGTGAGGCCGTAGATCCGGTTGTTGAACAGCAGGATCTTCAGGTTGACGTTGCGGCGTAGGGCGTGGATGAGGTGGTTGCCGCCGATTGACAGGGCGTCGCCGTCGCCGGTGACGACCCAGACGGACAGGTCGGGGCGGGACACCGACAGGCCGGAGGCGATCGCGGGGGCGCGTCCGTGGATGGAGTGCATGCCGTAGGTGTTCATGTAGTACGGGAAGCGTGAGGAGCAGCCGATGCCGGAGACGAAGACGATCCGTTCGCGGGGGATGTTCAGTTCTGGC